>CAIJPD010000017.1 GCA_903822495.1 uncultured Chloroflexota bacterium | reverse complement strand
CGCCGCCGCTTGCGGCGGCGGACACCGCAGCGCGCGCCGACGGGGCGGTGGACGCGGTGGCCGGGCGCTGGGAGGCGACGCTGCTGGGTGCCGCCGCATCACAGGCACCGACAAGCAGGGCCGCCACGACAACGATCAGTCCAACTCGCTGCATCCGCACCATCGCGAGGGTAGCACCTCCCACCTCAGGTGCCCAACCGGACGAGTGCGGGATCGACGCCAAAGACCTCCCGGACCCGGTCCGCCTCCAGCACGTCGCCCGGGGACCCATCGGCAACGAGCCGGCCACGATCGAGCAGGGCCATCCTGGGGAAGAAGGCCGACGCGAGCCTGAGGTCGTGCAGGACGGCGACCACCGTGGTCCCGTCGCGCTCGTTGAGGTCGGCCAGGAGCTCCATCACCTCGACCTGGTGGCGGAGGTCAAGGTGAACGGTCGGCTCGTCGAGGAGCAGGAGCGGGGTCTCCTGCGCCACGGACAGCGCGAGCAGCACGAGCTGGCGCTCCCCCATCGACAGCTCGCGGGCGTCGCGGCCCAGGAGGTGGCCGACGCCGACGCGTTCGATGGCCGCCGCCACGGCGGCTCGATCGGCGGGACGATGGCCGCGAATGGGATCCTCGTGCGGGAGGCGGCCCAGGCCAACGAGGTCCTCGACGCGCATCGCAAACGGGAGATTCGCCGCCTGGGGAACCACCGCGAGGCGACGGGCGATGGCGCGCCGGTCCAGCGCCGCGACGGACTGCCCATCCAGCTCCACCGTGCCGACGGCAGGCCGCAGGATGCCCGCGATCACACGCAGCAGCGTTGACTTGCCGGCCCCATTGGGCCCCGCCAGCGCCACGCGCTCCCCCGCCCCGACGACCAGCCGGACATCACGCAGCGCGGCCCGCCCGCGGTAGTCGACCGAGACCCCTTCGACGCGGATCACAGCTCGTAGCCCTCGCGGGTCCGGCGCAGGAGGACCAGGAAGAACGGCGCGCCGATCACGGCCGTCACGACGCCCACCGGCACCTCGCCAAAGAGCCGCGCGACCAGATCGGCGGCGGCCAGGAGCGCGGCCCCGTACAGGGCCGAGAGCGGGAGCACCAGGCGGGCACCCGGCCCAACCAGGAGTCGCACGACGTGCGGGATCACCAGTCCCACGAACCCGACGAGCCCGCTGATCGCGACCCCGGCGGCGGTGACGAGCGACGCCAGGGCCAGCAGGATGGTCCGCTCGCGACCCACGTTCACCCCCAGGTGGGCGGCCGTCTCGTCGCCGAGCAGCAGGCCGTTGAGCGATCGTGCGCGGGAGATGATCGCGAGGCTGCCGCCCAGGATCAGGGGTGCGGCGACCGCCAGCCGCTCCCACGACGCCGCCGCGAAGCCGCCCAGCAGGAAGGCGAAGATCTGGCGGAGCCCGGCGCCGGACAGGTACATCGAGAGGGCCAGGCCGGCGGCCAGCAGCGAGCCCACCGCGTAGCCGGTCAGGAGCAGTCCCGTCAGGGGCGCCAGGCCGCTGGTGCGGGCCAGCCGATAGACCAGGGTCACCGATCCCAGCGCCCCCAGGAACGCCAGGCCGTGGAGCAGGCCGAACTCCAGGACCAGGCCGCGGACCGGGACCAGGACCGCGATGGCCGCCCCCAGCGCGGCCCCGGAGGCCGTGCCCAGCACGTATGGGTCCGCCAGCGGGTTGCGCAGCAGCCCCTGGAGCGCGGCGCCGGCCACCGACAGGCCCACGCCGACGACCATCGCGGTGAGGACGCGCGGCAGCCGCAGGTCCATGACGATCGTCTCCGACGCTTCGGGCCAGGTCCGCTCGCCGCCCAGGCCAAGAATCCGGTGGCCAAGGATCGCCAGCGTGTCGCCGGGGGCGACGAAGACGGATCCCGCGGCGACGCCGGCGACCAGCACGACGACCAGGGCGACCAGCCCCACGAGCGTGGCGAGCAGCACCCTGCGGCGCGGCCGGCCGCGGGCACGAGCGCGAGACCCGGCGCCGATCGCCAGGCCCCCGCCGGTGGTCACGTCAGGGCGCCTTCGACGGCGCGGCGGTCGCCAGGGCGACGCCGGGATGAATGGCCCGAGCGAGGTCGACCAGTCCCAGTCCGAGGCGCGGCCCCGGCCGCGTGATGATGACGTCGTCGACGGGCCGGATGGCCCGAGTCTTCACCGCGGTCAGGCTGGCCCACGGGCCTCGCGCCGCCACCTGGTCGAGCGTCACCCCGTAGGCGGCGTCGCCCAGGAGGATGACCTCCGGGTCGAACGCAATGATCATCTCCTCCGGGATCTGGAAGGCGCCCGCGGTGCCACTGGTCAGCGGCGTGCCACCGGCCAGCTGGATCATCTCCACGCCAAAGTAGTCGGGCGCCGGGCCCCAGTAGCCGTTGCTGGCATCCAGCTCGTAGTAGACGCGCGGCCGGGCGAGGCCCTTGACCGCGTCCTGGACGCGCGCGAAGGTCGCCTTGAGGTCGGAGACCAGCGCGCTGCCCTGGCTGGCACGGCCCACGGCCTGTCCGATCAGCTGGATGTCGGCCAGGGTGGTGGCGAGGTTGGGCCCGTAGATGGTCAGGACGGGGATGCCCAGCGTCCGAAGACGCGCGACCTCGGCCGGCGGGTTGAAGTCGTTGCCGCCCGCGATCACCAGGTCGGCGTGGAGCGCGACGATGCGTTCCACGTCCACCGAGCCGAACTTCGCGACGTCGGGCACCTTGGCGGCCTCCGGCGGGAAGACCGCGAAGTCCTCGACCTTGCCGACGAGGCGGTCGCCCGCGCCCAGCGCGTACAGGGTCTCGGTCGCGGCCGGCGTGAGCGAGACGATCGCCTGTGGGAGTGCCGCGAGCCGGACCTGGTTGCCGTCGTCGTCGGTCAGGGTCAGCGGGAACGTGGCCGCAGGTTCACCGGTGGCGCCCAGGGCGACCGTCGTCGGAGCAACGCCCGATGTGGCCGTGGCGCCGGGCTGGCTGGGCACCGGCGTCGCCACCGATGCGCCGCAGGCGGCGAGGACCAAAGCCATGGCGATGGAGATGACCGGGGCTGGGAATCGCGCGACCCCTCGGCGCTCGAGGGGTCGGAGGGGTCGAAACAGGGTCTGTCGCATGCGGTGCCATCCCTTTCTCTCGAAGGTGAGCAACCACTGCTTGGTCGGCGACCGGACTTGCGCCGCGTGCGCGGCGTTCACCGTAGCGGGACTGTGCCGGAATCTCACCGGCTTCGCGACCAGACAGTGTCGATCTGAGGTTGTGGCGGGACTGTAGCACGTCGCCCCGCGAGACCCGTCGCACCCGGAAGGCGGCGCCGGGCCCCGGATAAGCCGCTGGTGAGGGCCGGCTGAGACGATGCACCGGTCCGCCTCCTCCCGCCACCACCCCGCCGGAGGAGCCCTCGCTCGTGCCAGTCCACAGAACCGCAGCCTGGACCGCCCCGCCCGTGATCGCCGCCCTCGCCATCCCCCTCATCGCCGGGCTTGCCTCGGGCGCGGCGCCTGCGCGCGACGTCGCTCCCGCCTCCAGCTGGTCAGACCCGGTCGCCCTGGCGTCGTGCGGCGACGGCCCGGGGATCACCGCGCCGGCACCGTCCGGGAAGATGCCGGCCGCCGGCTCCAGCGCGTCCGCTGCCGACGCCGGTGGCGGGGACCGCGGCGGCTTCAGCCTGGAGCCACTGCTGGGGACATCGGGATCGCTGGAGGGCTGGCGTCTCGTCACGACTGTCCCGGGCAGCCGTGCCGCGTCGCTCCAACTGCCGCCGGAATCCACGGTGCGCGGCCCCGTGGAGGGGCGGGTCGTCGTGGCCGCAGACGACGGGAAGCGGTCGCGCATCACGATTGCAGCGCTCGGCGGCTGTGCGGCCCGTGTCCTGGAGTGGCCGGACGTGGTTCGCCAGGCCGTGCTCCGGCCGGGCTCCGGCGCGGTCCTGTTCCACGCGGTGCGCCGCGCGGATCGGGCAGACCTCGGCGTATGGAGCCTGGCGCCGGGTGATGGCTCGGCGCCCATCCGGGTCGTGCCGCCGCTCGCCCCGGAGGATCCCATCGTTGCCGATGTGGGACGCATCTGGGCCACGTCCCTGACGCTCGACGACAGCGGGCGGTGGCTGGCCGTCCAGTCGTGCGGCGAGGAGGCCTGCGGAGCCAGGATCGTGGACCTGCAGACCCGCGAGATCCGCCGGCCGCTGGGGGCTCACCAGGGCGACCTGGTGGGGCTGGATGCCCACTGGGCGATCGGCTACCGGCCGTGTCCAGGCCGGCCCTGCGAGCTCGTTGCGACCTCGCTCGCGGACGGGCGGGAGCGCGTGCTGAGCCACGCGGCATCGGCGGCCACCACCGCCACCGTCGGCGATCGGTTTGTCGTCGCCGCCGTGGCGCTGGACCGCGGCCAGCCGGAGCTGCAGGTCATCGACCCCGCAAATGGGTTGATCCGACACCTGGGACCGGCGGCACCGGACCTCGTCCTGCTACCAGCAGGCGGATCGTCGGGCGCCGGGATCGGGGCCGCCTCCGGCTGGGTCGGTGCAGTCCGGCTCCGGGATGGCACGCCCACCACGCTCAACCTCGACGGACTGCTCGCGCCTTCGGAGGGCCCCCGGTGATCCACCTGGTTCGATTTCGTCTCGCACGTCGGTCGGCACGCCGGCTGGCCTTCCTGCTCGGGCCCACCGCTGTACTGGCGCTGACCGCCGCCCTGGCCCTGCCGGCGGCACCCATCGCCGCGCACAGCGCGGATCCGTCCATCGGCGGCTTGTCGTGGTCCCCCAACCAGGTGGTGCCCTACGCCTGGGCCGCGGGGCAGGTCCCGCCAGCCTGGATGCAGTCGGCATTCAATGGGGCGGCCAACGACGCCAACCAGACCCGCGCATCGCAGGCCGCCGTGTTCAGCCTCCAGTCGTCCGGGAGCCTCGTGGCGTACGGCGAGCCAACCGGCTGCAGCGCCACGGGCATCGCCTGCTTCAGCCGGTCTGCACCCGGCTCCTTCCGGATCTGGTACCGGGCCCACGGTGCCTGGTTCGACTGGGGCCAGCTCCGCTGGTGCCAGGGCCCATCCGGCTACGTGTCGGGCTGCTACGACGCCGAGACCGTCGGCCTCGACGAGCTGGGGCACGTCGAGGGGCTGGACCACCACGTCAACTGGAGCGATAGCAGCGACTACGGCGACGCGGTGGTGCAGTCGGTGAGCCGGAGCTACCCACGGGCGGGCTCCACGGCCCGCGGGTTCGCGCGCTGCGACGTGGCTCGCCTGCAGCTGACGTACGACCGGCTGTCCAGCTGGGATTCCTTCTCCGCCTGCCTGTCCATCGCGTCCGAGACGGGCATGGGCGTCTCGGCACTCTCGATCACATCGGGCGGCGCCGTCCTCTTCACGGCCACCCTTCGAACCACGCCCGCGGCGGCGGCCGGCGCGCTGTCGGGCGGCTGGATCAGCGGCCGCACCATGATCCTGGAGCGCCGGTTCCCGGGGGCCGCAACGTGGACCGCCGTCACCACGCTCACGCCCCAGGCCGCGGAGGGCTACTACGCCGCCTGGGTGACCATCACCGGCACCTACGAGTGGCGCGCCAGGTTCCCGTCGCCGTCCGGGGAGGGCGTCCAGGGGTCGGCCTCGGGGACGGCACTCATCACCGCCCGGGCCTGTTCCGTCTGTCCATACGGAGCGGCCTCCGGCGCTGCCACCACTCGCTGACCAACACCGTCACGTTCAAGGAGAAGCCCGTGCCAACTCCCCGCCTCGCAATCCTGGCGCTCGCGGCCGTCGTGGCCGCCTGCACCGGGTCATCTGCCAGCCCGACCACTTCCGGTTCGCCGGGCGGGGCGGCCGCCTCGGCTCCGCCCTGGTCGGCGGGGCCGGACGTCAGCGGCCCAAGCGCGGCGGCGTCCCAGCGTTCATTCCCGCCGGCCGCCCTCCTGGCGGGCACGCAACAGGCGGCGCCCCCGGGCGGGACCCTGGGTTCCTGGGCGCTCGCCGGCGGCGGCTCGGACAGCCCCTGGCTGCCCGCCACGAGCCTCACCGAGGTGCGGTCGGTCGCCGGCGCTCGCCTGGTGGTCCGCTTTGCCGATGGGACACGGATCGGCTTCTGGCAGGCGCTCTACGCCCGTGCCGACGACAAGGCGGGGGCGGAGGCAACTGGACTCGGGGGTCGGGAGATCCAGCTGCCCGCGATCGACGAGGTCACCCCGGATGCGCTGGGGCCAGGCGACTGGGTGCTCTCGGTCCGGCTGGGCCTCGCCGAAGGCGGGAGCGCCACCTACTACTGGCGGCTCAGGGTCAACTGAGACGCCGGGCGCCACCCCGGCTGGAAGTCCGGGACATGGTTCGCGTCCGCCGAAATCGGCGGACGCGGGCTTCCTGTTGGGCCGTTGGTCGACCCAGGGCCGGCAGGTGGCCGGCCCGGACCGGCTAGGTGGATGGCACCGCCGCGGGCGAGAAGATGGAGACTTGGGCCTCCTCTGGCAGCATCACGCCGAGGATCTTCTGGAGTGCCAGGAGATGGACGCAGGAACTCCAGCTCTCGAAGTAGTGGCAGGTGCAATGCCACTGGCCGGCGTCGAGACTGACGCGGTGCACGTCGTTGTCGCCACGGAACGTGAGGGAGAGCCGATCGACCGTGATTCGGTCGAGCTCACGTGCGTAGCGGTTCGCCTTCTCGACCTTGCCGATCAGGGAGCTGTGCATGTCGCGCTACCTCCGTTGGCCCATCTGGACCATCGAAACGGCCGCCGTCCGGTGATGCACCTCGACCGGTGATAGCGGTCGCTCAGCCAACAGAGTACACCCCGGGGCCGCGTCGGAGCCAGTCCGAACCTCCCGTGGATTCTGCCCTCGACCGGGCCGGCCGGCATCCAGCGATGGGGCCAACTAGGTGCCCCACGGCCTCTCGCGGACGCGGGCTCCCAGCCCTACGGGGCGCTGGTGCCCTCGCGCCCAAAGTCGTCCTGGAGGCGCACCACGTCGTCCAGCTCGGGCGTCGAGACTTCGATCACCTCGGCCCGCTCGATGGCCTCGTACCGGTGGCGCCGCCCCACCGGCACATGGGCGCCTTGCCCGGGGCCCAGCTCCATGATCCGGTCCACGCCGTCCTCGTCCTCCAGCAGCAGCCGAAGGCGGCCGGACAGGACACGGACCCACTCGTCCTTCTGTTCGTGCAGCTGGAGCGAAAGGCGCTTGCCGGTCTCGATCACCAGGATCTTGCCGCAGTAGCGATCGGTGAGCGCCCAGATCTCCTCGTGGCCCCATGGCTTCTCGACTCGCCGGGGCGCAAAGCCCTCCGCGCGAGGGGCAGGGCTGTCGGTCATGCCTCGCGCACCAGGCGCTCGCCGGCGGTCAGCATGGCCTCCTGGACAGACTCGGAGCTGGCCTCCGTGTAGACGCGCACGAGCGGCTCCGTCCCGGAGGTCCGGATGAGGAGCCACGAGCCGTCCGCGACGAAGAACTTGTAACCATCGTTGGTGGACAGCGCCACGGTCCGCGTGACCGGCTGGCCCGCGAGCTGGGATGGCGCCTGGCGCTGGAGCTCCACGAGGAGGTTGCGCTTGACCGCGTCGTACTGTTCGCGCGCGACGTGGACGTCGATTCGGCGGTAGTGCGACGGGCCGGCGATGGAGTGGAAGTGCTCCATGGCGCTGGAGACCGGCGCGTAGCCCTTGGCCCGCTCGCGGATGAACAGGTCCAGCAGGAGCAGATCGGCGTAGATCCCGTCACGCTCCGGCAGGTGCATCCCGAACCCAAAGCCGCCCGATTCCTCGCCGCCCATCATCGCGCCCGATTCGATCATCCTGGGGGCGATGTACTTGAACCCGACCGGCGTCTCGTAGACCGGGATCCCGTAGTGCTCGCCGAGACGGGTCGCCATCGCGGTGTTGTTGACGCTGATCACGACCGGGTCGCGCAGCCCTCGGTACTCGGCCAGGTAGTACATGAGCAGGCCGGTGACCTGGAGCTGATGGATGAACACGCCGCGCTCATCGGCCGCGCCCGCGCGGTCCGCGTCCCCGTCGAGGAGCAGGCCCAGGTCGAAGCCGCCGGCCGCAATCAGCCGGAGCGCCTCGTCCACGTGCGGCCGGATGGGTTCCGGGTTGACGCCGCCGAAGTACGGGTTGCGCTCCTGGTGGATCTCCGTGACCCTGATCTTGCCGCCGGCAAGGAGGCGCGGAATCCAGCCCGCTCCCGATCCGTACAGCGGGTCCACCAGCACGTGCATGTCCGCCGCCTTGAGCGCGTCGAGGTCCAGCGTCCGCCGGACGTAGCGCTCGTAGCCCGCGTACGGGTCGAAGTGCTCGACCAGCCCGGCCGCCTCCGCATCCGCGATGGGCCGGCGTTCGATGACCGTGCCCGCGTTCCTGGAGATCTGGTCCTCGAGCACCTTCAGGATCTCCGGCCCCGCCGCCGACCCCGTCGGGGCCTTGACCTTGAAGCCGTTGTCCATCCACGGGTTGTGGCTGGCCGTGATGACGATCCCGGCCGCCGCGCCGCGTTCCACGACCTCGTACGAGCTCATCTGGGTGGGCACGGCGGAGGTGGAGATGGCCACCGGGATGCCGTGGGCCAGAACAACCTCGGCGGCCGCCTCGGCGAAGAACTCCGACGAGAAGCGCCGGTCATAGGCGATCACCACGCCCTTTGCGGCCTCACCGCGCTCCACGACGTAGCGGGCGACGCCGTCCGCGCAGCGGCGAACGTTGTCGTAGGTGAAGTCGTCCGCGATCCGGGCTCGCCAGCCATCCGTCCCGAAGACGATGGTGGCCGGGCGTGGGGCTTCGCTGAGGGTCACGAACGGACCTCCTGTCGTGCGACTCGGTCGAGCAGGCCTTCGACGGCCGGCCGGCTCTGCCAGGCGCCGCTGAGCAGGGCGGAAGGGGTGGAGGCGAGGATGTGTCGCGGGCCGTCCGAGAGCACCAGGCGACCATCGATCGTCTCCACGATCAGGTCGCCGGGCAGCGCCTCGGCCCGGTCGCCGGCCTGGATGACCCGGCCCGTGCCCTGGGCGCCGATGGCCTCGAGGAGCGCCGACCAACTGCCCAGGTCGCTCCAGCCCACGCTCATCGCGGCCATGACGACGTGGTGGTCACGGGCCGCGCCCTCCATCACGGCGTAGTCGATGGAGATGGGCTTGAGGCGGTCGTACGCCGCGTCCAGCGCCGTGTGGCCGACGACCGGCTCGAAGAGGGTGACGAGCCCGGTGTAGCGCTGCAGGGCATCGCGGATCGCCCGCCGACGCCACGCGAAGATGCCGGCGTTCCAGGCCACGCCGGGCAGCTCGAGGAGCTCCAGCGCGCGGGTGGGATTGGGTTTCTCCTCGAAGCCCAGGAGCGGATAGGCCGCCAGCCCGTCCAGCTCCTCGCCCCGGGCGAGGTCCGGGAGGAGGTAGCCGTAGTCCGTCGAGGGGCGGTCCACCTGGATGCCCAGGGTGACCAGGGGGTGGGTGATCCCGAACGACCCGGCTGCCAGCGTGGCCGCCGATCCGAGCACGCTCCGGAAGACCCACTCGCGCTCGATGGCGTGGTCGGCCGGCAGGACCACCATCACCTCGTCGAGCGGGCGATTGATGGTCACGGCCGCCAGGGCGATGGCCGCGGCGGTGTTCCGCCCGATTGGCTCCGCGATGATCTCGATCCCCGGCAGTTGGGCGGCGACGATCGCCTTGTAGCGACGGTCCGTCACGACGTAGATGTCGGACCGGGCCAGGTCCAGCTCGGGGTGGCCAACCAGTCGGTCCACCGTCATCTGGAGCAGCGTCCGGTCGCCCAGGAGCGGCAGGAACGGCTTGGGCATCTCGGGGCGGCTGAGCGGCCACAGGCGTGTGCCGCCGCCGCCGGCCATGATCACGGCATACATCGGCGCCATTCTACGTTCCGCCCGGCGGATGGGGCGCGCGGCCTGTGGCGGCGGGGGCTGCAGGCCGGCGCTCGAAGCGGGGACGTCGCCGTCAGGCGGGTGAGACCACCGCCGGCAGGCCTGCGTCGGCCGCCAGGATCGCCGCCTTGTCGGTGCGCTCCCACGGCAGGTCCAGGTCCGGTCGGCCGAAGTGGCCGTAGGCCGCGGTCTGGCGGTAGATTGGCCTGCGCAGGTCGAGGGCGTTGATGATCGCCGCCGGGCGCAAGTCAAAGTGGCGCTCGATCAGAGCCTGGATCTTCTCGTCCGGGATCTTCCCCGTCCCGAACGACTCGACCGAGAGGGAGAGCGGGCGGGCGATCCCGATGCCGTAGGCCACCTCGATCTCGAACCGATCGGCGAGGCCGGCCGCGACCACGTTCTTGGCCACCCAGCGGGCGGCGTACGCGGCCGAGCGGTCCACCTTCGTCGGATCCTTGCCCGAGAAGCAGCCCCCGCCATGGCGGGCCATCCCGCCGTACGAGTCCACGATGATCTTCCGGCCGGTGAGGCCGGCGTCGCCCATGGGACCGCCGGTCACGAACCGCCCGGTGGGGTTCACGAACATCTCCGGGTCGGTCGGACGCAGGTCGCGCGGGATGGTGGGCAGGATCACGGCCTCGGTCAGGTCGCCCTGGAGGTGCTCCAGGCTGACATCCGGATCGTGCTGCGCGGAGAGGACCACCGTCCGGACGCGCTTGGGCACGCCGCGCTCGTACTCCACCGTGATCTGCGTCTTGCCATCCGGCCGCAGGTACGGGAGCTGGCCGGATTTCCGTGCCTCCGCCAGGCGACGGGCCATCCGGTGAGCCAGCGCGATGGGCAGCGGCATCAGCTCGGGCGTCTCGTTGCACGCGAAGCCAAACATCATCCCCTGGTCGCCGGCACCGATGTCGTTGCCCTGGTCCACGCCCTGGGCGATGTCGCGCGACTGCTCCTTGATGGAGACCAGGGTGCCACACGTCTCGTAGTCAAACCCGTAGTCCGACCGCGTGTAGCCAATCTCCTTGACCGTGTCGCGGACCACCTTCTGGAAGTCCACGTAGGTGCTGGTGGTGATCTCGCCCAGGACCAGCACCAGGCCGGTGGTGGTCGCGGTCTCACAGGCCACCCTGGCCTGTGGGTCATCGACCAGGATCCGGTCCAGGATCGCGTCGCTGATCTGGTCACACATCTTGTCGGGATGGCCTTCAGTCACCGACTCGGAGGTGAACAGGTACTGGTCAGCGTCGACGATGCTCATCGAACTCCTCGGTTGCAGGCCCGGCCGACGCGGCCTACTCGGACGCATCCCGGCATTGGCGCACCCGCGTCCGCGAGCTGCCGGTTGCAGGCCGCCACGTCAGTGCCGGCTCATGGTAGTGCGATCCAGCATCGCACGGCAGCCGTGGGACGACAGACACACCGGGTACCCGCACGATGACACACTCGGTAGTGTCCCGATACCGCCCCCTGCCCTGGCCCCGGTCAGGGCACGAAGTAGCCGGTGACATCGAAGATGAGCTCGACGGTCTTGCCGGCCCCGGCACCGAAGAGGCCGGACAGGGTGCCGGTCCCGCTCAAGGCCACGGTGACCCCGTTGGCCCGGTCGTCACCGAGCGGGAAGTTGAT
>CAIJPD010000016.1 GCA_903822495.1 uncultured Chloroflexota bacterium | reverse complement strand
TGCGTGGGCGTGCCCACGGTGGGCGGCGAGCTGATCTTCGACCCCTCGTACCAGGGCAACCCGCTGGTCAACGTCATGGCCATCGGCCTGCTCGAGACCAGGGAGCTGACCCTGGCCTCGGCGCCGGGCCCCGGCAACCTCGTGGTCCTGTTCGGCTCGGCCACCGGCCGCGACGGCATCGGCGGCGCCTCGGTCCTCGCCAGCGCCACGTTCACCCACGACGACCCGTCCAAGCGCCCCTCCGTCCAGGTGGGTGATCCGTTCGCCGAGAAGCTGCTCATCGAGGCCAGCCTGGAGCTGATCACCCGCGGCCTCGTCGAGGGGCTGCAGGATCTCGGCGCCGGTGGCATCAGCTGCGCCACGTCGGAGACCGCGGACCGGGCGGGGACGGGGATGCTCGTGGATCTCGACGCGGTCCCGCGCCGGGAGCCGGGCATGGAGCCCTTCGAGGTCATGATCTCCGAGTCGCAGGAGCGGATGCTCGCGGTGATCCTCCCGGAGCGGCGCGCCGCCGTGGAGGAGGTCTGTGCTCGCTGGGGCCTGCCCTGCGCCGTCATCGGCCGGGTCACCGCCGACGGCGACATCGTGATCGTGACCGGCGGCCTGGCGGACGACGGACGGCCCGCGCCCGGTGCGCGCGAGCTGGCACGCATGCCGGCCCGCGCCCTGACCTCGGACGCCATCGTCCACGAGCGCGTCGCCTCGCCACCCGCCAGGACCCGCAAGGCACCGGCCCCCGGGGCCCCGGAGACGGCCAGCGACGGCCTCCCGGAGCGGGGCATGGACCCGGGCGCGGTCCTGCTGGCCTTGCTCGGGTCGGCCAACCTGGCATCACGCCAGCCCGTCTTCGAGCAGTACGACTCCACGGTCCAGACCAACACCGTGGCCGGCCCCGGCCGTGGTGCGGCCGTCCTGCGGGTCAAGGGGACCCGCAAGGCGCTCGTCGCCACCACGGACTGCAACGCGCCGGTGGGCGGAATCGATCCCTGGCTGGGCGCCGCGCTCAGCGTGGCCGAGGCCACCCGGAACATCAGCATCACCGGCGCCCGGCCGCT
Source organism: uncultured Chloroflexota bacterium (assembly GCA_903822495.1). GTDB lineage: Bacteria > Chloroflexota > Limnocylindria > Limnocylindrales > CSP1-4 > CAIJPD01. The sequence continues at coordinate 16,716 of CAIJPD010000016.1, read as the reverse complement.
GGGCGTGACCAACTGCCTGAACTTCGGCGATCCCACCCGGCCGGAGGCCTTCTGGCAGCTGACCGAGGCGGTCCGCGGCCTCGGCGACGCCTGCCGGGCCCTGGGCCTGCCGGTCACCGGCGGCAACGTCTCCCTGTACAACGAATCGCCGGCCGGGGCGATCCTGCCCACGCCGGAGATCGGCGTCGTGGGGCTGCTCGACGATATCGACCGCCTGACGGGACCGGCCTTCCGCACGGAGGGCGACCTGATCTTCCTCATGGGCGCCGCGACCCCCGGCCTGGCCGGCAGCGAGTACGCCAGGCTGGCCGGGATCGCACCGGAGGATGGGCCACCGGCGCTCGACCTGGTCCGGGAGATGGCGCTCCAGCGCTTCGTGCGCGCGGCGATCGGGCGCGGCCTGGTGGCCTCGGCCCAGGACGTGTCGGCTGGCGGGTTCGCCGTCGCGGCGGCCGAATGCGCGATGTGGGGTGGCCTGGGGGCGCGGCTTCGGCTCCGTGTCGCCAGCTCGCCGGCGGTGGATCTCTTCGGGGAGAGCCCATCGCGGATCATCATCTCGGGCCGCCCCGGGGACGCCGACGACCTGGTGCGGCTGGCGGCGGGCCACGGGGTCCCGATCGAGCAGGTTGGCACGGTGGGCGGCGGCCGCCTCGTCATCGAGCTGGCCGGGTCCGGCGCCACGGGTGCCGCCGAGGAGCGCGGCTCGCGGGTGGCCGACGCCCTGGACCTGCCGATCGAGGAGCTGGACCGGGTCTGGCGGACGGGCCTGTCGCGGATCCTTGGCTGGGACGCGGGCTCCTAGCCGTGTGCGGGGTGTTTGGCGCGGTCCTGCCACGCGGCTCGGGGACGGAGGCCGCCGCGGTCGCGGCGCTGGGCCTGTTCGCCCTCCAGCATCGTGGTCAGGAATCGGCCGGGCTGGCCGTGAGCGACGGCGAGCAGCTGATGCTCTACAAGGACCTGGGCATGATCAGCACGGTCCTGGATGAGCGGCGGATCCCCAGCCTGCGCGGCGACCTGGCCATCGCCCACTGCCGGTACTCCACGACCGGGTCCACGATCTGGGAGAACGCCCAGCCAACGCTTCGCCTCGGCCCGCGCCGGGCGCTCGCCGTGGGGCACAACGGCAACCTGATCAACACCCGGGAGCTGCTCACCCAGCTGGAGGGCGGCCGCTCGCGGCTTCCGGCCTCCACGGACACCGAGCTCCTCACCGCGCTCCTTGCGGACGAGCCGGCAGCGGACACGGTGGAGGCGCTGCTCAACGTGCTGCCGCGCGTCCGCGGCGCCTACAGCCTGGTGGTGCTGGATACCAAGCGCGTCATCGGCGTCCGCGACCCGCACGGCTTTCGGCCCCTCGTCCTGGGCCGCATCCCCGACGCCGGGCCGACCGGGCTGGCCGAGCCCGGCGAGGGCCTGTGGCCCAACGACCCCGGCCGCGACGGCTGGGTCCTGGCCTCGGAGACCGCCGCGCTCGACATCGTGGGCGCCGAGCTGATCCGCGACGTGGAGCCCGGCGAGCTGGTGATCCTGGAACCGGGGCACGAGCCCCGGTCCGTCCGGTTCAGCCCGCCCAACCCCGCCCTGTGCGTCTTCGAGCTCATCTACTTCGCCCGGCCCGACTCCTACATGGAGGGCCGCAACCTGTACGAGGCCCGGCGCCAGATGGGCATCCAGCTGGCGGGGGAGCATCCGACGATCGCGGACATGGTGATGCCGGTCCCGGACACCGGGGCGCCCGCGGCGGCCGGCTACGCCGAGGCGTCCGGAATCCCGTACCGCGAGGGCCTGGTCCGCAACCGGTACACCGGGCGCACGTTCATCCAGCCGTCGCAGACCATGCGCCAACGGGGCGTCACCATCAAGCTCAACCCGCTGCGCGAGGTGGTCCGCGGCCGGCGCCTGGTGGTCGTCGACGACAGCATCGTGCGCGGGACCACGACCAAGCAGATCGTGGCGCTCCTCCGCAAGGCGGGGGCCACCGAGGTCCACGTCAGGATCAGCGCGCCGCCCATCTTCCACCCGTGCTTCTACGGGATCGACACCCAGATCGAGACGGAGCTGATCGCCGCCCGGAACACGATCCCCGAGATCCGCGACTTCATCGGCGCCGATTCGCTGGGCTACCTGTCGATCAAGGGCGTGCTGGCGGGCCTGGGCCTGCCGTATGAGCAGTTCTGCTTCGCCTGCTTCGACGGGCACTACCCGGACCCGGTCCCGTACGACGCGGCCAGCCACAAGTTCATGCTCGAGGAGCCGGTGGTGGCCCGTGGCTGAGGCGAACGGCGGCAAGGGCGCGGCGCGGCGGGACGCGTATGCCGCGGCCGGCGTCAACGTCGCGGCCGGCGACCGGGCGGTTGATCTCATGCGGCCGGCGATCGAATCCACGCGGCGGCCCGAGGTCGTTGGCGGACTGGGCGGCTTTGGCGGAGCCTTCGCCATCCCGGCCGGCTACCGCGAGCCGCTGATCGTGGCGTCCACCGACGGCGTGGGCACCAAGACGGCCATCGCGACCGCCCTGGGTCGCTGGGACACCATCGGCCGGGACCTGGTCGCCATGTGCGCGGACGACGTGGTCTGCTGCGGTGCCGAGCCAATCGCCTTCCTCGACTACATCGCCGTCGGCGTCCTGGACCCCGAGATGGTCGCCGGCCTGGTCAGCGGCGTCGCGGAGGGCTGCCGGCTGGCGGGTTGCTCGCTGATCGGCGGGGAGACGGCCGAGCACCCCGGCCTCATGGAGCCGGGCACGTTCGACCTGGCCGCCACCTGCATCGGCGTGGCCGAGCGCTCCGAGATGCTCGACGGCGGGGCGGTTCGCGCCGGCGACGCGATCGTGGGGCTGGCCGCATCCGGGCTGCATGCCAACGGCTACTCCCTGGTGCGGACCGTGATGGGCGACCATCGGCTGGACCTTGGCCAGCCGTACCAGTCCGAGCTGCGTCGCGCCCTGGAGATGGCGGGTTACCCGCGACCCGTGCAGGCGGAGCCGGAGCATCGGCTGGCCACCCTGGGCGACGTGCTGCTGACGCCCACCCGGATCTACGCCAAGGCGGTGCTCAGGGCGCGGGCGCTCCTGCGCGAGCACGGGGTGGACCTCCACGGCGTCGCCCACATCACGGGTGGCGGCCTGCCCGGGAACGTGCCGCGCGCCCTGCCGGCGGACCTGGCCGCGCGCGTCGATCCCGACCGCTGGCTGCTGCCGTCCGTCATGCGGATGATCGGGGCGCTGGGCGGCCTGGACGACGCGGAGATCCGGGCCACCTTCAACGGCGGCATCGGGATGATCCTGGTGGTCCCGGACGACGCGCCGGCGCTCGATGCGCTGCTCGCGGCCCTCCGGACCGACGGCTTCGAGGGAACGATCATCGGGGACGTGGTCCCCGCAGCGCCCGGGGGAGCCCGGTACCTGGAGGAGCGCCTGTCGTGAGCGGCCGGATCGTCGTCGGGGTCTCGGGTGGTGGCACCAACCTGCGCGCGCTGGGCGCCGCGGCCAGCCGGGGCGAGCTGGGTGGCGAGATCGTCCTGGTCTTCGCCGACCGGGACTGCCCGGCGCTGGCCTGGGCGGAAGAGCAGGGGATCGAGACCGCTCTGGTCCCGGGCGGCACGGACGACATCCTGGCCGAGACGCTGGCCGCCGTGACCCCCGACGTCATCGTGCTGGCGGGCTACATGCGGATCCTGGGACCCGGGACGCTCGCGGTCGCGCCAGGCCGGATCGTGAACACGCACCCGTCGCTGCTGCCCTCGTTCCCCGGCGCCCACGCGGTCCGCGACGCGCTCGCCCACGGCGTGGCGGTCACGGGCTGCACGGTCCACCTGGTCAACGCGGAGCTGGACGGCGGCCCCATCCTCGCCCAGGAGGCCGTGCCGGTCCTGCCCGGTGACGACGAGGCGACGCTGCACGACCGCATCCGGGACGTGGAGCACCGCCTGCTGCCGCGTGCCGTGGCGCTGCTCGTCAGCGGCGCGGTCAGCTCGCCCGACGGCCGCCACGTCCACATCGACCTCGCGCTGGCGGAGGAGCGGCTGCCGGTCCCTCGCCGCGCCCTCCTGTCGGTCAGTGACAAGGCCGGCCTGGCCGAGTTCGCCGCGGGCCTGGTGGAGCGTGGCTTCGAGCTGGTCTCCACCGGCGGCACCGCGCGGATGCTGCGCGCGGAGGGCCTGCCCGTCACCGACGTCGCGGCCGTGACCGGGTTCCCCGAGATGCTCGACGGCCGCGTGAAGACGCTCCACCCGCGCGTCCACGGCGGCGTCCTCGCCGACCGCCGGCGGGTCGAGCACCGCCGCCAGCTGGTGGCCGCGGCGATCGCCCCGTTCGAGTTGGTGATCGTCAACCTCTACCCGTTCGAGCAGGCGGCCGGTCGCGCCGGGATCCCGTACGACGAGCTGATCGAGGAGATCGACATCGGCGGCCCCTCGATGGTCCGCGCCGCCGCCAAGAACCACGCGAGCGTCGCGATCGTCACGTCGCCCGCCCGGTATGCGGCGGTGCTGGCCGCCATCGATGCCTTCGGCGCGGTCCCGCCGGGCCTGCGCGCGGCGCTGGCCGTGGACGCCTTCCGCCGGACGTCGGCGTACGACGCGCGGATCGCGGCCGAGCTGCCGGGCCGGATGAGCGCGCTGGGCCTGGACCTCCCCGACGAGCCGGGCCTGCCCGGCGCCTCGGACCCGTACCCGGATAGCCTGACCATCGCCCTCGAGAAGGTGGAGACGCTCCGCTACGGCGAGAACCCGCACCAGACGGCCGCCCGCTACCGGCGCTCCGGGCCGGGCGCCATGGACGGCCCGTTCACGTCTGCCGCCGCCCCGCTGCAGGGGAAGGCGCTGTCGTACAACAACGTGCTGGACGCATCCGCGGCGGACGCGCTCGCGCGCTCGCTCCGGGGTCCCGGGTGCGTCATCGTCAAGCACACCAACCCGTGCGGCGTCGCCGAGCGATCCGACCTCCTCTCGGCCTGGCAGGCGGCGCTGGAAGCGGACCCGGTCAGCGCCTTCGGGGGCGTGGTTGCCCTCAACCGCCCGGTGGACGAGGCCGTGGCCCAGGCCCTCGCCTCGCTCTTCCTGGAGGTGGTGGTGGCCCCGGCCTACTCCGAGGGCGCCCGCCGCATCCTGGCGGCCAAGGCCAACCTGCGCCTGATCGTGGACGAGGGTCTTGAGCCCGCGCTGGGCGCCCAGGTCGCCACGCCCGACCCGACGGGCTCGGTCCGGACCGCGGGTGGCGCCGTGCTGGTGACCACGCCGGACGTGCTCGCCGATGACCCGCTGGACTGGAAGCCGGCCAGCCGGCGCGCCCCGACGGACGCCGAGCTCCAGGATCTCGACCTCGCGTGGCGGCTGGTCCGCGGCGTGACGTCGAACGCGATCGTGCTGGTCAAGGACCGGCGCCTGGTGGGCATCGGCTCCGGCCAGACCAGCCGGGTGGACGCGGCGCGCCAGGCCGTGGACAAGGCCCGGACGTTCCTTGGCGAGGCGAGCCTCCGCGGCGCGGCCTGCGGCTCGGACGCGTTCTTCCCGTTCCCCGATGCGGTCGAGGTCTGCCTGGCGGCCGGTGTCTCGGCGTTCGCGCAGCCGGGCGGCTCCATCCGGGACGCCGAGGCGGTGGCCGTCGCCGACGCGGCGGGCGCCACGATGGTGATGACCGGGATCCGCCACTTCCGGCATTGACCAACGGCCCCGTCCTCGACGCCGGGCGGCGGCCGGCAGTCGGTGCGCAGCGCTTCCGGGAGTCCGCCTGCTACGATCGAGCCCCATGACCGACCGTCCGCGCTTCTACCTGACCACGGCCATCGCCTACGCCAACAGCATGCCCGGCGTGCACACCCTGTACGAGGTGATCGGCGCCGACGCCGTCGCGCGCTGGCACCGGATGCAGGGCCACGAGACCAGGTTCCTGACCGGGACCGACGAGCACTCGGTGAACATCGCGATGCGTGCCGCGGAGGAGGGGCGCGCCCCGCGGGACTTCGTCGACGAGAAGGTCGCGCTGTTCAAGGCGGCCGAGGCGAGCCTTGCGATCAGCCCGGACCGGTTCATCCGGACCACGGACCCCGACCACATCGCCTCCGCGCAGGAGATGGTCCGGCGCGCGTACGCCAACGGTGACATCTACCTCGGGGCCTACGAGGGCTGGTACTGCCCCAGCGAGGGCTTCCGGAACCCCACGGACGTCACGGAGACGCCGCGCGGCACCATCTGCCCCAATCACCCCGAAGTCCCGCTCCAGTGGCTGACCGAGAAGAACTGGTTCTTCCGGCTGTCGGCCTACCAGGAGCGCCTCGAGCGCTGGTTTGAGGACCACCCGGACTTCGTGGAGCCCACGTACCGCAAGAACGAGATGCTGGGCTTCATCCGACAGGGCCTGGAGGACTTCAGCATCAGCCGGGCCGGCTCGGGCTGGGGGATCCCGTTCCCCATCCTGGAGGATGGCTCGTCCGCCCAGCAGCCCGACGGGACGTGGCACCCCGACGCCGGGACCATCTACGTCTGGTACGACGCGCTGATCAACTACGTCACCGGCGCCGGCTTCCCGGGCGACCCGGAGAGCGTCGCCAGGTGGTGGCCGGCGGACCTGCACATCATCGGCAAGGACATCCTCCGCTTCCACAGCATCTTCTGGCCGGCCATGCTCTGGAGCGCCGGGCTGGAGGCGCCGCGCAAGGTCTGGGCCCACGGCTGGCTGCTGGCGGCCGGCGGCGAGCGGATGAGCAAGAGCCGGGGCAACTTCCTGGATCCCGGTGATTTCGTGCGGGCCTTCGGGACGGACGGCGCCCGCTACATCGCCCTGCGCGAGGTCCCCTTCGACCGTGACGCGGAAGTCAGCTGGGATGGCTTCGTCCGGCGCTACAACGCGGACCTGGCCAACGACTTCGGCAACCTCGTCAACCGCACGGTCTCGATGGCCAATCGCTACCTGGCCGGGGAGCGGCCAGACCCGCGCGCCGAGGGAACCTCTGTGCTGGGGACGGGCTGGTCAACGACCCTGGCGGCCGTCCGGGACCGGTTCGACCGGATGCTCCTGCACGAGGTCCTGGCCGAGCTCTGGGCGTTCGTCGGGGATGCCAACAAGGTGGTCGAGGCGGAGCAGCCCTGGGTGATCGTCAAGGCGGTCAAGGCCGGGGAAGAAGGCGCCGAGGCCCGCCTGCGCGGCGTCCTGGGCGACCTGATCGAGGCCTGCCGGCTGGTGGCGCTGGCCGCCGCGCCGGTCCTCCCCACGGTCGCGCCCAGGATCCTCGCCCAGCTGGGCTACGCGTGGGCCTATGGCGCGGACGGCAACGGCGGGCCCGCGCTCCTCGACGAGCTGCGCTGGGGCGCCCATGCCGGGGAGCCCGGTCAGCTGACCGCCCCGGAGCCGCTCTTCCCGCGGCTCGAGGTCGAGACCGCTGACGCCTGACCAAGGCCTGGCCCGGGCGGCCGGGGACGTTGAACGCGCGGGTCGGCCGGCACGACTGGTGGACACGCACTGCCACCTGCAGGCGGATCGATTCATCGGTGACGTGGACCTGGTGCTGGGCGGCGCCCGTCTCGCCGGCGTGGAGCGGATCCTGGTCCCGGGCTGGGACGTGGAATCCAGCACGAACGCGCTCGCCCTGGTCGCGCGGTTTCCGTGGCTGGACGCCGCCGTGGGGGTGCATCCGCACGACGCGGCCAACGTCGACGCCGCGGCCTGGCGGGGCCTGGCGGCCCGGGCCGACGACGATCGGGTGGTCGCGATCGGGGAGACCGGGCTGGACTACGACCGCGTCTTCTCGCCCGTCGCGGACCAGCTGGCCAACCTGCGCCGGAACCTGGCCCTGGCGCTGGAGACCGGCAAGCCCGCGATCCTGCACTGCCGCTCGGCCGATGGTCGGTGCGACGCCCAGGACGCGCTGGTCGCGGAGCTGCGGTTGGCGGGCTTTGGCGGGGCGGCGTCCGTGGCGGCCTTCGGGGAGCGGCCGCCGGCCGTCATCCACTCGTACTCGGGCCCCGTGGACTTTGCGCGCGCGGTCGTGGACATGGGCCTGGCCGTGAGCATCTCGGGCCTCGCGTTTCGAGCCGGCGAGGAGGCCACGGCCGACGCCGTCCGCCTCGTCCCGGCGAGCCGCCTCCTGGTGGAGACCGATTCGCCCTACCTCTCCCCGCCGGGCGCGCCGCGCAAGCGCAACGAGCCGGAATGGGTCCGCGTCACCGCGGCCTGGGTCGCAGACCAGATCGGCTCGGATCCACGAACCCTCGGTGACGCGCTGGTGCGCGCCTACGACCTGGTCTTTCCCCGCGCCGGACGCGCGGCCACAGGGGGTGATGGCATGACAGGAGCCACGGCATGACCGATCTCGCGCTGGCGACGCACGGGCTGGCCAAGCGCTACGGCGCGCGGGCCGCCCTCGACGGGCTGGACCTCGCGGTCCCCACGGGCGTCGTGTACGGCTTCCTGGGCCCCAACGGCGCCGGCAAGACCACCACGATGCGGCTGCTGACGGGCCTGATCCACCAGGATGCGGGCACGATCGAGCTGCTGGGCCGTCCCTTTGGGCGCGGCGACCGGCGCCGCCTCTTCGACGTGGGGGCGCTCATCGAGTCGCCGGCCTTCTACCCATTCCTGTCGGCGCGGGAGAACCTCCGGGTGCTGGCCGCCACCGGCGCGCCGACCCGGCGCACCCGCGTCGAGGAGCTGCTGGAGCTCGTCGGGCTCAGCGAGCGGGCCGGGGACAAGGTCTCCGGCTACTCCCTGGGCATGAAGCAGCGCCTGGGGATCGCGGCGACGCTGCTCTCCGATCCCCAGCTCCTGCTGCTCGACGAGCCCGCCAACGGCCTGGATCCGGCCGGCATCGTCGCCATGCGGGACACGCTCCGCCATCTCGCGGCCACCGGCAAGACCATCTTTGTCTCCAGCCACATCCTGGGCGAGGTGCGCCAGCTGGCCGACATGGTGGGCATCATCGCGGCGGGCCGGCTGGTCCGGGAGGGTCGGCTGGCCGATCTCCTCGAATCCGAGGGGGTCATCCGCATCCGCGTGGCCCCGGACGAGGTGGCCGCCGCGGTCGCGGCGCTGGGGACCATCGTCGCGCCCGCCCAGGTGGACGTCGTTGGGGAGGCCGGCAGGATCACGCTCCAGCTCTCGGCCGAGCGCGCGTCCGAGGTGAACCGTCTCCTCGCGACCGCCGGCATCTTCGCCTCGGGACTGGAGGCCGGCTCCGACCTGGAGACCCTGTTCCTGCAGCTCACCGGGTCAACGGCCGCCGATGGGACATTCAATCCTGCCGGCGTTGGGAGGGTGGCATGAGGATCTTCAGCGCGACGCTGCGCAAGCTGGTCCGGCGCCCGGCCACGTGGGTCACCCTGGGGCTGATGGTGGGCCTCCTGGCCCTGATCCTGCTGGTCCTCGCCGTGACCACCCGTGAGGGTCCGGCCGGCATCCGCCGCCCGATGGAGCTGTTGCTCTTCACGTTCCCCACGGCCTACCTGTTCATCCTGGAATTCATCCTCTCGCTGGGCGGGCTGCTGTCGGTGCTCTACGCGGCATCGGTCGCCGGCTCGGAGTGGGGTTGGGGGACCCTCAAGGCGGCCGTGGCGCGGGGCGAGAGCCGCTGGCGCTACTCGCTTGCCACCTTCGCCGCGGTCGCGGTCCTGCTGGGGGCCGGCATCGCGGTGGCCTACACGCTGGGCGTGGGGCTGGACCTGCTTGCCGGGCGGATCGCCGGGGTCGACGCGGGCGACCTGGGCGACGCCAGCGTCCTCGGGAAGCTCCCGGAGCAGATGGTCCGAACGTGGCTGGTGATCGTGGAGCAGGCGGCCATCGGCTTCGCGATCGCGACCGTGGCCCGCAGCCAGCTGGCGGGAATCGGGGTCGGCATCGGCCTCTACTTCGGCGAGCAGTTCGCGACGATCTTCCTGCCCGACCAGGTGCGCTATCTCCCGTTCCATGCCGCCAACGCGGCCGTGGACCTGGGTGCCGCCGCGGGCGGTGCCGCGACGCGGGGAGCGGGGACCGGGGCGCTCACGCCGGAGGAGGCGCTGCTCGCAGTGGCCGCCTGGCTCATCGGCGCGCTGCTCCTGAGCTGCCTGTTCACCGACCGGAGCGAGATCCCGGGCTGAGCCGTGAAGCCAGCCGGTTGACAGGCCGGCGCAGGCGCGGCTAGAGTATTAGCACTCTCTCCGTGAGAGTGCCAGAACGGCAGTCGAGGCCACGGCGGACGTCGTCCGCGGGCCCCGCAGCCACCAACCGGCACCATCAGATCGGCCAGGACTCGCCCCGCAGCCCCGCTCGGCCGGCGTCCCTGGCCTCCATCACACCTGACGGCCTGTTGGGCCGCTTGGTACAGGAGGTACGCACCTTGGCCGCTGCTGCCAGCAAGCTGCACCCGCTCGGCGACCGCGTCGTGATCGAGCCGACGCCTCGCGAGGAGATGACGAAGAGCGGCATCGTCCTGCCGGACACCGTCAAGGAGAAGCCCCAGGAGGGCATCATCATCTCGGTCGGTCCGGGCCGCGTGCTGGAAGACGGCAAGCGCGAGCAGATGGACGTCAAGGCCGGGGACAAGGTCCTGTACGCCAAGTACGCCGGCACCGAGTTCAAGGTCGACGGCGAGGAGTACCTCATCGTCAGCCAGAAGGACATCCTGGCCGTCGTCCGCGACTGACGTCGCCAGCTCCTTCCCCGTCAACCACATCCCGGAGGAATCCCCAATTGGCTAAGCAGCTCATCTTCGACGAGGCGGCCCGCCGCTCCCTGAAGCGCGGCATCGATCGCCTCGCCGACGCCGTCAAGGTCACCATCGGCCCCAAGGGCCGGAACGTGGTCCTCGACAAGAAGTTCGGCTCGCCCACGATCACCAACGACGGCGTCACGATCGCTCGCGACATCGAGCTCGAAGACCCGTTCGAGAACATGGGCGCCCAGCTCCTCAAGGAAGTCGCCACCAAGACGGATGACGTCGCGGGCGACGGCACCACCACCGCCGTGGTCCTTGGCCAGGCAATGGTCGCCGAGGGCCTGCGGGTCGTCACCGCCGGTGCCAACCCAATGGTCGTCAAGCGCGGCATCGAGAAGGCCGTTGCGGTCATCGTCGCGGAGATCAAGAAGCAGTCCCGCCCGGTGGACAACCGCGAGCAGATCGCTGCCGTCGCGGCCATCAGCGCCGCGGATCCGGAGGTCGGCGAGGTCATCGCCGAGGTGATGGACAAGGTCGGCAAGGATGGCGTCATCACCGTCGAGGAAGGCCAGAGCCTGGGCCTCGAGAAGGAATACACGGAGGGGATGCAGTTCGACCGCGGTTACATCTCCGCGTACTTCGTCACCAACCCCGACCGGATGGAGGCTGTCCACGACAACGCCCTCATCCTGATCACCGACAAGAAGATCTCCAGCGTCCAGGAGATGCTCCCGGCGCTCGAGAAGGCGGTCCAGCAGGGCCGGCCCACGCTGATCATCGCCGAGGACATCGACGGCGAGGCGCTGGCCACCCTGGTCGTGAACAAGCTCCGTGGCACCATCCAGGTCCTGGCCGTCAAGGCCCCGGGCTTCGGTGATCGCCGCAAGGAGATGCTCCGCGACATCGCGATCCTGACCGGCGGCACCGTCATCAGCGAGGAGATCGGCCGCAAGCTGGACTCCGTCACGTTCGAGGACTTCGGGTCGGCCCGCAAGATCGTCGCCACCAAGGACGACACCACGATCATCGATGGCGCCGGGGCGCCGGACCAGATCAAGGCCCGGATGACCCAGATCAAGGCGCAGATCGAGGAGACCACCAGCGACTACGACAAGGAGAAGCTCCAGGAGCGCCTGGCCAAGCTCTCCGGCGGCGTCGCGGTGATCAAGGTCGGCGCGGCCACCGAAGTCGAGCTCAAGGAGAAGAAGCACCGCATCGAGGATGCGCTCTCGACGACCCGTGCGGCCGTCGAAGAGGGCCTCGTCGCCGGCGGCGGCACCACCCTCCTGCAGGCCATCCCGGCGCTCAATGCCCTCAAGCTCGAGGGCGATGAGCAGATCGGTGTGGAGATCGTCCGCAAGGCCCTCGAGGCCCCGGCCCGCCAGATCGCCGACAACGCCGGCGCGCACGGCGAAGTCATCGTCGAGCACGTCAAGGGCCTCCAGCCCGGCTTCGGCTACGACGCGCTCAAGGGCGAGTACGGCGACCTGTTCGCCAAGGGGATCGTGGACGCCGCCAAGGTGACCCGGTCCGCGCTCCAGAATGCGGCCAGCATCGCGGCCATGGTCCTCACGACCGAGACGCTGATCACCGACATCCCGGAGAAGAAGGACGCGGGCGGCGGCGCCGGCGGCCACGGCCACGGCGGCGGAGACATGGACTTCTAGTCCAGCGAACCTCGCAGCACACGAACCGCCCGGGCCCAACGGCCCGGGCGGTTCTGATTCGACGACGCGGATCGCCGGACGGGCGCGCAGTCGGTCGGAGGCGGCCCACTCCCGGGCGGGGTGGTCGAGATACGGCCCGGTGGTCGAGCGCGTCTCGCCCGCCCGGTGATCAGCCGGACGTGGCGCCCCCGTCCAGCTCCCGCCACAGGAAGTCGATGCTTCGCTCGTGCGCCAGCTCCGCGGCGGCACGCTGCGCGGGCGGCACGTCCGCGTCCGCGGGGTGCTCGGCGAAGCCGTGCCCCATCCCCTCGTACCAGTGCCGCTCGTAGCGCTTGCCGTGCGCGTCGAGGACGGCGGTGAAGGCATCGACCTCCTCGCGGGGGGTCGAGCGATCGAGCGTCCCGTAGTGGCAGATGAGCGGCGCCTCGATCGTCTCGAGCGCGCGCGGATCGGGAAACAGGCTGTGGTGGTAGATGACGCCGGCCTGGAATCGATCGCTCCTGCCGAGCGCCAGCAACGCCAGGCCTCCACCCAGGCAGAAGCCCAGGACCCCGACCCGACCCTGCGGGCCCACCCAGGCGAGGCTTCGAAGGTAGTCGGCGCCGGCCACGCTCTCGCCGATGGCGGCGTTGATATCCAGGCCGTTCATGGCCTGCCGGCCCTCCGCCCGCGTACCGGGGAGCCGGCCATGGAGGACGTCCACGGTGAGCGCCACGAACCCTGCCCGCGCGTATCGCCGGGTGAGCTCGCGCTGGTTGGGGGACAGGCCGCGCATGTTCGACAGCAGGATCAGGCCGGGCCGCGGCACGCCGTCGATGGGACGGGCCAGGAACCCCTCGGCGGGCTGCCCGTCCGAATCCCAGGCGGCGCCCAGGGAGACGATCTCCTGCGAGCCTGATGGGCGGGCGGCGGCGGACGACACCCCGTCCGAGTCCGGCCTGTGCTTCGCGGACACGATCACCCTCCTGGCTATTCGGCGTTGGGCCCCACGCGCGCACCGGGGCCTGGGCGGCGGATGCGGCGTCGCGAAGATATCGCAGCCGCATGGGGAGGTCGTCGACCCGTTCGCCAGGGGGATCGCGGACGCCGCCCAGGTGACCCCGCTAGCCGTCCGGCCCCGCCCACAGGCCCTGGACATGCAAGACCCTGAAGAACGCCGCCGCCACCAGGAGCCAGGCCATCAGCACCAGCGCGCAGGTGATCGCCAGGGCGCGGGTCCCGCGCCGCCCGGCCAGCCGGGCGCCCAACCAGGCGCCGAGGATGGCGTATGCCATGCCCGCGACATTCGCCGGGCTCCAGCCCAGCAGGCCGGCATCGCGCGCCCAGTCCAGCCAGGGGGCCGCACCCAGGGGGCCGTTCGGTCCGAGGAGCGCCTCCGACACCAGCAGCCCATCCGCGCCGGCCGCCAACCCCAGGACCAGGGCCGGGATTGGCAGCCCGGTGTCCCGGGGCAGCTCGCGCCAGCCGGCGCGCCGCCGGAGTCGCCGCGCGATCGCCCGTGCCATCCGCCCCGGCGCCTTCCGGAGGAGGACCGCCAGGGCGATGCACAGGAGGACGAGCGCCTCCTTCCAGGGCCCCACGAAGACGATCATGGAGCGGATCACCGTCTGGGCGTGGAGTGGCCCCAGGGCCCCCGTGGTGGCCGCGGTGATCCGCACGAAGCCGATGGCGGGCAGCGCATCGGCCCCCGTGGCATCCGTGCTGCTGACGGCGCCGATCGGCTCGGCGTAGGACTGCCCCGGCAGGGCATAGCCCGACGGGCCGGAGTGGCGCGCCAGCACCTGCCCGGCCGCGCTCGATCCGGTGATCCAGTCGATCGGTCCGATCGCCTCGAACGTGTACGCCGTGCTGGCGTCCAGGACCACGTCGCCGGTGTTCGTATAGCCCGCGCTGACCGCGACGGGTCCGTCCTCCAGCAGCCCCGGGGCGACGTCCCCGATGACGGCGTCGAGCGGCGTCGAGCGACCCTCGCGGGTCACGCGCAGCCCGCCGTCTCGCAGGGCGGGACTGAGGGACTGGAGTGCCGGGGAGGCCGTGCTCGCGCCGGCCGCGTAGCAGACGGCGGCCACCTGGATCTCGCCTGTCTGGCGGACCAGCTGCTGCCCGGACGGATCCGGCGACGCCGGCGTGATCCCGATGGTGATGATGCCCGCCCGTGGAGGGTCCGCCGGCGAGGCCCGGACGGTGATGGCGATCGTGAACACCTGCGGTGCGCTGCCTGGCCGGTAGGTCAGCTGGTCCGGCGAGGTCGTGGTGACGGCGGCGAGGGAGTAGGGGGTAGATCCGGCCGCGACCGCGGCCCAGCCGCCGGTGGCATCGGGCACCACGTCCGCGAGGGTGATCCCGATGGCGGCCGGCGCGTCGCCGCCGGCGACCGTGACGGTGATCTGGCGGGTGACCGGCCCGCCGTCGGCGGTGACGGGGAGCTCCAGGCGGGCCGGCGAGACCGTGAGGGTCAGGTCTCCGGCGTCCACGGCCGCGGCCGGCCCCACGAGGGCGAGGCCCAGCACCGCGGCGGCCGTCAGCGCGGCGGCGGCGGTGCCGATCATCCGCGATCGCACGTTGACGCGCGCGCCTATGGGTTGGTCAGGCCGAGCGTGTAGGTCACGTTCCAAGTGTACGGTTGGCCCAGCGTGGCCGACCCCGTCGTGGAGGCCGTGTAGGTCACGTCGAACGAACCGGTCAGGGTGGACGAGGTCCCGTCCATGCCCGTCACCAGGTCCTGGGCCGTGGTGCCCAGGGTCCGGGTGGGGCTGGCGGTACAGGTGGGCGTCCCCCCGGCCGCGCAGCCGCCACTGGCGACCACGCCCAGGGTCACGCCACCCTGGGTGCCCACGTTGGCGACGACGGTGACCCTGGACGCGTAGTCGGTGGCGAAGTCGAGCGTCTGGGTGGCGCCCACCTGCTGGTCGGCGGCGTTCCGGGTCAGGTTGACCGAGATCGATCCGCCGCTGCCGGCGTGGAAGGCCAGGGTCATCGTCTGGATCCGGGTCACGGTGATGGTCACGGTCGCCAGGCCGTAGGCCCCACCGCCGTCGGTCACCTCGTACGTGAAGGTGTCCGTGCCGAACCAGTCGGCGGCGGGGGTGTAGGCGAACGAGCCGTCTCCGTTCAGGGTGAACCCGCCGACGGCGGCGTGCGATGGCCCCGCGACCAGGCTGGCCACCAGGCTGCCGTGGGCGGTATCCACGTCGGTGTCGTTGGCCAGTACGCCGGCCGCGGCGTTCGGCGAGAGTTGTGTGCTCTCGTTGGTGCCGTAGGTGTCGTCCGCCGCGATCGCCGGGTCGTTCACCGACGTGACGGTCAGCGTCACCAGCGTGTCGTCCGAGCAGTGGGTGTTGGTCGGCGAGTCGTCGCACGCCTTGTAGGTGAACGAGTCCGAGCCGTTGTAGTTGGCCGCCGGGGCGTACTCGAACGAGCCATCGGCGTGCAGGGTCACGGTCCCGTGGCTGGGCCCCTTGTCCTCCCCGGTGACCTGGACCGCGACCATGCCGTCGCCCTCGATGTCGATGTCATTGCCCAGGACCCCGGGGGCGTTGGTGGACAGGGTGGCGTCCTCGCCGGTCGTGACCGCGTCTGCCGCGGTCCGTGGGACATCGTTCACCGCGGTGACGGTGATGAAGACGCTGGCCACGTTGGACTCGGCGTTCTCATCACGGAGTTGGTAGGTGAAGGTATCCGTGCCGAACCAGTCCGGGACGGGCGTGTAGACGAACGCGCCCCACCACTTGGCGTGATTGGTCTGGCCGGGCCAGTAGCCGTCGATTCCCGTCGTGATGGTCAGTGTCCCGTGGAGGGGATTGGTGACGACGAAGAGCGACTGGTCGTGGTCCGGGTCCAGGTCCGTGTTGAGGAGCCCGTTGTTGGACAGCACCGTGAACGTGCCGTCCTCGGCCACCAGGTCGGTGAACGCCGGCCAGTCCACCCCGTACTCCGTCACCGCGGCGCGTGCCCGGGCGCCCGTTCCGTACGTGTAGTTGGAGGCGGTGGGCGTCAGCGACTCCGGCGTGACGTGGATGGTCACCGTCACTGCCGCGGAGCAGGAGAGGTTGGTGGGGTAGTCGTCGCAGACCTTGTAGGTGAACGAATCGGTGCCGAGGAAGGCGCTGGCGGGCGTGTAGGTGAACGAGCCGGCGCCGGCGGCGAAGACGGCGCTCAGCTCGCCGTGCGCCGTGTCGGTCAGCTTGACTGCCGCGATGCTGTCGCCCTCCATGTCGGCGTCGTTCCCAAGGACGCCGGGCGCGTCCACCACCAGGGTGTCGTTCTCGAAGGCGTTGATGTGGTCAGCCGCCCCCACCGGCGCGTCGTTGACCGCGGCCACGACGATGGTGACGGTCCCGACGTTGGAATCCGCCTGGCCGTCGTTGACGAGGTAGGTGAACGAGTCCGTCCCGTTCCAGTTGAGGTCCGGCGTGTACGTCACG
>CAIJPD010000015.1 GCA_903822495.1 uncultured Chloroflexota bacterium | reverse complement strand
GCCGCCACCGCCGCCCGCATATCCGCCCGACTGGAACAGCGAGACACCGCCACCGCCGCCCGCGTACCCGCCCGACTGGAACAGCGAGACACCGCCACCGCCGCCCGCGTACCCGCCCGACTGGAACAGCGAGACACCGCCACCGCCGCCCGCGTACCCGCCCGACTGGAACGGCGAGACACCGCCACCGCCGCCGGCTCGGCCGCCCGACTTGACTAGCGAGGCGCCGCCGCCGCCTCCAGCGTATCCGCCGGACTACAACGCGGACGTGCCGCCGCCACCGCCGGCTCGGCCGCCCGACTTGAATAGCGAGACGCCGCCGCCGCCGCCGGCGTACCCGCCGGACTACGTGAAGTAGCCGGTCGCGATCCCCGTAAGGACTCCCAGCACGCGCCCGGGCGACGCCCGGGCGCTATTCCGCCGGATCGACCAGCAGCCACCCGCCGCTGAAGGGCCCGTCATCGACGCGCACCCGCTGCGTACCAGGCTTCGAGCCACAGACCTCGACATAGGCCCCGGGCTCTACGGTCGCCCCCGACGAGAGCCGGATCGTCTTCTGATCCCCATTCACCACCAGCGCGCAACCACCCACCGGCACCCGCAGCCAGAGCGGCACAAACCGTCCATCCATGACGACCGCAGCCGGAGCCTCGGAGACCACGTGGGGCGACTGCCCTTCGATGGCCGAACGCCACGGCTGGTGCCACCCCACCAGGCCTGCCACGAGCAGGCCCACGAGCAGGAGCACCGGAGACCGGAGCAGCGACCTGGCCTCGGCGGCGCGCGCCAGGGCATGCTGGCCAAAGAGTCCAACGATGATCCCGTACGGCCCGTGCGCCAGGTACGCCAACCCAATGGAGAGCCAGGCCACCTGTCCTTCCGAGACCAGCCCGTACCGGCCCGCGAAGGGACTCAGGACCACCACGGTCTCCAGCAGGAGCCCCCAGGCAAGGCCCCACCGCCAGTTTCGGCCGGCCGCGACCACCGCGTACGCAATGCCGAACCCAATGCCATTCGTGAAGTGGTACGCCCAGCCGGAGAAGGCGGTCAGCGGCGACGACGTGTCGGCACCGAGCAGCAGCACCCCGTACGAGTCGATGGGCGCCAGCAGCTGCAGCCCCAGGCCATAGACGAAGGGGACGCGGAAGAGGTCGTAGGCCAGCGTGCCCAGCAGACCGCCGATGGCCCCGGCCAGGATCGCCGACCGCGTCACCGGCCACCGGCCCGTCCGATCCATCCAGATCGCGGCCACCACCAGCGCCGCAACGCACGGCAGGCCGACGACCAGGGCGAAGGCCTGGAAGCTGCCCAGCCCATAGACCCAGGCCAGCAGTGGGAAGACGGACCCGCAGGCGACGACGAAGAGTAGCAGCCGAACCGGGAGCGGGGCCGCGCCAGCCTCGTGAACGACGGCGGAGGCGGGGGATGGGAGGGGGTCGTGCATGGCGTGCACCTTACCGGCTGCCAACGCGACGCGTGCTACCCCGGTCGCGTGGCCAGGCGCAACCAGCTGCCGTCGTTGAGGGTGTTTGGGTTGAAGCCAGGCTGGTCCGAGGCCAGATACTCGCCGCGCTGATTCACCCAGTACTCGTTCCAACCCACCGGGAGCTGGACGAGTGTCCGGTTGACGGGATCAACGTAGGTCTGGACGCCGCCGAGCACCTCCCGCTGCAGGTCCGCAATCCGATCCTGGGACGCCTGGCGCTCCTGGGTCACCTGCGCCTGGAGCGCCGCGGATTCCGCCCGGTACTGGGTCAGCATCCGACCGAAGGCCGCGGTGTCCGCCATCTGCTGCTGGAGGCCTTGCCGGAACAGCTGCTGGACCAGCCGGAAGGACGCCTCCCACTCGGGCGTGGAGGTGCGGCTGGCCACCGCGGTTGAGATCACGCCTCCGCTGCGATCGATCTGGCCCGCGGGAGCGCGAACGGCATACGCGAAGTTGACGTACCACGAGGTGATCGAGGGCGATTCGGAGTACAGGAGGGCGAACGAGACGTCTTCCTCCCACGCCTGCCCGCCGGAGACATAGGCGTACCTGATCCGGTACGCGAAGGCCTGCGCGGGCCCGCCAAACCCGCGCTTGAACTCGTCCGCGATCGCGGGCACCTGGACCACGCTCACCACCTGGGCCGACTGGAGGTGTGCCAGGACCCCGGGCATCCAGTGCTGTGCCACAAACTGGAGCGGATCCGTGATGGGCGGGACGTAGGCCTTGCCCTGGTAGTTGCCGCCGATCGGGGCCTGGAAGCCCGCCGGCGCCTGGAACCAGATGAAGTCCTGGATCGGCAGCCACTCGATCGCGAGCCCTGTCGCCGGGTCGGCGATCCGGGTCTGGAGAAAGGCCAGCCGGCTCCAGTCGGGCAACCACTGCACGGCGCCGGCGGCCTGCCAGCCGTCGGGCACCAGGACGACGATCGCCTCGACGTTCCCGGCCGCTGGATCGCGGAAGGCCACCCGGGCGAACCGAGCCATCGAGCGCTGGCCGACAGCGGCCCCCGTCGATCCTGCCGCGCCGCCGGGCGCCGCACCTCCGCCGGTCGACTGGGTGCTCGCCGCGCCGCCGGTGACCACACCGCCGCCGGGCGCCACGAGACCGCCGGTTGGCTGGGTGCTTGCCGCGCCAGTGCACGCGGCCAGGATCGCGGCGACAGCGATCAGGCCAGCCGCGCGGGGAGACCGTCGGAACGCCGGCCGCGGGGAGTCGAACATGGGCGAAGAATGCCACACGACGCAAGACACCCAACAGCCGGCGACGGGCGCCCGGCCCCCTGGCGCCGGGCAATCCCCAGCGGAACCGCGGGCATCCCGACCGTGCCTGCCGCTGGCGTCGCCCTGCGCCCGACGCCAGCGGATAGGATGGCGACAACGATCGCCAACTCGGCCAGCGAACCAGGGGGAGGGACCCATGGACATCGGGACGCCCAGGACGCTGCTCGCGCCCGAGCTGCGCGTCGACGGAGCGGCCAAGGTCACCGGCGCGGCGGCCTACGTGCCCGACATGGCCCGGCCCGGGATGCTCCACGCGGCATTCCTCGGCAGCCCGCGGCCCCACGCTCGGATCGTGGCCATCGACACCAGCGTCGCGGCCGCCATCCCGGGGGTCCGGGCCATCATCACGGGCGCCGACGTCCGCGGGATGATGACCGGCCACCGGCTCCTGGACCGGCCGCTGCTGGCGTGGGACAGGGTCCTGTTCGTTGGCGACCGGGTGGCGGCCGTGGCCGCCGAGACCGCGGAGGCGGCCGTGGCGGCCGTCGCGGCGATCCGCGTCGAGTACGAGTCCCTCGCGGCGGTGCTCGATCCGGCGGCCGCGCTGGCGTCAGACGCGCCCATCCTCCACCCGGACGCGGCCGCCTACGAGTATCTCGGCGGGACCCGCAAGGCCGTCCCGCATCCCAACGTCCAGGGGCGCCTGACCGTGCGACTGGGTGCCGCGGACATCGACGCGGTATTCGCTTCCGCGGCGCTCGTCGTGGAAGGAACCTGGACCACCCCCCGTCAGCACGCGGCGGCCCTCGAGCCCCATGGCTGCCTGGTCTGGCTCGACGAGGATGGTCGGCTCCGGGTCCGGACCACCAACAAGGCACCCTTCGTGCTCCGCGCCCAGATGGCCCGCACGCTGGCTGTCGCCGAGGACTCGATCATCGTCCAGGGCGGGATCATCGGCGGCGACTTCGGTGGCAAGGCCTACTCCATCGACGAGGTCCCGTGCGCCATCCTCGCCCGGCTGACGGGCCGACCCGTCCGCGCTGACGGAGCCTGCCCAGGAGCTCGCCGACATCAACGTGCGCCACGCGGCGGTCATGCGCCTCCGGACCGCCGTGGACGCCGATGGGATCCTGCTGGCCCACCAGGCGCGGATCGTCCTGGACGGCGGCGCGTACGCGGCCGCCAAGCCCCTGCCGCACCTCAACGTCCCCGGGTCGGTCCGGACGCTCGCCGGCTACCGGTGCCCCAACGTGGATATCGAGTCCCTCGTCGTCTACACCAACACCGTCCCCGGCGGCGCGATGCGCGCGCCGGGCGACGTCCAGGCCGGGTTCGCCGGCGAGTCCCAGCTGGACGAGCTGGCGACGGCGCTGGGCGAGGACCGCCTCCGGTTCCGCCTCCGCAATGCCGTCCGCGACGGCGAGGTGGCCGCCACCGGCCAGCGATACGTGGAGACCCGGGCGGCGGAGATCCTGGAGGCGGCGGCGGCGGCCATCGGCTGGGACCACCCCCGGCCCCCCGGTACCGGCGTGGGGATCGCCATCAACTCGCGCCGGCCAGCGGCTGGCAAGATGACGCTCCGGCTCCGACTCCACGCCGACGGCCTTGTCGAGGTGATCACCGGCGTCGCCGAGCCGGGCGTCGGCACATGGCAGGTCATCCGTCGCGCCGTGGCCGCGGGGGCCGGGGTGGCCGAAGCGCGCGTGGCCATCAGCCACCGGGCGACCGACGAGGCCGGCTTCGATCCCGGCGTGGGCGGCAGCCGCATGACCCACGTGGCGTCCAACGTCGGCGTCAAGCTGGGGCGACTACTGCGGGAGTGGATGTTGGAACGGCTGCCGCGCGCCATCCCGGATGCGGGCGCCGTGGCGGACTTGCTCGACGATTGGTTCGTGGACGGCGGGGCAGGGGAGGGAGTCGCCGGAGAGGCGACCGTGACCACCGCCGGAGTCCGCGCCGCCCGGCGCGGCCTTGCCGGGTTCGAGGCGGTCGCCCGCGCCCTGGTCCTGCCCGACGAGCCCGTGGAGCTGTCGGCAACCTGGGCCGCGGAGCCCGGCCCGGACGATCCCGAGCCAGCCAGCTTCGTGGCCTGCGCCGTGATTGCCGGCGTGGACGCGGAGACCGGCCGGGTGACCATCGCCGACGCCGTCCTCGCGGTCGATGTCGGTGCCGTCTTCAACCCCGTCGCCCACCTGGGCCAGTTGGAGGGCGGATTCGTCTACGGGCTGGGCGGCGCGCTGATGGAGGAGGTGCGCGTGGAGGGTGGCGCGGTCACCACCCGAAGCCTCGATGACCTGAAGCTGCCCTCGATGCGCGACGCGCCGCCGCTCCGCGTGCTCCAGCTGCAAACGGCCATCGGGCCTGGCGCCTTCGGGGCCAAGATGGCGGGCGAGTTGACGAACACCGCTGTGGCCGGCGCGGTCGCCAACGCCATCGCCGACGCCTGCGGCGCCCGGGTCCGCGACCTGCCGCTCTCGGCGGAGCGGGTGCTCCGCGCGCTGCGTGGCGCCGCCATCGCGGGCGCCCCAACGGGCGACACGGACGTGGACCGGGCGTGACCCCCTCGACGCTGCCCGACCTGGATCTCTTCCGCATTCGGCGCTTCTGCGGCGCGCGGGTCCCCGAACGGGCCCGACATCAGGTCCGCCTGGAGATCGAGGTCGCGGGGAGCACGGTGACCATCGTGGAGTTCCGGGCGCCCTGGAGCCGGGAGCTCGGCCCCGAGTGGTCGAAGACCGAGATCGCCAGGCTTCAGTACTCGCCGACGCACCGGCACTGGGCCCTCTTTGCCCCAAACCCACGCCGGGGATGGCGTCACTACGCGGGCATCGGACCGACGCCCACCGTCGAGGCCCTCCTCGGCGAGATCGGCAGCGATACCACCGGTGCCTTCTGGGGCTGAGCGACGCCGGCGGTCCGCCCCCTGGCCGCCGCCGACGAGGCCTACCCGGCGGACAGGCCGTCGACCGCCCGCACAAGGTCCGCGAGGCCCAGCGCGGCGAGGTACGCCGACAGGCGATCGCGATCGTGCGTGCCAACCCGGCCGGCGTCCGGGTCGAAGGCCGGCGAGAGGGGTGCGTCGCGGCGCAGCGTCGCGAGGTCCAGGCAACGGAACGCATCCTCGCGGCCCGCGAGCAGCCTCGCCCGGACCCCGGCAGCCTCGACCTCGTCCATCCGGTCATAGAGCGAAGCCAGCGAGCCAAACCGGCGCACCAGGTCCGGGCCCGCCGCCGGGCCGATGCCGCGGACGCCCGAGTATCCATCCGTGGCGTCGCCGATCAGCGCCTTGACGTCCGCCACCAACGCAGGCGGCACCCGGTAGGGGGAGCCGGTCTCCACCTCGGCCGGGCCGTAGCGTTCCACGCCGCCACCCACCTTGGGCCGGAGGATCGTCACCCGCTCATCGGCCATCCCGAGCAGGTCATGGTCGGCGGTGAAGAGCAGCACATGGTCGAACCCGGCCGCCACGGCCGCCACGGCGATGCCGGCCATGGCGTCGTCCGCCTCCCAGCCCTCGGCCCGATGACGCGCCCAGCCCAGCCTGCCCGCCACGACGTTGGCATCGCGCAGCTGCGGCAGGAGGTCATCCGGCTCCTGCGCGCCGCGCGGCTTGTAGCCGGGGTAGAGGTCGCGGCGCCGGGAGCCCGTCGTGCTCTCGAACGCCAGGGCGACGTGGGTGGCTTCCTCCGTCCGGATCCGGGCGAGGAGCAGCCGAAGGAAGGTGCGGACCAGGAAGACGGGACGGCCATCGGGCGCGAATACGGGGCTGCCGCGCCCAGCGAAGTACGCGCGGTGGGCGATGTTGGCGAAATCGATGACGAGTAGGCGGCGCATCAGTGCATCGTCGCACCCGGGCGATGGACGCGTGGGCCGGGTTCAGTCGTGGGCGCCATCCTCGCGGTCATGGCTGATCGGATCCACCTGGATGGTGCTGTGCTCCACGTCGAAGTCCGCGGCCAGGCACGCATCGATCGCGACCACGGTCGCGTGATGGCTCACGCCGCGGCGCACCGCCACGTGGGCCGAGATGACCGGCAGGCCGGCGCTGATCTGCCAGACGTGGAGATCGTGGACCTCGACGACGCCGGCGACCGCCAGGAGCCGGCTGCGGATGACAGGGAGCGATGCGCCGGGCGGCGTGGACTCCATCAGGACGTTGACGGCGTCGCGCAGCAGGAGCACCGCACGCGGGACGACCAGGGCGGTGACCGCCAGCGAGGCCACCGGGTCGGCGATCGACAGGCGCTCCGTGGCGATCAGCCCGGCCGCGACCAGGGCCGCAATGGAGCCGACCGCATCGCCCACCACATCGAGGAAGGCACCGCGGGCGGCGAATCCGGTGTGCTCGCGGCGCATGACGAAGAACGAGATCCCGGCGCCCGCCAGTCCGATGATCGAGGCGAGCGCCATCGGGGTGGGGTCGGGCACGTCCGTCGCAAACAGGCGCGTCAGGGCCTCGTAGCCCACGAACATGCCCATCGCGAAGAGGATCCCCGCGTTGACACACGCGGCGATGACCTCGGCCCGGGCGTGGCCAAACGTACGCTCGGCGGTCGCGGGGCGGGCCGCGATGGTGGCGGCAACGAGGGCGACGGAGATCGCGACCACGTCGGTCGTCCGGTGGGCGGCGTCGGCCAGTAGGGCAAGGCTGCCCGAGAACCAGGCGGCCACGAGGTCCACCAGCAGGGTCACCACCGCGGCACCAAGGACAACGGCGAGGTTGCCGCGGTTGCTGGTGGTGGCTGGGCGCGTTGCGGGGGTCGTCACCCGGCAAGGGTCCGCTTCGCCGGGCGCTGCCGACAGGGCCGGTCGGACCCATCGCCGATCCGTTTGGTGTGCTGCTGCGTACGCCCGGAGGCTCGACGGCCGGCCGAGACTGCGGCCCGGGGCGGATCGCGATCCAGCCAGCCTTCGCATCGTCCCATGACCGGGGGGCTAGACTCGACGCATGCGCTACGTCACGACCGCGGGCCTCGTCCTTTCCGGGATCGGGCTTGGCACGTGGCAGTTCGGCTCCCGGGAGTGGGGCTACGGGGCGGCCTACGCCTCCGACGTCGCTCCGGCGCTGCTGCGTCGCGCCCTGGAGCTCGGGGTCACGCTGATCGATACCGCTGAGGTCTACGGCCCTGGGCGCTCGGAGCGGATCATTGGCGCCGCGCTCGGCGCAATGCCCATCGCGGAGCGCAACGGCCTCGTCGTCGCGACGAAGTTCATGCCGATCGTGCCCGCGGAGCCAATCCTGGCCCGGCAGGCCGCGGGCAGTCGCCGCCGGCTCTGCGTCGACGCGCTGGACCTGTACTACGCGCACTGGCCAAACCCGCTCGTGTCCGTGCGGCGGGTGATGCAATCCGTCCGTCCGTTGGTGGCGGCGGGACTCGTGCGGCGCGTCGGGGTGAGCAACTACTCGCTGGACCAATGGCGCACCGCGGAGCGTGCGCTTGGTGCCCCGGTCGTCGCGAACCAGGTCCGGTTCAGCCTCGTCAGCCCCGGCCCGGCGCGGGACCTCGTGCCGTATGCGGCGGCGGAGGACCGACTGGTCGTCGCGTATTCACCGCTCGGGCAGGGCCTGCTCACCCGAGTCACGGCGGCAGGCAGTGTTTCCGGGATCCGCGCCATGAACCCGCTCTTCCGACAGGGGGGCCAGCGACGGATCGCCCCGCTGGTCCAAGCGGTCCACGATGTGGCCGCCGCCCACCACGCCACCGCGGCCCAGGTCGCCCTGGCGTGGGTCCTCCACCACCCCAACACGGTCGCGATCCCGGGTGCCCGGACGCTCGACCAGCTCGAGGAGAATGCGGCAGCCGCCGACCTCGTGCTCTCGGATGCCGAGTTCGCGCGCCTGTCGCTCGAGGCGGAGGCCCTGGCCGGGGCCTGACATCACCGCTTCCCTCGTGGCTCGGGCGAGGCGGCGCATGCTGACCACACAGATGGCGGTGGCGGGGGTCGCCGCAATGCCACACGAGGCCGGCAGGGTTGGCAAGGTCGCCCTGGGGATCGTCATCGCCGTCGCACACGACGGAGGACCCACCGAGTCGATCCCGCCGGCGCCGGCACGGAGGCC
This sequence comes from uncultured Chloroflexota bacterium, assembly GCA_903822495.1. Taxonomy (GTDB): domain Bacteria; phylum Chloroflexota; class Limnocylindria; order Limnocylindrales; family CSP1-4; genus CAIJPD01. The sequence continues at coordinate 93,787 of CAIJPD010000015.1, read as the reverse complement.
CGTTCGCGGCGGAGACCGTTGTCTCGGCCCGCGTCTAATGTACGAGCAGCGCGACCCGCCACTCCCCGAGAAGGGAGCGGGCATCGGATCCCCAAGCCGCTATCGGAGACAGCAGTGGACGGCGCCAAGTTCGTCGACGTGGATGGCATTCGGACTCGCTACTTCGAGCGTGGCTCCGGTGAGCCCCTGGTGCTGGTCCACGGGGGCAACCCAGGCAGCTACTGGAGCGCAGAGGACTGGGCGCCCAACCTGGACGGCCTGGCCGCCGCCGGCTTCCGCGCCATCGCCGTGGACAAGCTCGGCTGTGGATACACAGACAACCCGCGAACCGACGAGGACTACGTCATCGGCAGCGCCGTGGAGCACCTTCATGGCTTCATTGCCGCCCTGGGCCTGGGCCCCGTCGACGTCGCCGGCCACTCCCGCGGCGGCTACGTGGTCACCCGCCTCGCCCTTGAGCGGCCCGAGGACGTCCGAACCCTGGTCATCGTCGACAGCTCCAGCCTCATGACCCCGCCCAACCCCGGCAACCGCCAGTGGGAGAAGGAGGCGCAGGAGCTGGCGGACCCGCGCGAGCAATACCGCTACCTCATGGCGGTCAACTCGTACGCCCCGGACCACATCACCGAGGAGCACCTCGACGGGATCCTCCGCTACCAGGCCCTGCCCAAGACCGCCGACGCCAAGGACGCCTGGGCCCGCTTCTACCCACGCTTCAGCGCCGACCTGGTCGAGCGCCAGCACGAGACCCACGACTGGATCCGCAACGGCGGCATCAAGGCGCCCACGCTGGTGGTCTGGGCCTACAACGATCCCTCCGCGACCATGGCCCGCTGCGGCGTCCCGTGCATGGACCTGATCCTGCCCAATGTGGTGCGCTCGGAGATGCACATCGTCAACCGGGCCGGCCACTGCTCGTTCCGCGAGCAGCCCGAGGCCTTCAACGCGGCGGTGACGAACTTCATCCGGCGCCACGGCGCCAGCTGACCGCACGCCGAAGCAGCGGAACAGGAGGGCAGGGGAGTGGACCGCGAGCGGTTCATCGACGTCGATGGCATCAAGACCCGCTACTTCGAGCGCGGTGAGGGGGAGCCCCTCGTCCTGGTCCACGGGGACAATCCCGGGAATCGCGGCAGCGCGGAGGACTGGGAAGGCAACCTGGACGGCCTGGCCCAGGCCGGGTTTCGCGTCTTCGCCGTGGACAAGATCGGGTGCGGCTACACGGACAACCCCCGGCGCGACGAGGACTACGTCATCGGCTCGTCCGTCGCGCACGTTGCTGGCTTCATCCGGGCGCTTGGCCTGGGGCCCGCGCATCTCGTGGGCCATTCCCGCGGCGGCTACACCGTCACCCGGCTGACCCTGGAGCACCCGGAGCTGGTTCGGACCCTCGTCATCGTCGACAGCTCCAGCCTGATGACCCCGCCCAACCCGGAGAACCGGGCGCGGGAGGCGGAGGCGCTGGCCCTGCCGGACCCGCGCGAGCGGCATCGCTACGCGCTGCGGGTCAACTCGTTCGCCGGCGACCACATCACCCAGGGCTGGCTGGATGAGATCCTGGCGGCCCAGGCGCTGCCGAAGACGGCGCTGGCTCGGGAGGCCTGGGCGCGCTTCTACCCCAGCTTCGCGGTCGACGTCGTCGCCCGCCAGGCCGAGACGCACGCGCGGATTCGGGCCGGGGGGATCACGTGCCCCACGCTCGTGATCTGGTCGTACCACGACCCCTCCGCCACGATGGTCCGCTGCGGCATCCCATGCATGAACCTGATCCTGCCCAACGTGCCCCGGTCCGAGATGCACGTCCTGACACGCGCCGGCCACTTCTGCTTCCGGGAGCAGCCCGAAGCCTTCAACGCGGCGGTGATCGACTTCATCCGCCGGCACGGCGGGGTGGCGTGATGCCCAAGGACGCCGCCGGGCCCATCGAGCTGCGTGAGTCCATGAAGGCGGGCAAGGCCAGCGACGCCAGGGCCGCCGAAGGCGACGCGCCCGTCTTCGCCTACATCACCCGCCTCCCGCAACCCCAGCGCGCGATCGCGGAGCGCATCGACGCCCTGGCCGCCGATGCCCTGCCTGGCATCCGGCGCGCGGTGAAGTGGGGGATCGCCTACTACGGCGTCGCGGACGGCTGGTGCTTCACCAGCGGCGCCTTCGTGGGCCACGTCAAGCTGATGTTCATCCGCGGCACGGAGTTGGAGCCCGTTCCGCCCGTCACGCCCGTCGCGATGGGGAGGAACACCAGGGGCGTGGACGTGGCGACCCTGGAGGACCTCGACGAACGCCAGATCACGTCGTGGATGTCGCAATCGGCCGCCCTTCCCTTCGTCAACGCCAGCGAGAAGCGCTGACCCGCCGAGCGGACCCGAAGCGCGCACCTCCCGGATCCGGAAGGCGATCCGCCGGTTGACCTCACGATGCTGGGGGACCAAGACCCGGATCCCAGCCGTCCCCGCACCTCGTGGTCATCGCTCTGCCGGCAGTTAGCGCGCGAAGAACGCCTGTTGCTGGAGCAAGTCGAGCAGCGGCGCCTGGCTCACCGTGAGCATCCCATCGTTGGGACGGTCCAGGTCGATGATGAGATTCAGGACCACGGCGAGTACCAGCCCCAGCACGACTACTTCGAGCGCATTGCGGTCATTCGTGATGCCGGCGTGCAGGCCCACCAGCATCATCGTCAGCACCACCGCGAAGTAGATCGTCATCCAGATGCTCCACGGGATGGGCCATGTCTCGAAGGAGACGGCGCGCCTTGACCCAAGGTCCATCATCTCGTTCACCGATGCGACGAAGAGCGAGACGCTCTGCGAGTTGGGGTAGGCGCGGACCACGTCCTGCGTGTGCGTCCACACCTGCTTCATGAGGCGGTTGGACTGATCAAGCGCGTCCGCGCGCTGGTGGTCGTTCTCCAGACGCAGGCGCTGCGCCGTGTAGGCCTCCACGGGGAAGCGGATCAGCGCCGAATAGGTATCGGGCAGATACCCGGCGCGCAACCAGACCGTGCCGATGGCGTTCGCCTCCTCCATGACGAGCGCGCGCCGTCCGTCGAAGCGGTTCGTGGCCATGCCCATGAGGAACGCCAGGAAGAACGCGAGCAGGGTGAGCGTCGCCCCCACCATCACGCCGCCCGCCTCGTCACCCTGGTGGGGTCGCAGGCGCTGCCAGAGGCGCCCGATGCGGAAGCCGACCTCCGTGGTGCCGACCGCGAGGGCGAGCGTGGCCACGAAGAAGACCCACAGGGGCAGGGTCTCGTCAACCTTCACTTCGGGCACCAATCGCCTCCATGTGGCCCTGCCCGGGGAGGCGGTGTAGCCACCATGAGGATAGCCATCACCAGAGTGGCAGGGCGGCCCCCGCCGCAGCGTCGCGTCCCAACGCGTGGCCACGTCGGCGCCGTTCACGGCGCGTGTCGCGGCGTGGCCTTCGGTGAATCCCTGACGTTCACCAGGAGGCACCGCGCGGTGACCGAACCGAGCCTCGCACTCCTCGATCGCTTCGAACAGGATGCCACCTCGACCGATGCCGAGGCGCTGAGGCATGGAACATGATCCTGGTATCAGCCTTGACGGCACACACAGGGTGTCCCACTGTCGTGCGCGACATAACTTCGGTTATCGGCAGTGCTGATGGCGAGTGGGTGGGCCCGCGTACGTCGGAGTTGAGCGCCGACTCCTAGCCTGCATCGAATGAAGACGCGGACAGCAGCAGAGCCCCTCGTCGAGCGGCGCGTGTCTGACTCGTGGTCGATCGTCATCCCGGAGACCCTCTCGGAGACCCGAAACGACATGGAGGCGTTCTGGCACGGCGAGGACGATCATCGCTGGATCTCGACGAACACCCTCCTGGTCTTCGGGCCTGACGGCCCGGTGCCGGCATCGCTGATCCACGGCCAACTCAGGGCGATGACCGCCGGGATCGCCGGCGCCCAGCCGTTCGGAGAGCTCCCGCCGGGCCTCCTGGGCTGGGCCGTCACCGCACCGGCTCCCGGGTCGACCGTGGCCGGCATCGCGCTGTCAGGCATCCTCGTGGCCGACGGGCACGCCCTGCTGGTGACGATCGCCGCAGATGACTTCGACTGGGTGCGCCAGACCTGGTTGTCATTCCGGTTCCACGACTTGCCCTCCGGTTGGGCGCACTGAGGCCCTGGAATCATCAAAGCATCAGTTATGGTGGTGTTATGATGCGCGAGATGGAGCGTACGACGATCACCCTCGATCCTGACCTGGCCGCCACCCTCCGCCGCCTCGCGAGCGAGCGCGGCTCGTCCTTCACGGCGACCGTCAACGCAGCCATTCGGGCTGGACTGGCGACCCACCGCCCGGGGGCAGAGGGGCCGTACCGGGAACAGGTCGTCTCGCTGGAGGTCCGACCCGGCGTCGACCTCGCCCACGCGCTTCGCCTCGCCGGCGAGCTGGAAGACGCCGAGATCGTCCGCAAACTGGAGCTCAACAAGTGAAGGTTCCGGACGTGAACCTCCTCATCTACGCGATCAACGACCGCTCGCCGGGCCATGCCCAGGCGCTGGCCTGGTGGAACGCCACGCTGTCGGGCTCCGAGACCGTTGGGCTGCCCTGGTCGGTGCTCCTGGGCTTCGTCCGGGTCATGACCAGCCCGTCGGTCCTGGTGGTCCCGCTCAAGGCGGAGGCAGCGCTCAGGTACGTGGATCGCTGGCTGGCGCGCCGCAACACGACCATCATCGAGCCGACGGGTCGTCACACGGCGATCCTCCGCGACCTGCTCGATCGCACGGGAACCGGCGGGAACCTGGTGAGCGATGCCCACCTGGCGGCGCTGGCAATGGAACACGGCGCCGAGCTCGCCTCTGCCGACCGCGACTTCGGCCGATTCCCCGGCCTCCGCTGGGTCAACCCCCTGGCTTGAGGCGACGGGAGGCGCGCCCGTCGGCGTTCCTCCACGGCGTTGGCGAGGCTCAGGCAGCCAGGAGCGGGATCCCGTAGGCGCCGAAGGCCGGGTCGCGCGTCACGAGGACGGCGTCCAGGCGCAGGGCCTGTGCGACGAGCATCCGGTCGATTGGGTCGCCGTGGTGCCGGGGCAGACGGCCGGCACGGCCGGCACGGACGGCGTCGGCGGCCAGGATCGGCAGGACGCTGAAGCCGCTTCGCGCAGTGCGCGCCTGATCTCGATCTCCCAGACGCTGGCGACAGAGACGATGGCGTCGTTGGCCGGGCTGGCGATGGCCGCGACAGCGTCGTCACGAAGCCGACCGTCCCCGGACAGCCACCACAGGAGCGCATGGGTGTCGAGCAGCAGAATCATCGCTCGAAGGGCTCCCGGATCTCTTCGTCTACCTCGTCGAACACGGGTCCCAGCCAGATCTGGCCGGCCATGAGGCCTTGGGTCCGCGCCGTGGTTCGGGCGCGGTACGGCACGATGCGCGCCACGGGCCGCCCGGCCCCGTCCGTCGGAGTGCCGCCTTGCGAGGCCATTGGGCAGGGTTCCCTGCGCCGTGCGATCAGGGATACCTGTCAGCACCCGCCTCCCGACGCGGGTGCGGCTCGCCTACACTCGGGCTGAAGCGTCCACCATTCAGTGCACTCCCGGAGTCCCCCACATGGCCGATGGCACCACGACTACCCACCCGGACGGCGAGACCGTTGGATTCGGCGGCCTCGGGGCCAAGCTGAACTGGCTCCGGGCAGCCGTTCTGGGCGCCAACGATGGCGTCGTCTCCGGTTCGGGCATCCTGCTGGGCGTCGCGGCCGCGGACCATTCGAACATCTCGGCGATCATGGTCGCCGGCGTGGCAGGCCTCCTGGCCGGCGCTTGCGCGATGGCGATGGGCGAGTACGTCTCGGTGTTCAGCCAGCGCGACACCGAGGAGGCGCTGATCGTCGTGGAGCGCAAGGTCCTGCAGGAGAACCCGCAGGCCGCCCGCGACGAGCTGCTGCAGTCCTACCGGAACCAGGGCCTCTCGGACGCGACCACCCAGATCGTCGTTGACGAGCTGATGAGCCACAACCCGCTGGCGGCCCTCCTGCGGGCCAAGCATGGCGTCCACGAGGAGGAGCTCACCGAGCCGTGGCACGCCGCGCTCGCGTCCGCGGTGTCCTTCACGACGGGCTTCATCTTCCCGCTGGCGGCGATGTACCTCGGCGGCGACATCCGCGTTCCGCTGACCGTCTGCGTGGGCGCCGTCGGGCTCCTCCTGACCGGCTGGATCAGCGCGGTGATCTCCGGCTCGGCCAAGACCAAGCCCATCCTTCGCAACGTCGTCGGTGGCCTGGCCGCCATGGCGATCACCTACGGTGTCAGCCAGTTCTTCGGCGTCCACGGCATCTGACCCGGGCGCGGGACTGACCGCGTCGCCTCTCGACCGCTCGCCTTCGACCCCTCCCCTGCCCACAGCAGCGGAGGGGTCAGTTCGTGCCCCCGATGCCCCATGGCGTCAGCATCGGTGCGCGGTCTGCCTTCGTCACGACGCGCACGGTCGCAGGCACGGTCTGACCGCGCTGAAGCCGGCCGTGCGCACGCCCATCGCGGAGCCCAAGTTGCGACAATGGGCCGGTGAGCACGCCCGACCCCTCCCCTGCCCCGCCCGGCCACGTCGTCCACATCCACGTCGCGCCGGCCGCTGGTGCACCGATGGTGTCGCTGGAGCACGTCGAGGCGCGGGCGGGTGGCGGTCTTGCCGGGGACCGGTACGACATGGAGATCGGCCACTGGTCCCCCATCAAGCGCCGGGGGGACTGGCTGACACTGATCGAGCAGGAAGAGATCGACCGCCTGGCTGCCGAGTGGGGCCTCCCGCTGGGGCCGGGCGAGAGCCGCCGCAACCTGACGACGCGCGGCGTCCGGCTGGATACCCTGCTGGGACGTCGCTTCCGGATTGGCCCGGTGGTCTGCCTGGCGGCGCGTCGCGCGGAGCCGTGCACGTACCTGGAGCAGTTGCTTGGCCGCGAGATCATCTACCCGCTGGTGCACAAGGCAGGGATCCGGGTCGAGATCCTGGATGGCGGGTCGATCGCTCTGGGCGATCCGGTGTGGCTCCTGGACGACTGACGGCCAGTCGGGCCGCCGACCGCCCGTCGCGTTGCCACAGACTGTCCGGTCCGGCCGAGCCCACAACCCCTCGCCCCGACCACCCCAGACCCCGCAGAATCAAAGCGCTCGAAGGAACCGTCGGTCCGTAGTCGACCCCGCCGATGTAAACACCAGCGGGACCGCTGTCGGTCCAAGGCCCCTTCGAGCAAGACAACCATAGCCCGGCGCCCGCCGCCCGCATAGGTGAGTTACCCACCAACTTCGAAGCTCGGTCAGCGAATTCACGGACTTGTCCACCGGTCGTCCACATCCGCGGCCAACCGCCCCCGGTGCAGCGCGAGCATTCCTGTGTCGCCAACGGACCGGTCGGGTCGGCCGGCGGTCGTGCGCTTCCTGCCGCGCTAGAGGTCCCGCGCTGCCGCCGCCCATCGCGCGGCCGCGGCCTCAAGCTCTCCCGCCAGCGCCGGCGTCACGCGCCCGACGATCCGGACATCCCGCTCCCCGTACTCCAGTTCCACCGTGCCCCGCTCACGCACCCGGGCCAGGAGCTCGCCCGCCGCGTACGGAACGGAGACATCCACGTCGACCCAGAGCTCCGCGAGCAGCGCGGCGACCGCGGCCCGGAGTGTGTCCAGCCCATAGCCCGTGAGCGCCGAGACGAACACCGTCCGCGCGATCACCGGGCCGGGCATCTCGGGGTCGCGAGCCGCCGAATCGATCAGGTCCGCCTTGTTGAAGACGACCAGCCGGGGCTTGTCGCCGGCGCCCAGCTCGTCGAGGACCGCCTGGACCGTCGTGCGGTGCTCGTTGAAGTGGCCGTCCGAGGCATCCACGACCTCGATCAGCACGTCGGCGCGGTTGACCTCCTCGAGGGTGGCCCGGAACGCATCGATCAGCTGGTGGGGCAGCTTGTGGATGAAGCCGACGGTGTCCGTGACGATCGCCGTCTGGCCGTCGCCCAGCCGGACCTGGCGAGACGTGGGATCCAGCGTGGCGAAGAGCTTGTCCTCGGCCAGCGCCACCTCCGAGCCGACGAGCGAGTTGAGCAAGGTGGACTTGCCGGAGTTGGTGTAGCCCACGATGGCGACGGTCGGCATCAGCCGACGATCCCGCCCGCGCGCCGCCGTAGATCGCTGCTGGCGGACCTGCTCCACGCGCTCCTTCATCTTCTTGATCCGGTCACGGATGAGCCGCCGGTCCGTCTCCAGCTGGCTCTCGCCCGGGCCCCGTGTGCCGATCCCGCCGCCCGTCCGCGACAGGTGCGTCCAGAGCTTGGTCAGGCGCGGCAGCTGGTACTCCAGCTGGGCCAGCTCCACCTGGAGGCGGCCCTCGTGCGTCTGGGCGTGCTGGGCGAAGATGTCGAGGATCAGCCGGCTCCGGTCGATGACCTTGACCTTGAGCAGCTCCTCCAGCGCGCGCTGCTGGGCAGGCGACAACTCGTCGTCGGCGACCAGGACGTCGAAGCCGGTCTCGTTCTTGGCGGCGATCAGCTCCTCGGCCTTGCCCTTGCCCACGTACCAGTTGGGATCGATATGACGGCGGTTCTGCCACTCCGCGCCCACGACGACGGCGCCCGCGGTGGTGGCCAGGTTGCTCAGCTCGACGAGCGATTCCTCGGCGCTCCAGCCCGGGTCCTCACCGGTGTCCACGGCGACCAGGAAGGCCTTCTCGGCGGGGTGGTCCAGCTCGATCACGTCGCTGCGGCTCATCGGTCGGTTCGGCTCATGGGGCAAGCGTACCCGGCTCGTCCCCGCGGCGCGCGTGCCGGTGTGCGGCGGCCAGCGCCCGCGCGCGATCCAGCACGGCCGCGAAGAAGCCCTCCTCGGCGGGGTTGAGCCACTCGACGACACGCTCGGAGCGAAACCACGTGGCCTGCCGCTTGGCGAACTGGATGCTGCGCGTGGCATCCAGCGCGATCGCAGCGTCGCGACTGAGCTGGCCGTCCAGGTACGCCCACGACTCCCGGTAGCCGATGGCCGAGAAGGCCGGCAGGCCAGGGTCGAAGCGCGCGCGCAGCGCGGCCGCCTCGTCCACCAGCCCGGAATCGAACTGGGCCCGGGCGCGGTCGGCGATGAGCTGGTGGTGGCGCACCGGGTCTGGACGGAGCCCAAGCCACGTCACCGGGCCCGGGTAGCCAAGCGGCTCGGGCAGCGGCGCATCGCCCTGGATCTCGGCGATCTCCAGGGCCCGCGCCACCCTCCGCCGGTTGGCGAGGTCCGTCCGCCCGGCAAGACTTGGGGCCAGGCCCAGCAGTCGATCCGCCGCGCGGTAGACGCCGCCCTCGTCGATCTCGGCCTCGATCCGTGACCGGATGGCCGCGTCCGCGGGGAGCGCCGCCGTGTCAAGACCTCGCGCGACCGCACGAAGGTAGAACCCGGTGCCGCCGACCAGGATGGCCACGCCGCCCAGGGCCGCAATCCGGGCCAATGCCTCGGCGACGCAGGCGAGGTAGTCGGCCACCGAGAAGGCCTGATCAGGGTCGGCGAGGTCCAGGCCGTGGTGCCGGATGCGCGCCCGATCGTCCGCGCCGACCTTGGCGGTGCCGATGTCGAGACCGCGGAAGACCTGGCGCGAATCCGCGGAGATGATCTCGGCCGGGATCCCTTCGACCAGCAGCGCGTCGGCAACGGCGAGCGAGAGTCCGGTCTTGCCGGTCGCGGTGGCGCCCGCGATGACCAGGAGCGGCGGGGCCGCGGCGACTCGGGCTTCGGTCACGGCTGGGCCAGCGTCGGTCACGGCTGGGCCAGCGTTCCCCGTAGCGCGTAGGCGCCCGCGCGCTGCACGCGAACGGTCAAGAACTGGCCGACCAGGTCCGGCGCGCCGGCGAGATGCACCAGCTTGTGCTGGCGGGTCCGGCCCGTGAGGCGCACCTGGCCGGGCCCCGGATTGACGCCCCTCCCCTCCCCTGCCGCCGCCTGGTCCGCGGCCCCGTCGCCGCCCGCCGCCGCGCCGGTCACCGGGATCTCGGCGTCGTCGTCAGCCGTGGCGTGCTCGTGGCTCCGGGCCGGGACGATGCGCTCCACCAGGACCGAGACCTCCCGTCCCAGCCATTCGCGGTTGCGCTCCAGGCCGATGCCCTCCTGGAGGGCCAGCAGTTCGTTGAGACGGGCCCGCTTCTCGCCGGGGGGAACGTCGTCCGCCAGGTGCGTCGCCGGCGTGCCGGGTCGCGGCGAGTACGCCGCCGCGAAGACCTGGTCGTAGCGCGCGGCCTCCAGCAGGCGCAGGGTGGAGTCGAACTGCTCGCGCGTCTCCCCGCAGAAGCCGACGATGATGTCCGTGGAGATGGCGATTCCCGGGACCCGCCGGCGGATGCGCTGCAGGCGCTCCATGTAGTGCTGGATCCCGTACTGGCGGCCCATGCGCCGGAGCACCTCGTCGTCGCCGGACTGGACGGGCAGGTGGAGGTGCTCGCACACCGACGGGCTGTCGGCCATCGCATCGATCAGTCGGTCCGACAGGTCCCACGGGTGCGAGGTCACAAAGCGCAGGCGCGGGATAGCCGGGACGCCGTCGCCGGTCCGCAGGCCGTCGATGGCCCGGATCAGCTCAGCCAGGTCAGGACGTGAGCCCTGGTCGATCCGACGGCCCGCCCAGCGCTCCGTGGTGATGTGGCCAAAGCGCGCCTCGGGCGCCAGGTCGTGCCCGTACGAGTTGACATTCTGGCCCAGGAGGGTGACTTCCCGGTAGCCGGCCGCGGCCAACCCGCGGGCCTCCTCGACGATCTCGTCGAACGGGCGGCTCCGCTCGGGACCCCGGCTGAACGGGACGATGCAGTAGGTGCAGGTCTTGTCGCAGCCGTAGATGATCGGCAGCCACGCACTGATTGCCGACGTGCGTGCGAGCAGCCCGCCGTCCACCGCGGCGGCGCGCGTGCCGGCCAGGTTGTCCGCGGCGCCTACCACTCTCCGACCCAGCATCGTCGTGGCGCCCACCGGGCCGGTCGCCAGCCCACTCCCCGCCCCGATGGGGCCCTGGGCCGACGCAAGACCCAGGCGCTCCACCAGCTCCGGCTCCTCGTCCGGTCGAAGGAACAGGTCCACCGCCGGATAGCGGCGCGCGAGGCCGTCGCGCTCCGCCTCGCGGACCGAGCAGCCGGTCAGGACCACGCGCAACCCGGGATTGGCCGCCTTCAGGCGCGCCAGGTGCCCCTGTCGGCCGATCACCTTCTGCTCCGCACCCTCGCGAATGGCGCACGTGTTGATCACCACGAGGTCAGCCGCCTCCAGCGACGCAGCCTCGGAGCAGCCCGCGGCCAGCAGGCGGCCCGCCATCTCCTCCGAGTCGCTCTGGTTCATCTGGCAGCCCAGCGTCCACAGGTGAAACGCCGGGAGAGCCTGGGTGTCGGGGCGGTACTCGTTGAGGCGGGGGTCATCCGAGCTGACCGCGTCGCGCGGCGGCCCGGATGGCGCCACGAGGTCCAGGACGGGCAGTGCCCGGCGCGGGGTGTCCGAACTCGTCATGGCCGCACCGCCGTCCCAGTGAGGCCGAGAGCCGTTCGCAGGGGTGCCTCGGCGGCGGCCGGGAAGAAGAGACCGGCATGGGCCTCGGCGTAGGTGCCCAGGTCGCCGTGGTAGTCCGTCCCGCCGGTCGCCACCAGGCCCAGGCCGGATGCCACGTCGGCGACACGCGCCACCGTCGACCGGTCGAACGTCCGGTAGTAGACCTCCAGCCCTCCAAGGCCGGCGGTGATGAGCTCGCGGACAGAGTCCAGGCGTTCCGGTGCCTCCGCGAAGTGGGCGAGCGATGCGAGCCCGCCGGCGCGCCGGATGACCGTGATCGCTTCGACCGGATCAAGGCCGTCGCGCGCGATATGGGCGGGCTTGCCGCGCGACAGGAGCCGTGAGAATGCGTCCTCCACGCTGCTGGCGTGGCCCTTGGCCATCAGCGCGCGGGCGATGGTGGGCCGGCCGAGGCTGTCGATGTCGTCGGGGTGGATGAGGCCATCGGTCTCGATCACGTCATCCACCGACAGGTCCAGGTCGCGCAGGCGCGCCAGCATCCCCTCGAAGCGGACCCGGCGAGAGGTCCGCTGCGTGGCAAGCACGCTCTCGAGCTCATCGCTGTCCGGGTCGATGCCGAGGCCGAGGACGTGCAGCTCGCTCTCCCACATCCGGCCGCGACCACCGACGATCGCGTTGATCTCGACGCCAGCCAGCAGGTCCATCCCGGGAGGGACGGCGCCCGACCTGACCACCTCGCGGTATCCGGCCAGCGTGTCGTGGTCGGTGATGGCGAACAGCCGGACGCCCGCGGCATGGGCCGCCGCGACCAACGCCGCAGGCTCCAGGAGCCCATCGGACCGGCGGGTGTGGGCGTGCAGGTCGATCGCCGAGAGCGCCTCGCCGGCCCCGAGCCCGGGGACGTCGACGTGGCGGGGCCGGAGTCCCGGCCCAGCCCCACGGGGACTGCCGCTGCCGGGATCGCCCACCTAGACCTCGATGAGCTGCTGGATGCGCTCGATCGCCAGTGCGCGACCGGTGGCGGGATCCAGATCGACCTGGGTTGCCTGGAAGATCACCGGTCCCGATCCCACCTCGAAGCGCGTGGGCAGCGCGTTGATGAAGCGCGGCAGGACCGACGCGGGATCAAACCCGATGACGCTCCAGAACGGCCCGGTCATGCCCAGGTCCGTTTGGTACGCGGTGCCCTTGGGCAGAATTCGCTCGTCACCGGTGACCACATGGGTGTGCGTGCCGACGACCACCGAGACCCGACCGTCGAGGTACAGCCCCAACGCGTTCTTCTCCGACGTGATCTCACAGTGAAAGTCGACGAGACGCATGGGCGGCAATGGCTCAGACGATTCGTCGAGGAGCCGGTCGGCATCCGTGAACGGGTTGTCGATGGGCTGCATGTAGGTGCGGCCCTGGAGGTTGATCACCGCGATGTCGGAGCCGTCGAGGGCCTGGTAGACGGACCAACCGCGGCCCGGCACGCCGTCCGTGCCGTAGTTGAGCGGGCGCAGGATCCGATCCGTCTCGTCAAGGAACGGGTAGATCTCCCGCTTGTCCCAGATGTGGTTGCCGGACGTGATCACGTCCACGCCATGGGCAAACAGCGCCTCGGCCGTCGACTTGGTCAGGCCCATCCCGCCGGCCAGGTTCTCGCCGTTGGCCGTGACGAAGTCGATGTCGCGCTCCAGCCGGAGGTCCGGCAGGATCTGCTCGACGGCCTGTCGGCCGGGCTTGCCGATCACATCCCCGATCATGAGGATGCGGCAGGCGCCCCTGGGCCGGGGCAGGTTGCCATTGGTGGGGTTCCCGAGACGGGTCCGCCCGACGTTGGGGCTGCCGGAGGTATCTACTTTGCGTACTCCACGGCGCGCGTCTCGCGGATGACCGTGACCTTGATCTGGCCCGGGTACGTGAGCTGCTCCTCGATCTTCCGGACGATGTCCCGCGCCAGGCGCATGGAGGCGAGGTCGTCGATCTCCTCCGGTCGGACCAGGATGCGGACCTCGCGGCCCGCCTGGACGGCGAACGAGCGCTCGACGCCGTCGAAGCTCTCCGCGATCGCCTGGAGGTCCTCCAGGCGCTTCACGTAGGTGTCCATGGACTCGCCGCGGGCCCCGGGCCGGGACGCGCTGATCGCGTCGGCAATCTGGACGATGGGCGCCTCGACGCAGGCGTACTCCACTTCCTGGTGGTGGGCCGCGATCGCGTTGATGACCTTGAACGGCAGGTTGTGCTTCTGGGCGACGGATGCGCCGATCGCGGCATGCGGGCCCTCGACCTCGTGGTCCACGGCCTTGCCGATGTCGTGCAGCAGGCCACCCATCTTGGCCAGCGCGACGTCCGCGCCGACCTCGGCGGCAATGACGGCGGCCAGCCGGCCCGTCTCGATGCTGTGGTTGAGGACGTTCTGCCCGTAGCTGGTCCGGAACTTGAGGCGGCCCAGGAGCTTGATGATCTCGGGCGGGAGCCCGGGAACGCCGACGTCGTAGGCCGCGGCCTCGCCGGCCTGGCGCATGACCAGGTCCACCTCGGCACGGGCCTTGGCGACCACCTCCTCGATGCGCCCGGGATGGATGCGCCCGTCGCCCATCAGCTTGGTCAGGGCGATCCGGGCAATCTCGCGGCGGACCGGATCGAAGCCCGAGATGATGACGGTCTCCGGCGTGTCGTCGATGATCAGATCCACGCCCGTGGCCTGCTCGAGGGCACGGATATTCCGGCCTTCTCGACCGATGATCCGTCCCTTCATCTCATCCGAGGGGAGGTGGATCGCCGTCACGGTGTGCTCCGCGGTGTGATCCGCGGCGACGCGCTGGATGGCCGTCACCACGACCTCGCGGGCCTTGTCGGCGGCCTCCTCGCGGGCGGCTCGCTCGATGGCCCGGGCCAGCTTGACGGCATCATGCGTGGCCTCGTCGCGCACCGCGTCGAGCAGGAGGGTCTTGGCGTCCTCCGCGGACAGGTGTGCGACCTGCTCCAGCGCCGCGACACGCTCCTGGTTGAGGCGCGAGAGATCCTCGCGCTGGCGATCGAGCTCTCGCTCGCGGTCGATCAGCTTGCGGTCGCGCTGCTCGAGCATGTCGCCACGCTGGTCAAGCTGCTCGTCGCGCTGGAGGAGCCGGCGCTCGAGGGTCCCGAGCTCGCCGCGCTTGATGCGGGCCTCCTCCTCCGCTTCGCGAAGGAGACGGATCTTGTGCTCCTTGGCCTCGAGGATGAGGTCCTTCTGCTGCGTCCGCGCCTCGGCGATGATCCGGGCCGACTTCTCCTGGGCGCCCTTGAGGCTCTGGCTGGCAAGCAGCGCGCGGGCAACGAACCCAACGGCGATGCCCGCGGCCAGCGCCACGATGGCGTAGGCGACAGAATCCATCCTATTCCTCCCATCCGGCCGGGGCAGGCCGGACGATCACAAGTCGTCGGTCGGGACCGGACGGTGATGGGGAGGACGCTTCCTCTGGCCACCTGGGCGCGCCGGCACCGGAAGGGCTGCGGCGGCCCAGGGCTGGGACGCCGCAACGTGTGCGTAGCCTACGGCGCCCCGTCGGGCCGGTCAAACGCACGGCGGTGGGCCGTAGGTTCCGTGTCCCGATCCGCGTCCGAACCGTCGTCATCGCCCGCGCCGCGATCGAGGTCCCTGACCAACTCACCGATCAGCCCCGGGTCAAACCCGTTCCTCGCGAGGAGCGCGTAGGCGCGCTGCCGACGCTTCCGCGGATCCGCGACGCGCGCAAGTGTGGCCGTGTTTCGCGCGAGGACGGCGCGGGCGGCCGCCTCGTCGGCCGATTGGCCCTCCTCGCGTAGCACACGCCGGCCGCCGAAGGCAACTGGCTCCGCCGGCGGCAGGTCCCGCTCGGCCATGATCTCGTCGACCGTGGCCGCATCGACGCCCTTCCGACCCAGCTCGGCCCGGAGGACGCGTGCACCACGGGGACGCGCTCGATCCCGGGACTCGACCCACGACCTGGCAAAGGACTCGTCATCCAGCAGGCCGAGCTCGCCCAGGCGCACGATCGCAGCTTCAACCAGCTCCGGCCGGTAGCCCGCCTGCGTCAGACGTCGACGAACCTCGGTGACGCTCCGTCCGCGGGCTTCCAGGAACCGGGCGCCGGCTGCCAGGACGACGGCGGCGTCTTCGACGGCGGCGCGCTGCTGCAGGACTTCGGCCATCGGCGGCCGACGACGTCGCTGCTGGGGTCCCGACTGGCCGCCCAGGGAGCGGTGAGATCCGCTCACGCGCCTACGCCCGTCACTCGGCCTCGGCGATCCCTTCAACCGGGATCACCGCTTCCGTCATCCGGGCACGGATCAGCCGATCGATCTCCGCCGCGATGGGCGGGTTGTTCCTGAGGAACTCCTTGGAGGCCTCCCGACCCTGGCCCAGGCGCGTGTCGACGAACGTGAACCACGCCCCGGTCTTGGTGACCACGTCCGTCGCGACGCCCACGTCGAGGAGGCCGCCTTCCTTGGAGATGCCCTCCCCGTACATGATGTCGAACTCCGCGACCCGGAACGGCGGGGCGACCTTGTTCTTGACGACCTTGACCCTGGCCCGGTTGCCGACCGCTTCCGACCCGGACTTGATCGTCTCGATCCGTCGGATGTCGAGCCGGATGCTGGCGTAGAACTTGAGGGCGCGGCCGCCCGGGGTGGTCTCCGGGTTGCCGAACATCACGCCGATCTTCTCGCGCAGCTGGTTCGTGAAGACGAGCGCGGTGTTGGAGCGTGAGACGGCGCCCGTCAACTTCCGCAGGGCCTGGCTCATCAGCCGGGCCTGGATCCCGACGAACGAATCGCCCATCTCGCCTTCGATCTCCGCCCGCGGCACGAGTGCCGCCACGGAGTCGACCACCACGACATCGATCCCGCCCGAGCGGATCAGCGTCTCGGTGATCTCGAGGGCCTGCTCACCCGTGTCCGGCTGGCTGACCAGCAGCTCGTCGACGTTGACGCCGCACGAGCGGGCGTAGCCCGGGTCGAGCGCGTGCTCCACATCGATGAACGCGGCGACGCCGCCCTTGCGCTGGGCCTCCGCGATCACGTGCTGACAGACCGTGGTCTTGCCCGACGACTCCGGACCGAAGATCTCGGTGATCCGGCCGCGCGGGATGCCGCCGACCCCGAGCGCCAGATCCAGCGCGATCGACCCCGTGGAGATGAAGTCCACGGCCTGACGCTCGGCCGAGCCGAGCTTCATGATCGACCCGCGACCAAACTGCTTCTCGATCGCCAGAATGGCCGCGTCCACGGCCTTTGCTCGCTCCGCCTGGCTCCGCGCCGCGCTGCGCTCGTCAGCTACTGCCACCTGTCCGCCCTCCTCATCGATCGGCTTGCGCCGACGCGGACGGTCCTGCTGACCTCCGAGCCGAGCCTCAGCCCTTGTCCTGGTCGTCTGCGCTCCGGGGCTTGCGTGCCTTCCGGATCAACTCCACGCTCTGCGGTCCCTCCGACAGGGGCTGCAGGCTGGGCCCGGTGCCCTTTTCCTTTGGCTTCTTCTTGATCTCCCGCTGCGGGCGATCTCGTGTGCCCATTGCCGATCCTCCACGTCAACCCAGACGATACGTTGATGCTCTTCACGCTGGCATACCGGCGGCTTCATCGCCGCTTACCCGGCCGGCGCGCAGGCGCAACTGCGGCATCGCTTCCGGGAATGATCCGGCCTCGACGGCCCGCCGAATCCTGTCCATGAAGTCTAGGGTGAAGGTCAGGTTGTGACAAGTTGCGAGGCGGTACACGAGGAGCTCACGCGCCCTGAACAGGTGCGCAAGATATGCCCGCGAGAAGTGCTGGCAGGCGATGCACGGACAGTCCTCCTGGACCGGCCGAGGATCGTCCTGCATCGCGCTGTTCTTGAGGTTGAGCCGGCCGCCCGGGATCCATAGCTGCCCATTGCGGGCCACCCGCGCCGGGAGCACGGAGTCGAACAGGTCCACGCCCAGGTGGACGGCGTCCAGCAGGTCGGCAGGTGACCCGAGACCCATCAGGTAGCGCGGTCGGGGGTCACCCTCCAGGAGCGGGACCACGACGCGCAGGGCGTCCGCGCGCTGCTCCGGCGTCTCGTCTCCCGCGAGCCCGCCGATGTTGATGCCGTCGAACGGGAGACCGGCGATGAACCGGGTGGATTGTGCGCGCAGATCCGGCTCCAGGCCACCCTGGATGACGCCGAAGAGCGCCTGGTCCGGCCGCGTGTGCGCGCGCAGCGAGCGCTCCGCCCAGCGGTGCGTCCGCTCGGTGGCCTCGGCCACCACCGGGCGCGCGGAGCTTGGGTTCACGGGCTGGTCGAATGCCACGGCGATATCCGGACCCAGCGCCTCCTGGACCCGCATCGCGTGTTCCGGCGTGAACCGATGGAGCGACCCGTCGAGGTGGCTGCGGAACGTCACGCCCTCGTCGTTGATGACGCCGAGGTGCGAGAGCGAGACCACCTGGAACCCACCGGAATCCGTCAGGATTGGCCGGTCCCAGTCCATGAACCGGTGGAGTCCGCCCAGGCGCTCGATCCGCTCGTGGCCGGGCCGCAGGTACAGGTGGTACGTGTTGGCCAGGATGATGGAGGCCCCGGCGTCCCGGACGTCCTGGGGCGAGAGGGCCTTGACCGACGCGTTGGTGCCCACCGGCATGAACTGGGGCGTCTCGACCACCCCGTGCGGCAGCTCCAGGCGACCACGCCGGGCCCACGTGGAGCCATCCGCCGGCGGCGGGGTGAGGACGCTGAAGCGGGCGGGCCCGTCCGTTGGTGCGGCGTTCACGCGCGCGCGCCGCCATTCGTGGAGTCTTCCCACAGGCCGGGCATGTCCGGCTCGGCTCGGCGCGGGGTGGGGATCTCGAACCCCCGGCGCGCCAGGTGGGCGCGCGCGAGATCCGTGGCGATCCGTCCCTGTGGGGTCCGGTCGATGAAGCCCAGCCGGAGCAGGAAGGGCTCGTACACGTCCTCGATGGTCTCGACCTCCTCCGCGAGCACCGCGGCCAGGGCCGCGACACCGACCGGACCCGATGCGAACTTCTGGATGATCGCCGCGAGCAGCTTGCGGTCCGTGGAGTCCAGGCCCTCGTCGTCGATCTCCAGCATCTGCATGGCGTCGATGACGGCCGCCAGGTGCACCCGCCCGTCCCCGTGCACCTGGGCGTGGTCCCGGACCCGCTTGAGGAGCCGATTCACGATCCGTGGCGTGCCCCGGCCCCGCCGGGCGATGGCCTCCGCCGCCGCAAGGTCGATCTCCACCCCGATGATCCCCGCCGACCGGACGACGATCTCCGTCAGCTCGAGATCCGTGTAGAAGTCCAGGCGGTAGGTGGCACCGAACCGATCCCGCAGCGGCGAGCTGATCCGACCCGCGCGCGTCGTGGCGCCCACGACCGTGAAGGGCTTGAGGCTCAGCCGAAGCGACCGCGCCGATGGACCCTTGCCGATCATCACGTCGAGCGCAAAGTCCTCCATGGCGGGATAGAGGATCTCCTCCACCGCCCGGTTGAGGCGATGGATCTCGTCGATGAACAGGACATCGCCCTCGTCCAGGGCGGTCAGGATTGCGGCAAGATCCCCCGGCCGCTCCACCGCGGGCCCGGATGTATACCGGACGCTGACGCCCAACTCCCGGGCGATGATGGTGGCCAGCGTGGTCTTGCCCAGGCCAGGCGGGCCGTAGAGCAGCACGTGATCCGCCGGCTCATGGCGCCCACGGGCCGCCTCCAGCAGGACGGAGAGGTTGGCCTTCACCTCACGCTGGCCGATGTACTCGGCGAGTGTCCGCGGCCGGAGGCTGCCCTCCACCGCGTCCGCCGGCTCAACCGGATCGGGTGCCAGGACTCGCGAGAGGTCGTCCGTCATCGTCGCGCACTATAGCATGCCGCCGAGTGTCGATACGAACGGATGTTCTACGTCTGACGCACCGGCCAACAGGCCGCCGAGCGCACCGGCGGGCCCCGGCCGCGGCACAATTCCCCAATCGCGACCGCAGGTCCCAACACAGGAGCGTGCCATGTCCGGTGCCACCACGGCCCTGGTCCGTGCCTACTTCGATCATGACAACGCCGGCGACATGGACGGGCTGTCGAGCCTGATCGCGCCCGACTACCGGCATCACAACAACGCGGCGACCCTGACCCTGGACCAGTTCAAACGCGGCGCGGGGTGGATCAGCGAGGTCCTGCCGGACCGGATCCTCGAGGTCCTCGACGTCGTCGCCGAGGGCGATCGCGTGGCGGTCCGTTGGGTCCTGCGTGGGACGCACCTGGGCTCCGGGTACGGCGAGCCTCCCTCTGGCAAGACCATCGTCCTGCACGGCCAGACGCTGCTGCGCCTCGAGGATGGCCGCATCGCGGAGGACTGGGAGGCCATGGACGAGGCTGACCTGCGCACCCAGCTGGGCGCCATGCCCGGGGAAGGGTGAGCGACCGGCCGGCAGCGACACCGGCCCACCGGACGTCGAGCCGCCGTCAGGCGCGGAGGAGGCTCCGCAGTGCCACCTTGACGCGGTCCTCCAGCGTCGCCCCGACCGCCGTCTCCGCGAGTGCGACCCGTGAGGCGGCGCGCGCCTCCCCCAGCGAGTAGCCCAGGGCCTGCAGCGCGGCGACCACCTCGCCCTCGCCCGGGATCCCGATGGAGCCGGCGGACGCCGCCACGCCGGCCGCGGCGACCTTCTCCTTGAGCTCGAAGATCACCCGCTCAGCCAGCTTGCGGCCGATGCCCGGGATGGAGACGAGGACCGCCTGATCCTGCTGCATGATCGCGAGCTGCAGGTCCGGCGTCGGACGACTGCCCACGATCGCCATGGCCACCCGCGGCCCCACGCCGGTCACCGTCAACAGCAGGTTGAAGAACCCCAGCTCCTCCACCGACCGGAAACCGTAGAGCGCCTGCAGGTCCTCGCGGACCAGGTGGAAGGTGAACAGCTTGAGGCGCGTGCCGGTGCCGGCCGCCGCGATCACGGACGGCGACACGAAGACGCGGTAGCCGATCCCGCCGACCTCGACGACGAGGGCGTCGGGCGCGATGGCCCCGACGATGCCGTCCAGCGATGCGATCACGTGCGAGTCTCCGCTCTGCCTAGTCGCGCCGGGCCGGCGAGCGCCGAGCCGCGCCCCCGGCGGCACGCAGGGCCTCCGCCACGGCGCGCTCGTAGGGCGTCTGTCCGCGCGCGATGGGTGCGATGGCCGCGCGATCCAGGACACCGGCCCGGGCGCCGGAATCCGACGGCCGGGCCGTGTTGGCGCTCCAGATGGCGATGGCAAGGGCATCGGACGCGTCGTCGGGCCGCGGGATGGCATCGAGCCCCAGGATGGTGGCAACCATCCGGCCCACCTGCTCCTTGTCGGCCGCACCGTACCCCGCGACGGCGAGCTTCACCGCGCTGGGCGTGGCCTCGACCACGTCGATCCCCGCCTGCGCCGCGGCCAGCAGCACGACGCCACGCGCCTGGCCCACCGCGAAGGCCGTCTGCGCATTGCGCGAGAAGAAGAGTCGCTCCACGCCCATGATCACGGGCTGGTGCAGCGCGAGCAGCTCCGCGACGAGGCGGTGGATGGCGTTGAGGCGAACGGGGAGGCCGTCGTCGGGGCTGGTCTGGAGGCACCCGAAGTCCACGGCGCGGAGCCGTCCGCCGGTTCGTTCGATCACACCGTAGCCGAGGGCTGCGGTCCCCGGGTCGATCCCGAGGATGATCATCCGGCGAGTTCGGCGAGCACGTCCTCGGGGATGTCGAAGTTGGCGGTCACCCGCTGGACGTCGTCGTGGTCCTCGAGCATCTCGACGAGCCGGAGGGCCTGGCGAGCCTTGTGGGAGTCCAGCTCGACGGTGTTCTTGGCAATCATCGCGCTCTCGGCCGATTCCACCGGGTAGCCGGCGGCTTCCAGGGCCTCCCGCACCGCGCGCAGGTCGCCGGGGCTGGTGTAGACCTCGATCCGGTCCGGATCCGACGCATCGACGTCATCCGCGCCGGCGTCGATCGCGGCGAGGGTCACCTCGTCCGCATCCTTGGCGCCGGCGATGGTGATGAGGCCGCGCGCCTCGAACTGCCACGCCACGGCGCCCGCACCGGCCAGCTGGCCGCCCAGCTTGGTGAAGTAGGAGCGCACGTCGGCCGCGGTGCGGTTCTTGTTGTCGGTCTGGGTCTCGACGAGGACGGCGATGCCGCCGGGGCCGTAGCCCTCGTACGTGAGCTCCTCGAAGACCGCCCCATCACCCGCGCCCGTGGCCTTGTCGATGGCGCGCTTGATGTTGTCCTGGGGCATGTTGACGGAGCGGGCCTTCTCCATCGCGAGCCGGAGCCGGTAGTTGGCGTCCGGGTCTCCGCCACCCTGGCGCGCCGCGATCATGATCTCGCGGGCGACCTTGGTGAACACGGCGCCGCGCTTGGCGTCGTTCACGCCCTTCTGGCGTTTGATCGTGGACCACTTCGAATGTCCTGACATCGGGCCGGAGTATAGCGGACTATCATGGCCGTACCGCGGGTCCGGGCAGCCGGGCGGCCCGCCGTTGATCGCTCCAAGGCTGGCACCAGGCCCCCGGGTGGCCGTCCCCCGCAGGTGAGAGGACCGCAGTCGATGACGATGAAGAGCATTGACCTTGCCCACCTTCGCAGCGTCGTCCTTGCCGGACACGCGGGCTCGGGCAAGACGACCCTCGCGGAACAGCTGCTCTTTCGGGCAGGTGCCGTGGCCCGGCTGGGCAGGGTGGACGACGGGACGGCCCACCTGGACTTCGAGCCCGAGGAGCAGAAGCGGCGCGAGTCCCTGAGCCTGGCGGTTGGGACGTTCGAGGCAGACGGCTACCGCATCACGCTGGTCGATACCCCCGGATACCTCGACTTCGTGGCCGAGATGGTGTCGGGCTTCGAGGCCGCCGACGGCGCGCTCTTCGTGGTCGATGCCGCCGGCTCCGTGGAAGCCGGCCTCGAGAAGGCCGTCAGCCTGGGCCGCGGCACCGGCACGGCGGCCTGCTTTGTCATCAACCGGTGCGACCGCGAGAACGCCAATCCCACGGCCACGCTGGACGCCCTTCGGTCCGTCTTCGGCAACAAGATCGCGCCGCTCCAGATCGCCATCGGTGCGGGCGAGTCGTTCTCCGGCTACGTCGACCTGGTCCATCGCAAGGCCTGGAAGATCGAGGGCGGCAAGGAGATCGAGATCCCCATCCCGGCCGAGATGGCGGACGAGGTGGCGACTCGCCGCGATCAGCTCCTGGAGGCGGCCTCCGAGGCCGACGACGACGTGCTGGCCAAGTACCTCGAGGGAGCCGAGATCTCGGACGCCGAGCTTGACGCCTGCCTCCACAAGGGCGTCCGGGAATCCGTGCTCGCTCCGGTCCTGGTCACCAGTGCCGTCAAGGGCATCGGGATGCGCGGCCTCCTGGACGCCATCACGCGCTATCTCCCCTCCCCCAACGAGGAGAAGCCGGTCACGGCGCAGGACGCCAAGGGTGCCTCCGTGTCGGTCGCGCCGGATCCCAACGGGCCACTGCTGGTCCGCGTCTTCAAGACCTCCGCCGATCCGTTCGTTGGTCGGCTCACCTACCTGCGCGTGCTGGGCGGCACGCTCCGGTCGCAGAGCCACGTCTGGAATGCCGCCCGAGGCGAGGACGAGCGGATCGGCCAGCTCCTCCTCCTGCACGGCAAGGAGCAGGAGCCCATCGGCGAGCTGGAGGCCGGCGAGATCGGCGCCATCGCCAAGCTGACCTCCACCGAGACCGGCGATGCGCTCTCCAGCAAGGAGAAGCCGCTCCAGCTTCCGCCCCTGGCCTTCCCGGAGCCCATGCTGGTCCAGGGCATCGAGCCACAGACCAAGCAGGACCTGGACAAGATGGGTCCCGCCCTCCAGCGCATGCTGGAGGAGGAGCCCACCGTCCGCCTGGAGCGCAGCGCCACCGGCGAGCAGATCATCCGGACCATGGGCGAGGCCCACACCGCGGTGATCCTGGAGCGGCTCAAGCGCAAGTTCGGTGCGGCGGTGGTGACCCACACGCCCAGGGTGCCGTACAAGGAGACCATCCGCGGCAAGGCGCAGGTCCACGGCCGCTACAAGAAGCAGACCGGCGGCCACGGGATGTTCGGCGACGTCTGGCTGGAGCTGGAGGCCAACCCCGAGGGCGGCGTCGTCTTCGCCGAGCGGGTCGTGGGCGGCTCCGTGCCCAAGAACTTCTTTCCGGGCGTCGAGAAGGGCATCCGCGAGGCTGCTGTCGAAGGCGTGATTGCCGGCTATCCACTCAGCGACTTCAAGGCGACGCTGTACGACGGCTCGTTCCACCCCGTGGATTCCAATGAGCTCTCGTTCAAGATCGCGGCCAGCATGGCCCTCAAGGACGGCGTGCCCCAGGCACGACCCGCGCTCCTGGAGCCGATCATGACCGTGTCCATCCGGGTCCCGGAATCCTCCCTCGGCGAGGTCAACCGCGACCTCAACGGCCGGCGCGGACGGGTGCTTGGCATGGATAGCCAGGACGGCTACCAGGTCATCACGGCGCTGGTCCCGCAGGCCGAGCTGTTCACGTACGCCACGGAGCTGCGGTCGCTCACGGCTGGGCGCGGAACGTTCTCATCGGTGCTGGATCACTACGACGACGTCCCCGGGCCGATCGCGGAGAAGGTGATCGAGGCCCACAGGAAGGCACTGGAGCACGCCCAGTCGGGTCACTGACCCGCGCTTGCATGATTTGGCGCCGGGCTAGCCCGGCGCCACGCTCAGCCACGAACGGCTCCACGGGCTGTTGGCTCGCCGATACGTCGACGCCCGGTGAGCGGATCGGCGCGCGGCGAGGCGCCTGTCGGTGCAACCCCGATGAGCTGGTCAGGCGGCGCGACACTGGCCCGCGGTCAAACGGTTCCGGTGTCCCCAGGTAGCCCGGGGCTCTCGGCGTCGCTGCCGGCGAGCACGGCGAGGATCTCGTCACCGTAGCGGGCAAGCTTGGCCGGGCCGATCCCCGCGGTGGCCGCAAGCTCGTCGAGGTCTGCCGGCAGATCCCTGGCCAGTGCCTCGATGGTCGCGTTGGTCAGCACGACGTAGGACGGGACGCCGTCACGCCGGGCGCGGGCGGTTCGCCATGATCGCAACCGGCCGAGAATCGTCGGATCACCGGCCAACGCATCGGCGGCGCCGGGGCCGGCCTGCCGCGGCGCGGCCACGTGACCCGACACCGGCGGCCGAGCGCGCGGAGGGGCCATCAGCGCCAGGAAGCGCGACGCGCGTCGAGCCACCAGGCGGCCCGTGTTGGTCTCGCGCAGGGCCGCGTGGGAGACCCACAAGTGCCGGCGGGCACGGGTGATCGCGACGTAGCCGAGCCGACGCTCATCCTCGATCTCGGCCTCGCTCGTCGCGTACCGGAGGGGCAGGATGCCTTCCTCCATCGAGGGCAGCAGGACCGCCTGCCATTCCAGTCCCTTGGCCCGGTGCATGGTGAGCAGCTCGACCGTCGCCCCGCCGGCGTCGCGCTCGGTGGCCGCCTGGTCGTCGGCCGACGCGAGGAACGCCGACATGGGCGCCGCCGGGTCGGCGATGACCAGCTCGCGGGCGATGTCGCGCAGCGCGATCAGTGCGGCCTGGCGCTCGGCCGACGCGTCACCGGTGGTCTTGGCGTCGAGCGCGAAGCCGAAGGCGGCCGACCACGCCGCATCGATCGTGGAGACGAGGTCGCCATGACCCTCGCCATCCTGCAGTCGGCGAAGGGCGGTGAGCGCCCGCCGAATCTCGAACCGTTCGAAGAAGCGCTCGCCGCGAACCGCGAACCGGATCCCGGCCGCGTGGAGGGCGGCCTCGATCGGGGGGACCTGGGCGTTCGTGCGCACGAGGATCGCGATCTCGCCGTCGGGCACGCCGGCCGCCACCAGGCGACGGATCTCGGCGACGAGCCAGCGCCGCTCGGTCGCCGGGTCGGGCGCCGTGACGAATGACGGCTGCGGCCCATCGGGCTCGGTGGCCTGCAGGTCGCGCGGCCGCGGGCCCGCCGCCAACACGCGGTTGGCCACCGCGAGGATCTGCGGCGACGATCGGTAGTTGCGGTCGATGGTGATCACCCGGGCGGTCGGGTATCGATCCGCGAACGAGACGAGGTAGTTGGCGTCGGCCCCGGCGAAGGCGTAGATCGTCTGGTCCTCGTCGCCCACGACGCACAGGTCGTCCCGGGGGCCGACGAGCGCGGCCAGCAGCGCCTCGGTGATCGGGTTGGTGTCCTGGTACTCGTCGACGCAGAACCAGGACGACGCGGCGCGCACGCTCGCCGCTGCCGCCGGCTCCGTCTCGAGGAGCTCGATCGTGGCCGTGATCATGTCCTCGAAATCGATGGCGCCGCCCTTGCGTCGCTCGTAATTCGACCAGAGCCGGCGGAGCAGGTCGGGCGGCAGCGGCCCATGGTGGTCGGCCGCCTGGCAGCCGACGGCATACGTCGCCGGGGTGAGGCGGCGGACCTTGGCCCACTCGATCTCGGCCGCGAGGTCACGCACCGGCAGGAACCGGTAGCCACCCGGCAGCCCGCGCGCCAGATCGCTGATGATGTCGGCCTTGGACCCCACGATCTCGGGGAACGGCTCCGCCCGGAAGCGCGGCCAGAGCTCGCGGAGGATCCGCAGCGCCGTCGCGTGGAAGGTCGCGGCCCGGACCCGCGGCAGGCCCAGCGCCACGATCCGCTCCCGCATCTCGGCGGCCGCCTTGTCCGTGAACGTCAGCACCAGCACCGAGTCCGCCGGGACCGCCCCCGTCGCGATCGCGTAGGCCACTCGCCGCGTGATCACCCGGGTCTTGCCGGTGCCCGCGCCCGCGATCACGCACACGGGACCGCGGACCGCCATCACGGCCGCCCGCTGCTCGTCGTTGAGCCCGTCGAGGATCCGCTCGATCCGGGCCGGGTCGAGCGCGACGTGGTCCATGCCGGCGTGATGCTCGGGCACGCCCTCGTCGTCCCAGGGGTCCTCATCCGTCGGCCAGGCATCGTCCTCGCCATGAGCGGGCGCCGCTGAGCTCGCCGTCATGACCGGGGCGGTCGAATGCGCGGTGCCGTCGGCAAATCTGAGCGTCTCGAAGACGATCCGGCCGCCGATCAGCTGGAGCTCAAAGTCGGGGGAGGCCGTCAGCCGGGCGACGGCGGCGCTCTCCGAAAGGCTCGGGTCACCGACGGCGTCGCCCAGGGCGGACACGATCTCGGCGCGCGTCTCGCTCGTCGCACGGACCGCGGTCCAGAACGCGGCCACGGCCGCGCCTCGTCCGGCAAACAGGGACGACGGGCCGACACCGGCGCGGACGAGGAAGCAGGGCTCATCGGGCATGCCCCAATCTTCTACGGATTGGCCGCCGGGTCAACGACGGAGCTGTCGAGACCATCCCGGCGAGCCACCAACGCCCATTCGGCGCCCAGTCGCCGCGTCCGGCAAGTGGGCGGGCACAGGCCACCGGCGCCACCCGGGATCTGGCGCGGCCCCGCAGGCCCTGGCCGCAGGACGCCTGCCGCCTGGCAGCGCCGCGCCGGCACCGAACGCGGGTGACGCCGGGCGCGGGTCGAGGATCGGCGTGTCGCCACTTCCCGTTCCGGAGACCGCCCCGTCCAACCGCCGCGCGAATCGCGGGCGGTCAGCCCGCGCTGTCGACCGCCGCCAGCGCCGCCGCCAGGTCGAGGTGGCCCTCGTACAACGCCCGGCCCACGATCGCGCCCGCGCAGCCGATCGCCTTCGCCTGGCGCAGGTCGTCCAGCGTCGTCACGCCGCCCGACGCGATCACCGCGCCCGCATCCAGCCGTAGCAGGCGGCCCAGCAGGTCGAAGTCCGGGCCCGCAAGGAGACCGTCGCGGTCGATTGCGGTCGCCGCGAACCAGCGTGCGCCCGCGACCGACAGGCCCAGGAGCGCGTCCTCGGCACGGACGCCTGCCGCGCCGGGCCGCCAGCCCTCCCCCAGCGCGAGGCCGTCCCGCACGTCCAGCGCGACCACGATCGCATCCACGCCGTGCGTCTCGATGAGGGCGGCCACGAATGCCGGATCGCGCAGCGCGGCCGTACCGACCACGACGCGGCCCGCGCCCGCCAGCAGCGCCCGTTGCACCGCACGCTCCATCCGCAGGCCGCCGGCGACCTCACAGCGTACCCGCCCACCGAGGGCGCCGACGATCCGCGCGACCACGTCGGCCTGGACCGGCTCCCCCTCCCGGGCACCGTCCAGGTCCACGACGTGGATCCAGCGGGCGCCCGCGGCGGCGAACTCCTCCGCCACCTCGACCGGGTCACGGTCATACACGGTCTCGCGACCGAAGTCACCCTGGCGAAGCCGCACCACGCGGCCGCCGCGCAGGTCGATGGCCGGCAGCAGATCGAAGCTTGTCATGCATCCCAACTGTGATATCGTTTTAGCACGCTACTACGATAGCATGGTGATACGGCGGGTGCCGAGACGCCGGCGATGAGCCGGTGGCAACCGCCCGGACCAGCGAGGACATGATGATGGCCACGGACGACACCTGGCGAACCGACGAGATCATGGAGCTGTTCGGGGCGATCCTGCGCCTCGAGAACCCGGTCGAGGCGGAAGCCTTCCTGCGCGACCTGTGCACCCTGGGCGAGCTGCGCGACATGGCCCAGCGCTGGGCCGTGGTCCGGATGCTGGACCAGGGGCTCCACTACGCCGAGATCTCGCATCGAACGGGCGCCAGCACGGCCACCATCACCCGGATCGCATCCTGGCTCCACCACGGCCAGGGCGGCTACCGCCTGATGCTGGAACGGTCCGCCCGACCCACGACCACCGACTTCGCCGGAGACCCCGAATGACCGAACGCATGCGCCTGGCTGTTCCCAACAAGGGGCGCCTCGTCGAACCGACCCTCGCCCTGCTGCGCGATGCCGGGCTGGTGTTCGACGCGCACGACCGGAGCCTGGTCTCCCGGGTCCAGAACGTCGACCTGGACATCCTCTTCGTGCGGACCAACGACATCGCCGAGTTCGTGGGCGACGGCGTGGCCGATGCCGGCATCACCGGCGGCGATCTCCTGGCCGAGGCGGGTGCGCAGCTGCCCATCGTCCGGGAGCTGGGCTATGGCCGCTGCCGCCTCGCTGCCGCCGTACCCAACGACGCCACGTACGCCTCCATCGACGACCTCGGTGGCACGCGAATCGCGACCTCGCACCCCAACACCACGCGACGCTTCTTCGCCGAGCGCGGGATCCCGGTCTCCGTGGTGGCGCTCTCGGGCGCCGTCGAGGTGGCGCCCCGCCTGGGACTCGCCGAGGCGATCGTCGACCTGGTCTCGACCGGCTCCACCCTGGTGATGAACGGCCTCCGTCCCATCGGAGACGTCCTGGCATCGCAGGCGGTCATGGTCGCGAACCCGGCGGCGCTCATCAGCCGGGCCGCCGAGATTGCCACGATCGATACGATGATCGGCGCCGCCCAGGCCGCCCGTGGCAAGAAGTACCTGATGCTCAATGCTCCCATCGCCAAGGCGCAGGCCATCGAGGATCTGCTGCCCTCCCTCGAATCGCCCACGGTGATCCCGCTGGCCCACGACGGGATGATCGCGATCCACTCGGTGGTCGGCGCCGACGAGGTGTGGGGGCTGCTGCCACGGCTGAAGGCGGCCGGCGCCAGCGGCATTCTCGTGCTGCCCATCGAGAAGATCGTGCCGTGAACACGCCTGGCAGCAACAATCCCCGGTCCGATCCGGTCGCACCGGTGCCCATGCGCCTGCGCCGTCTCGACCTGGCCGCGGCCGAGCACGATCCCGTCGTCGCCGCCGAGCGCGACGCGCTCCTCCGCCGGGGCGCCGTGCCCGACGGCCGAGTCCGCGACGCCGTGCGCGCCATCCTGTCCGACATTCGCGCCAACCCGGATGCCGCGGTCGCCGCGGCGAGCGCCCGTTTCGGCGGCGGCCTCGCCGACGGACGACTGGTGCTCGGTCCCGCCGAGATGGCCGCCGCGCGGGACGCCCTCTCCCCGGAGATCCGCGCCGCCCTGGAGCAGTCCATCGCCAACGTCCGCCGGTTCGCCGAGACGCAGCGGCCCGCCACCACCGTGACGGAGGTCATGCCCGGCATCCAGATCGAGCGCCGCTGGCTGCCGCTGGATCGCGTGGGGGTCTACGTCCCCGGCGGGACGGCGCCGTATCCGTCCTCGCTGGTCATGGGCGTCGTACCCGCGCGGGTCGCCGGCGTGGCACACGTGACGGTCGCCTCCCCGGCCGGCAGGGACGGGTCCATCAACGCCGTCCTGCTCGGCGCGGCCGGGCTGCTGGGCGTCGACGCGTTCGTGGTCGCCGGCGGGGCCCAGGGCATCGGCGCACTGGCCTACGGCCTCCCGGGTGCCGGCCTCCTGCCTGTCGATCGCATCGTGGGCCCTGGCAATGCCTGGGTGACCGCGGCCAAGATCGAGTTGGTGGGCGAGGTGGGCATCGACCTTCCGGCGGGCCCGTCGGAGGGCATGGTCCTGGCAGACGCCAGCGCAGACCCCGTCCAGGTTGCCGCCGACCTGATCACCCAGGCGGAACACGGCCCGGACTCCCCTGCCCTCCTGGTCACCGACAGCGCCGCCCTGGCCGACGCCGTGGAGGCCGAGATCAACCGCCAGCTGGCCGGCGCGCTTCGCCGGGCCATCCTGGACCAGGCGCTGTTGGCCCATGGCCGGATCGTGCTGGTCCCCACTCTCCAGGCCGGGATCGACTTCGTCAACGCGTACGGCCCGGAGCACTTGTCGGTGGAGGTTGGCCCGCTCGAGGCGACGGTTGCGCTCCTGCGCAACGCGGGCTCCATCTTCGTCGGCCCATGGGCGCCGGAATCGGCGGGCGACTACGCGACCGGTGCCAACCACGTCCTGCCCACCGGTGGCCTCGCCCGATCGTGCGGGCCGCTCGCCGTGGAGGCCTTCGGCAAGTACAGCCAGGTCCAGCGCATCACCCGGGACGGCCTGGCCTCCATCCGTCGCACGGTTGGGGTGCTGGCGACCGCCGAGGGCCTGGAGGCACACCGGGCTGCCATCGAGGTCCGCTTCCGGGCGGACCCGATCCACGATGCCGCAGGCGCGGCCACGCCCAGCCAGGAGGCCGACCGATGAGCCCAACTCCGGTGACGTTCGCCTCGCCGACGGCACCATCCACCTACGCCTGGGAGGCCACCAACGAGGAGGTCGCCCGGCGCTACGGGCTGCGCGTGGATGAGATCGTCCGGTTTGACCTCAACACTTCGCCGCTCCCGCCCGAGATGGTCGGGCGGATCCTGGCCGCGGGGACGTTCGAGACGCCGCTCTCGGAGTACCCGCCGTCCGACTACGCGCGCCTGGTCGCCGCCGCGGCAGCCCGCTATGGCGTGGCCACCGACGAGCTGCTGGTCGGCGCGGGCGCCGACGAGATCCTGGACATGGTGGGCAAGACGTTCCTGGCACCGGGCCAGGCCGCGGTCGTCCTGCCGCCCACCTACTCGATGTATCGGGTCGTCACGGAGCAGCGTGGGGCTGCCGTGATCGACGTCGCACGCCGACCCGCCAGCGATGGATGGATCCTCGACGCCGACGCCGTGCGCCAGGCCGCCCGCTCGGCGGCCGTCGTCTGGCTGTGCAGCCCCAACAACCCCACCGGGCTCCCGGAGCCCGACGGCGTCCTGGCGTCGCTCCTGGCCGACATCGCGGCCGACGCCGATGGCGACGCACGGCCCCGGCCGATCGTCGTGATCGACGAGGCGTATGCCGAGTTCGTGGACTGGTCGGCGCTGGGCCTGCGGTCTGCCTACCCCGACCTGATCGTCGTCCGCACCATGAGCAAGGCCTACGGGCTGGCCGGGATCCGCGTCGGGTTTGCTGTCGCCCAGCCGGCGATCATCGCCCGGATGGCGCCGTACCGGCCGCCCGGCTCGGTATCCACCGTCTCCGTCACGGTCGCAACCGAGGTGCTCGGCAGCGACGGGGTGGCCCGCGACAACATCGCCAGGGTGGTCGCCGAGCGGCCGCGGCTGGTCGCCGCCCTCAGGGCGGCGGGCCTGACGGTCCACGAATCGGTCACCAACTTCGTCCTGGTCGGGCTGGGCTCGGCGGAACGGGCGGGCCAGGTTGCGGATGGCCTCATGTGCCGGGGCCTGGTCCCGCGCACCTTCGGCCAGGGCCACCCGCTGGCCGCCTACCTCCGGCTCACCGTTCGCGCTCGCGCCGAGAACGACCGCCTGATCGCCACCATCACCGACATCATCGGCGCGGCGGCCCCGGCGGCCGACCCGGAAGGAGAGGCAGCCCCATGACCACCCCCCTCGGCCAGCTGGTGATCGGCGGGCGCGGCACGCGCAGCCTGACGGTCAGCCGCGAGACGAAGGAGACCCGGATCACCGTCTCCCTGGGCCTCGACGGCAGCGGCCGCACGGATATCCAGACAGGCATCGGCTTCTACGACCACATGCTCAC
Source organism: uncultured Chloroflexota bacterium (assembly GCA_903822495.1). Classification (GTDB taxonomy): domain Bacteria; phylum Chloroflexota; class Limnocylindria; order Limnocylindrales; family CSP1-4; genus CAIJPD01. Next base: position 61,997 of record CAIJPD010000015.1, on the reverse strand, counting down.
CGCCTTCGGCCACCACGGGCTCTTCGACCTCACCATCCGGGCGAAGGGCGACCTGGAGGTGGACGAGCACCACACCGTCGAAGACGTGGCGCTGGTCGTGGGTGCCGCCTTCAACGAGGCCCTGGGCGACCGTGCGGGGATCCGCCGCTACGGCGACGCCGCCGTGGCGATGGACGAATCCCTGGCGACGGCCGTCGTCGATGTCGGCGGGCGCCCGTACTGCGTCGTGGACCTGCCGTTCCGCGGAGCACGCGCTGGCGGCCTCCCGCTGCAGTTGGTCGAGCACGCCCTGGAGGCGTTCGCGCGCACGTCGGGGACCACGCTGCACCTGCGCGGGACGGGCCGCAACGACCACCACCTGTGTGAAGCCGCGTACAAGGCGCTCGGCCGCGCGCTCCGGGTCGCCTGTGAGCCCGATCCGCGCCGGACGGGGATTCCGTCGACCAAGGGCTCGCTGGGGTGAGCACCGCCAGCCCGGCGATGCCGAGGACCCGCCGGCGGGCGAAGACCGCGTGGGGCTCGGATCCCGATCGACTGCGCATCGCCGTCGTGGACTACGGCGCCGGCAACCTCGTCAGCATCGAGCAGGCGCTGACCGCCGTGGGCGCCGACGTCCGTGTCGCCCGACACCCGGGCGTCCTCGACGAGGCGCAGGCGCTGGTCGTCCCCGGCGTCGGCGCCGCCGCGCCCGCGATGCGCCGGCTGGCGCGCCAGCAGCTGCTGGCACCCATCGCGCGCTGGGTGCGGGAGGACCGTCCCTTCCTGGGCATCTGCCTCGGGCTGCAGCTCCTGTTCGAGGTCAGCGACGAGGACGGCGCCGCGATGTTCGGCGTCCTGCCGGGCCGTGTTGAGCGCCTGCAGGACGCGCCGACGCTGCCACACATCGGCTGGAACCAGGTCTGCCGCCGGCGCGAGCACCCGCTCTTCGACGGCATCCCGGACGGCGCCGACCTGTACTTCGTCCACTCCTTCGCGGGCGTCCCCGGCGGCGCCGGGGCGGCCGACACCATCCTCGCCGAGACCACGCACGGGGCGACGTTCGTGTCCGCCGTCGCGGCCGGCAATACCCTGGGGGTTCAGTTCCATCCCGAGCGGAGCGGCGCCGACGGACTCCGGCTGCTCACCAACTTCGTCCGCTGGGCGGGAGGCCGCTGATGCTGCGCCGCCGGATCATCCCGTGCCTCGATGTGGCCAATGGCCGCGTGGTCAAGGGCACCAGATTCGTTGACCTGGTTGACGAGGGAGACCCGCCCGAGCTGGCGGAGCGGTATGCGCTCGAAGGCGCCGACGAGCTGGTCTTCCTGGACATCACGGCGGCCCCCGAGCGGCGCGGCACCCTCCTCGACATCGTGGAGCGGACGGCCCGACGGGCCTTCATCCCGCTCACCGTGGGCGGCGGCGTCCGGTCCGTGACCGACATGCGCCGCGTGCTGCGCGCCGGGGCCGACAAGGTCTCGCTCAACACCGCGGCCGTCGCCGATCCGACGCTCATCACCCGCTGTGCCCGGCGGTTCGGGCGGCAGGCCGTGGTCGTGGCCATCGATGCACGGCGGATGGCCGAGCCCGCGCCCGACGGGTCGCCGCGCTGGGAGGTCCTCGTCCGCGGCGGTCGGGACCCGGTGGGCCTCGACGCCGTCGCCTGGGCGGAGCGAGTCACGTCCCTCGGCGCGGGCGAGCTGCTCATCACCTCGATCGATCGCGACGGGACGCAGTCCGGCTACGACACGGCGCTCCTGCGGGCCATCGCCGACCGCGTTGAGGTGCCGGTCATCGCCTCCGGCGGCGCCGCGGGGCCGGACGACTTCATCGCGGCCGTCCTGGACGGCGGGGCGGACGCGGTGCTGGCGGCGTCCATCTTCCATCGCCGCATCCATGCCATCGCCGACATCAAGGCCGCGATGGCGGCCGCGGGCATCCCCGTCCGCCTCAGCCCGGAGGGCGCCGCATGAGCAAGCCGATCGGGAAGCCCGAGGACGACGCCGCCATGGTCGGCGCTGGCGGGGCCGGCATGGCGTCGCCGGGAGGCGCGCGACTGGACCCCAGCGCCGTCCGATTCGGCGCCGACGGCCTCGTTCCCGTGGTGGTCCAGGACGGCTTCGACGGCCGCGTCCTGATGGTCGCGTATGCCGACGCCGAGGCACTGGCCGCGACGCTGGCCACCGGGGACGTCCACTTCCACTCGCGATCTCGGGGCCGGCTCTGGCGCAAGGGCGAGGAGAGCGGCCACATCCTCCGCCTGGTTGCGCTGGCGGCCGACTGCGACGGCGACGCCCTCCTGGCGACCGTGGTCCCGGTTGGGCCCACCTGCCACCGCAACACCCGGAGCTGCTTCGACGCCGACGGTGCACCGGCCGAGGCGACCACCCAGGGCTTCGCGTGGCTCGAGGGGCTGTGGGCCACGATCGCCGACCGCGTCGCGACGCGGCCGACCGGCTCCTATACCGCGAAGCTGCTGGCCGGCGGCGTGGACGCCGTGGCGCGCAAGGTCACCGAAGAGGCCACCGAGGTGCTGCTGGCCGCCAAGGACGACGCCGCGGCCCAGGCGACGGGCGCGGACCGCGGGCCGGGTCGCGACGCCCTGGCGGGCGAAGCCGGCGACCTGATCTACCACGCGCTGGTGCTGCTCGCGGAGCGCGGGCTCTCCCCCGCGGATGTGCTGGAGGCGCTGCGCAGGCGCCACAAGGTCTAGCACGGCGCCGGCACCGACCGGCACGGACCGCCGGTACCGACCGGCACGGATCATCAGCCGGCGGAGCGCCGCCCGATGATCAGCCGCTTCTTCCCGACCCGGACCACCAGCCACTCGCCGTCGATGGGCGCCGGGACCGGTTCATCGAACCGCGCCATGCGCAGGTCGTTGATCGTGACGCCGCCTTGGGTGATGGTGCGACGAGCCTCGCCATTGGACGGGAAGATGCCGGACCGGACGGTCATGGCCAGCACGTCGCCGGCCAGGTCGACCCCGTCGAACGTGAACCCGCCCACGGCCTCGTGCAGCGTGGCCAGGACGGCGACATCGCGGATGGGCTCCCGCGAGAAGGCCGCCTCGGAGACGCGGACCAGGTGCCGTGCGGTCTCCTCGCCGTGGACCCGGCCGGTGATGTCGAAGGCCAGCGCCCGCTGCGGGACCCGGGCCTCCGGCCGTTCCGCGCCCTGGGCCTCCAGCGCCACGATCTCGGCTTCGGGCAGGAGGGTGAACCAGCGCAGGTAGACGCCCACATCGCGGTCATCCACGTTGAGCCAGTGCTGGTAGAACGCGTACGGGGTGGTCCGGTCCGGGTCCAGCCAGATTGAATCGCCGCCTTCGGTCTTCCCGAACTTGGCGCCCGACGGAGAGAGCAGCAGCGGGTAGCTGAGCCCGAAGGCGCGGCCGTGGCCCTCGCCCTCGCCGACGCCGGTCCGTCGGATCAACTCCAGGCCGGCGGTGATGTTGCCCCACTGGTCCGCGCCGCCCATCTGCATCTCGCAGCCCCAGGACCGGTGGAGGTGCTCGAAGTCCGCGGCCTGCAGGAGCATGTAGCTGAACTCGGTGAACGACAGGCCGCGTTCCAGCCGGTTCTGGACCGAGTCCTTGGCCAGCATGTACGGGATGCTGAAGTGCTTCCCGACGTCACGCAGGAAGTCGATCAGGCCCAGCCCCTCCAGCCAGTCCGCGTTGTTGGCCATGCGCGCCTGGCAGGTCCCGGGCGAGAAGTCCAGGAACCGCGCCAGCTGGGCGTGGATGGAGGCGACGTTGAACGCGAGCGTCTCCCGGTCGAGCAGGTTCCGTTCCGAGGACCGCCCGGATGGATCGCCGATCATCCCCGTCCCGCCACCCACCAGCGCGATGGGCCGGCCACCGCTCCGCTGGAGCCGGATGAGGCCAAAGATGGGCACCAGGTGGCCGATGTGGAGCGATGGGCCCGTCGGATCGAAGCCGTTGTAGCCCATGATCGGCGGCCCGGAGCGCAGTCGCTCCTCCAGGCCAGGCGTCGCGTCGTGATACATGCCCCGCCAGCGGAGCTCGGCGATGAGGCCCGCCGTCACAGGCCGAAGTGCCGGGGCGTCTGGAAGGGCCGGGACTGGGCGAACCGATGCATCACGCCCCCATGGTATCGTGCCCAACCGTATGCAGAAGACCCTCGCCAGACGCCAGCGCCGGCGCCGCCTCGGCGCCGCCCAGCGACCCCGCGGTGGCGGAGCCGGTCGGGGCATCGTCGTCGCCATCCCCGTCCTGCTGTTCGCAGGGCTGTTGTTCTCGGGGCTCATCGGCTTCGTCGGCACCGTCAGCGCCTACTCCTACTACAGCCGCGACCTGCCGGATCCGCGTGCCCTGCTCGACAACATCGCCTTCGATCAGCAGACGGTCATCCTCGATCGATCGGGCACCGTCGAGCTGGCGCGGCTGGGTGAGCGGAAGCGAGAGCTGGTCACGTTCGACCAGATCCCGCCCGAGCTGATCGACGCGACCACGGCCATCGAGGACAAGACCTACTGGACCAACGCCGGGTTCGACCCGCTGGCCATCATCTCCGCGGGCCTGGACACCATCTCCGGCTCCGGCCGCGGTGCCTCCACGATCACCCAGCAGCTGGTGCGCAACCGCCTGCTTCCACCCGAGGCCTTCACGGGCACCGTCTACGACCGCAAGGCGCGCGAGATCATCCAGTCCATCCGACTCACGCAGGAGTACCCGGGCGAAGTCGGAAAGAAGGAGATCATCACCGCCTACCTCAACCAGAACTTCTACGGGAACCAGAGTTACGGCGTGCGGGCCGCCGCCCTCGGCTACTTCGGCAAGGAGCTCAAGGACCTCAGCCTGGCCCAGATGGCCGTGCTGGCCGGCATCCCACAGTCCCCAACCGCCTTCGATCTGGTCCGCAACGCCGTCAAGGTGTGCGCGGTCGAGGTCCCGGAGGGCGGATCCTGCCCCGCGGGTAGCAGCCAGCTGATCGTGCCGGCCACCACGGAGATCGCACAGCGTCGGGACCGGATCCTTGATCTCATGAAGATTCCCGGCCGGAGCGTCCTCTCCGGCACGGCCCACACCATCGATGAGTACGAGGCGGCCAAGGCCGAGCCGATCATCCTGGTCCCCCAGGCCGTCAAGCCGTGGAACGCGGCGCACTTCGTCTGGCAAGTCCGCAACGAGCTGGCGCGCATCCTGTGCGGCGACGAGACGACCACCTGCGAGAAGGTCGACACCGGCGGCTACCGGGTCGTGACCACCCTCGACTGGGGCATGCAGCAGGTCGCCGAGAAATGGACCTACGCGGCGGCGCGAGGACCACAGCAGGCGGATCCCGTGACCTTCCTTGCAAACCTCGGGATCCCCAAGTCGGCCAACTCGTGGATCCTCAACCTGCGCAAGCGCAACATCCAGAACGCGGCCAGCGCGATCATCGACTACCGGACCGGCCAGATCCTCGCCTACGTCGGAAGTGCCAGCTACAACGCCGAGGGCACTGACCAGTTCCAGCCCCAGTACGACGTCCTCACCGACGGCTGGCGCCAGCCGGGGTCGTCAATCAAGCCCATCGACTACGCCATCGGGATCGACGACCACACGCTCACCGCCGCAACCATGTTCATGGACGTGGCCACCGACTTTGGCAAGGGCTACTACCCCACCCAGGCGGACTTCTTGGAGCGGGGTCCGGTCCGGCTCCGCTCCGCGCTCCAGTTCTCGCTCAACGTCCCGGCGATCAAGGCCGGACTGCTCAACGGCCTCCCCCACCAGCTGCAACGGACCAAGGACCTTGGGCTGCAATACGAGCCCACGACGGTCGCGGTGGTCTCCCAGAGCATTGGCACCCTCGAGACGCACCCGATCGAGATCCTGGGCGCCTACGGTGCCATCGCCAATGGCGGGGTCCTGATGCCGCGCGAGACCATCCTTTCGGTCACGGACGCCGACGGCAAGCCCGTCTGGCCGCTGGGCGATGGCACCGCCTCGGGCCGCCAGGTCCTGAGTCCCCAGGCCGCCTTCATCACCACCGACATCCTGAGCGGCAACACCCAGAAGGACGTCAACCCGTACTGGTCGGAGTGGTGGATCACCGACGCGAACGGCAAGCGTCGCCCGGCGGGCTACAAGACGGGCACCACGTCGGACAACCGGGATGTCCACGCCTACGGCTTTCTGGCGGCGCCGGCCGACCCCAAGGCCCCGGCCTTGGCGGCCGGCGTGTGGATGGGCAACAGCAACAACGAGCCCAACAAGGGCAGCCTGTCGCTGGATTCGTCTGCGCCGCTCTGGTCGGCGATCCTCAACGAGGTCAGCAAGTCCCTGCCGGTGAGTGACTTCACCCAGCCACCCGGCCTGGTCACGGCCGAGATCGATGCCTTCTCGGGCCTGCTGCCCGGACCGTTCACCACCACGACGGTCAAGGAGTTGTTCATCCCGGGCACGGTGCCCACCCGCGTCGATGACCTGCACGCCCAGGTCGACGTCGATACGGCGACCGGCCTGCTCTGGCAGCCGGGCTGCGCGGGCCCCATGGAGACCCGTGGCTACCTCGATTTCACCAAGGCGGAGCCCGGGCTCCCGCAGTTCCAGCCGTTCACCATGGACTGGGCGGCTCGCGCCGCCCAAGGGCCCGGTACGGCGCTCAAGATCCCGCCCGACCCAACGGCGACCCTCATCGGCAACGCGAAGCCGCAGGAACGCACCACCCTCACCAGCTACTTCTACGGGGGCAAGTTCTTCCCGTTCGGGGCCACGTGGGGCGGCGAGTTCGCCCCCACCGAGACCTGCACCCCCATCCCGGTGCCGTGCCCCACGGCCGGGCCGACGCCGCGACCGGGCGGGACGCCCACGCCGACCCCGGTCCCGTCACCCATCGCGACGCCCTTCCCGGTCCCGGTCCCGACCCAGGCGTGCTTCACCCCGGTCCCCACCCGGGCGCCATCACCCACGCCCACACCGACGCCACGTCCAGGCGGGACGCCGACGCCGACACCGACGCCCCGGCCGGGCACCACACCCACGCCGACGCCCTCGCCCACCCCAACCCCGTAGCCCGGGCGCCGCGGCCTCAGGCCAGGCTGACGATCGTGGCCCCGTCGCCGCCTTCGCCGCGCTCGCCCGCACGGACCCCGGTGACCAGCGGGTGCGCGGCGGACGTTGATCGGACGGCGTCGCGGAGCGCCCCCGTGCCCATCCCGTGGATGATCGTGACCCGCGGCAGGCCGCCCAGCGAGGCGTCCTCCAGATAGCGGTCCAGCGCCTCGAGCGCTTCCTCGACGCGTGCGCCGCGGAGATCCAGCGAGGACGCGACGGATCGAGCACGGCTGAGCCGGATCGCCTCGACGTTGGTGGTGGCCACCCGCGGCGGCGGCGCGGGGCGGCGGCCGGAGCCGTCCGGACCCTGGCCCGCACCCGCGGCGGCGCCGGAGCCCAGCGACAGCTCGAGGTCATCGACATCGACGCTGATCCGCATCCCGCCGGACTCCAGGGTGGCGCGGCGCCCGCCCTTGTCGATCGCCGCGACCCGGCCCTCCCAGCCGCCGCTCCGGCTGCGGGCCCGTTCGCCGGGACGCCAGGATCGACGCTCGTGGGGCACGGCCTGGCGGGCTGCCTCCTCGGCCGCGTCTGGGCCCGGGATTGCGACGCGACCCAGGTGCTCCTCTGCGCGCGCCAGCGCGGCGTCGAGGGCGGGCTCCGTGACGACCTCGCGCGCCAGGCGTTGGCGCGATTCGCTCAACTCGTCGCGGAGGGACGCGACCAGGCGCTCCGCCTCCCCGCGCGCAGCCCGGACAATCTCGTCTCGCTCGCGGCGTGCGCGCCTCCGCTCCTCCTCGGCCTCGGCCCGGGCCGTCGTCGCGCGCGCCTCCGCGATCCGCGCGCGCTCCAGCGCCTCGCCGGTCTCCCCCTCCGTCGTGCGGATCGAGGCGAGCGTCGCCTCGAACGCCCGCTGCGCGTCGGAGAGACGGGACCGCGCGTCCGCCACGATCGCGGATGGCAAGCCCAGGCGATCCGCGATGGCGAAGGCCTGCGAGCTGCCGGGCAGCCCGATGGTCAGACGGTAGGTAGGTGAGAGTGTCTCCAGGTCGAACTCCACGGACGCGTTCCGGGCGCCGGACGCGGTCTGCGCGTAGGCCTTCAGCTCGGCGTAGTGGGTGGTCGCCGCGACCAGGGCCCCGGCCCGGATGAAGTAGTCGAGGAGCGCCTGGGCGAGCGCCGAGCCCTCGGTGGGATCCGTCCCGGCCCCCAGCTCGTCGAGCAGGACCAGCGTACCCGGCCCAGCCGCCGAGATGATCCGGATGATCGACCTGAGATGGCCCGAGAACGTCGACAGCGATTGTGCGATCGACTGCTCGTCGCCGATGTCCGCGAAGATGTCGCGGAAGACTGGCAGCCGACTCCCGTCCGCGGCCGGCACGTGGAGCCCCGCCTGGTGCATGGCGGAGAGGAGCCCGAGCGTCCGCAGGGTGACGGTCTTGCCGCCGGTGTTGGGTCCCGTGACCACGAGTGCGCTGTAGCCGTCACCCAGTCGGATGTCGATCGGGATGACCCGCCCGGAGAGGCCCGGGTGGCGTGCCGAGAGCAGGATCACCTCCGCCCGTGACGTGGTCTCGGCACGAACTCCATCCAGCTCTCCCGCCAGGATCGCCTTGGACGCCCAGAAGTCGAAGCTCGCCAGCGACTCCAGGGTCTCGCGCAACTGCGGCGCGTGGGCCGCGACGTAGGCCGACAGCTCGTCGAGGATCCGCTCCACCTCGGCCTGCTGGGCCGCCTGCGCCTCGCGCCATGCGTTGCCCAGCTCCACGACGACCAGCGGCTCGACAAAGAGCGTCTGACCGCTCCCGGAGGCATCGTGGACGATGCCCTTGACACGCCCGCGCGCGTCCGCCCGGACCGGCACGACGTATCGGCCGTTGCGGAGCGTGACGATGGGCTCCTGGAGCGCGCTGCCCAGCTCGGAGCCCACGAGGCTGTCCAGCCGACGTCGGAGCCGGTCGTAGGCGAAGCGGACCGCCATCCGGATCCCACCCAGGCGGGGCGACGCGGTGTCGAGCAGTTCGCCGATCGGGTCGAACGAGCGTGCCAGCGTCGACCGCAGGGCCGGCAGCGGATGGATGCCACGGCCCAGGGCACGCAGCAGCGGCCGACGCTCGTCGGCGAGGACCGTGCCGAGCCGGGCCGCGGCGTCGAGCGTCTCTGCCAGCTCCAGGAACTGCGCCGGCTCCAGGCGCCCGCCGCGCGCGGCGCGCTCCACGGCCGGACCGATGTCGTGAGCCGCCCCGATCCCCGCCCCGGGGCGATCGGCGAGGAACGAGCGGGCCTGGTCCGTCTCATCGAGCCAACGAGCCACCAGCACGGGATCAGCGCTGGGCTCCAGTGCCGAGGCGAGACGCCGGCTGGGATCGAACTGGGCGTGCGCGGCGAGCCGCGCCCGGATCGCGGGGAACTCGAGCAGGGCCAGGGAGCGGACGTCCATGGGCGAGGAGGCGCTCAGCCGCGACCGGCCGGCAGTCCGCCGGCACCGGTGCGCGTCCCGGGCCGGGAGAGCGACGGGTGGCCGGCAATCCAGAGCCGCCACGGGCGAGCCGACCAGTCCGGCCCCGCGTACGCGACCCCGATCCGTGGACCCGCGACGACCGCGGGGGGTGGTTCCTCGGCGGGTGCGGCCTCGATGCGCAGCGGGCTGCCCGGGTCGAGCAGGTCCAGGCCGTTGCACGCCGTGGTCAGGCCAAACGCGGCGCCAACCAGGCCGGGGCCGGAGGTCAGCCGATGCGCCGGCGTGGCGGCCAGCCGCTCGCGCGCCCGCTCAATGCGCTCGTCGACCGGCGAGGGCGCGGCGGCACCACCGCCCCGACGGGCCGAGGCGTCCAGACTGGCCGCACGCATCGCAGGGACACCCTCCATCGGCTCCACGGCGCGGATGAGGATGGCGGCCGGTGACCCGACAGGCTCGGTGACGACATTGAGGCAGACGTGCATCCCGTAGACAAGGTACACGTATGCGATGCCGGGCGGCCCGAACATGGGTGCCGTCCGCCGGGTCCGCCCGAACCGCGCGTGCGACGCACGGTCGTCCCCTCCGAGATAGGCCTCCACTTCGACGATCCGTCCGACGCGCCGGAGCACAAACGGGCCGGCGGTGCCTGAGGCCTCCCGGACGAGACGGGCACCCAGCAGGGCGCGGGCGGCCGGAAGCGTGGGACCAGCCAGGAGTGACCCATCAATCTGGGTCAGGAGGGCTGCCCCGGGAACGCGATCTTGACCTGGTCGGGCATGAAGACGTCGAAGACCTTGTCGAACCCGGGGATCAGCACATCACGAAAGAGATTGTCGGCCGCGGAGCCGTCGAGGCCGTCGTGGAACCCGCGCAGGACCGGCAGCTCGTTGCTGGCGGGAACGGCGTAGCCGTGGAAGAACGGGTCGATGATCGCGACGATCGCCAGCATGATGATCATGCCCTGCACGACGCCCAGAAGACCGGCCGTGACGTCCTCGAGCATCGGCGTCTGGGGCCACAGCGAGACCGGCCTGTAGTAGACCTGGGTTGCCAGCGCAAACGTGACGGACAGCGCGGCGAAGACCACGCCGAAGCCGATCATCCGGCTGTAGTCGGCCGGGAACTGCGTCCAGTTGTGGACGAGGAAGTCCCCGACGGGCTGCCGGAGGTTGGCGGCCAGGACGAACGAGAACGTCACGGTGAGGACGCCGAGCAGGCGTCGGATGACGCCCTGGACGTAGCCCAGCACGAACATGCCGATCAGGAAGGCGATGAACAGCAGGTCGAACACCTGGATCGAGTCGATGAAGTCCGTCATGCGCAGCGGAGCTCCCTGGCACTGGTGGGACGAAGGCCGGAGGAGGGTGGTGGCGACCGGCGGCCCAAGGGTACCAGCGGAAAATGACGGCAGGCAACCCGACCGTTGGCGTCCGTCGTCGCCACCGGAAGTCCTGCCGGCGACTGGACGAGCGGGGTCGAGCCCGGACTCAGGATCGGATGCGGCCGCCGACCACGGCGGCGATAGATGCGGTCACCGCCGCAACGGCTGCCTCGACCTCCTGTTCGGTCGGCGTCCGGTCCCCTGCCGAGTAGACGAGGCGATAGGCAAGGCTTCGCTCGCCTGCCGACAGCGGCGCGCCCTGGTAGATGTCGAACAACGTCACGGTCCGGAGCAGCTCGCCCCCGGCGGACCGGATGGCGGCCTCGACGACGGCTGCAGGAATCTCCCGGGCGACCACGATGGCGAGATCCCGTTCGGATGCCTGGAAGCGCGGTGGCGGCGTGGATCGGACGCCCGGCAGAGCCCCACCCGAGAGGCCGGCGACCGACAGCTCGGCGACGACCAGGCGATCCGTCCGAAGCTCCCAGGCCTCGAGCAGCCGCGGATGCAACTCCCCGACGCGGCCGGCCAGGCATAGCGCGCCCAACGCGTCCCGGCCCGCCAGGCGCGCCGCACGGCCCGGGTGCAACACACCCTCGTCAGCGAGGGCTGTCCATGACGGCTCCAGGCCGAGGCTGCGGCAGAGCATCTCGGCGAGACCCTTGGCATCGTCGAGGTCTACCGGCCGCGCCGGACGATTCCAGGCGGCCGGGTCGCCCGCACCAGTCAGGGCCAGGCCGGCTCGCCACCATTCGATGGCCTGTTCACCGGACCGCCCGTATCCCTTGCCGATCTCGAAGATGGCCATGTCCTGGAGGCCATGGCGCAGGTTTGCCGAGACGACATCAGCAAGGCTGCCGACCAGGCCCTGGCGGAGGATCGCGTGTTCGCTCGAGAGCGGGTTGGTGACCGTGATGGGCGACCCCTCGGCCGCGGTCTCGCCCCTGGCGGCGATGTCGGCGCTGGACCACCCGAAGACCTCGCCGTGCCGCGGCGAGACCAGGGCGAGCGTGACCACCTCGGTCAGGCCCGCTCCGGCCAGGGTCGCGCGGACGGCGTCGCGCAGCTCCAGCGGGTCGGGTCGCCAAGCCGGCGTGGGCGTGCGCGGGAGCATGGCGGGGACCAGCTCGTAGCCTCGGACGCGCGCGACTTCCTCGGCGATGTCGGCCTCGATGAGGATGTCCCGTCGCCACGTCGGCACGACGGCAAGGAGCGTCTCGGTGGTTCCGGCCGGGACGGAGAGCGGCCTGGTGCCCGCGGCGATGACGATCGTGGTGGAGGCCGGGACTGCCTCCTCCGTGGCGACGCCCACGAGCCGCAGCAGGTCGCGCTGCTCCGCGGTGGACAGGGCCGTGCCCAGCAGGCGGTTGACCCGCGACGGACGGAACGCGACACGCGCCTCGCGCGGCTCCTCCGGGTTGGTGTCGACGCGGCCTGGCGCCACCGCGCCGCCGGCCCACGCCGCGACCAGCTGCGCCGTTCGGTCGGCGCCGATCCGGGCCAGGCGAAGCTCCTGGCCCTTCTCGAAGCGAAGGCTGGCCTCCGAGCGGAGCGCGTAGCGCTGCCCGGTCCGCCGGATGGAGATCGGGTCGAAGACGGCCGACTCGACGATGACCTCCGTGGTGGCGTCCCCGATCTCCGAGCCGGCCCCGCCCATGATCCCGGCGATGGCCAGCGGCCCGCGCGGATCCGCGATCAGGAGCGTGTCGTCCGCCAGGTGGCGCTCGACGTGGTCGAGCGTCTCGATACGCTCACCGGCCACGGCCCGGCGGACCACGATCCGGCCATCATGGATGGCGGCGGCATCAAAGGTGTGGATGGGCTTGCCCATCTCCAGCATCACGTAGTTGCTGGCGTCCACGACGTTGCTGACCGGCCGCATGCCGGCCGCCAGCAGGCGCATCTGGACCTGGTCCGGTGACGGCGCAATCCGGACCCCGCTCACCCAGCGGCCCACGAACCTCGCGCACAGGTCAGGGTCCCGGACGGTCACCGTGAGGCGCTCGCCCACCGGCCGTCCCGATTCGATGACGTCGATCTCTGGCCAGCGCACCGGGGCGCCCGTCACGGCGGCCACTTCGCGGGCGAGGCCCAGCATGCTCAGGGCATCGCCGCGGTTGGGCTTCACGTCCACATCGAGCACCACGTCGCCCAGGAGGTCCACGAGGGCGGCGCCCAGCGGCATGTCTGCCGGCAGGATGAGGATCCCCTCCCCGTCCGACGTGATCCGGAGCTCGTCGCCCGAGCACAGCATCCCCGCGCTGGCGATGCCCATCTTCTCGGTGCGCTCGATCCGCCGATCGCCCGGGAGGACGGCCCCCGGCAGTGCCACCGGCACACGCTGGCCCGGGGCGATGTTGTGGGCGCCACACACGATCTGGAGCGGCTCGCCGGAGCCGATGGAGACGGTGGTCAGGTGGAGCCGGTCGGCGCGCGGGTGCGGCTCGACGGTCAGCAGCTCGCCCACGACGACATTTCGCCATTCGGCGCCCCAGCGCTCGACGCCCTTGACCTCCATGCCCAGGAGGGTCAGACGCTCGGCGAGCTGCTCGGGGGTGAGCTGGATGTCGACGTATTCGCGCAGCCAGGAGAGGGGGACTCTCATGACCGGGGCCAGCCGGCCAGGCGCACCGGGCGCGTCAGCTGCCGCGTCATCGGAACTGCTCCAGGAAGCGCAGGTCGTTCTCCATGTACAGGCGCAGATCGCCCACGGAATGGCGGAGGTTGGCGATCCGCTCCACGCCCATCCCAAACGCAAAGCCCTGGTAGCGCTCCGGGTCCAGACCGCCGTACTGGAGCACCACCGGGTGGACCATGCCGGCCCCCAGGATGGTCATCCAGCCGCTCCGCGAACAGGCCGGGCAGCCCGACCCGCCGCACACGACGCACTCCACGTCGAAGGCGACCGACGGCTCCGTGAACGGGTAGTAGCCGGGCCGGAACCGGGTCCGCTTGCCCTGGCCGAACATGGCCTGGGCGAACTGGTCGAGCAGGCCACGCAGGTCGCCCAGCGTGGTGCCCTCGTCGATCATCAGCCCCTCGACCTGGAAGAACTCCGAGGCGTGCGACGCGTCGATGGCCTCGTACCGGAAGCAGCGTCCGGGCAGCAGCGCCCGAATGGGCGGCGTGCTGGCATGCATCACCCGGATCTGGCCGGGCGATGTATGGGTCCGCAGCAGCTTGCCGTCGATGTCGACGTACAGGGTGTCCCACAGGTCTCGCGCCGGGTGGTCCGGCGGGATGTTCAGCATCTGGAAGTTGGTGAGGTCGTCCTCGACCTCCGGGCCTTCGTGGACCACGAAGCCAAACTGGCTGAAGATCTCGGCGATGCGGCCGGCGGTCTCCACGATGGGATGGAGGGAGCCTCGGCGAATGGGGCGACCCGGCGTGGTGACGTCCACCGTCTCGGCCCGGAAGCGGGCCTCGAGCTCCTTCGCGCGCAACTCCACGCCGCGGGCCTGGAAGACCTCCTCCACGGCCACCCGGACAGCGTTGGCAACCGCGCCCACGCGCGGCCGGTCATCCGTGGGCAGCCCACCGATGCCGCGCAGCACCACGCCGAGACGGCCCTTCTTGCCCAGGACGTCCACCTCGAGGGCGGCGAGTGCCGACACCTCCTGGGTGCCCGCGACGGCGGACACGACCTCGTCGCGCAGCGCCTCGAGATCGCGGGTCAGGCCTGCGAGGTCCACGGCGTCCTTCCTGGTAGTGGCGTGGGGAGGCGGCTGGCCGGTCCCGGGAATCATGAGCCCTCGATCGTCCACGACGTCGAGGGCTCGATGCTCCGGGTTCCTCGGGGAAGCCGGCGGGATCAGGCGCCCTTGGCGATCTCGGCGATCCGCGTGAACGTGCCGGCGTCGCGAATGGCGATATCGGCAAGGATCTTGCGGTCGATCTCGACGTTGGCGAGCTTCAGGCCGGCGATGAAGCGGCCGTAGGTGACGCCGTTGAGGCGGGCGGCCGCATTGATGCGAACGATCCAGAGACCGCGCATCTGGCGCTTGCGCTGCTTGCGGTCACGCGTGGCATACGCCATCGCGTGGAGCAGTGCCTCGCGCGCTGGCTTGACCAGCCGCGAGCGAGTGCCGCGTCGACCCTCTGCGTCGTGGAGAAGGCGCTTGTGGCGCTTGTGGGACGTTACGCCCCGCTTGACTCGAGCCATGTCCGGTCAGCTCCTAGAGGTAGGGCAGCAGCCGGCGAACGGCGCTGGCGTGGGTGCCGCCGACCAGGGACTTGCCGGCGTAGCGGCGGGTCCGGCGGGACGACTTGAGCTCGAGGTGGTGGCCGCGCCAGGAGCGGACCCGGATCACCTTGCCGCTGCCGGACACGCCCAGTCGCTTCTGGGCGGCCTTGTGGCTCTTCATCTTGGGCACGGTGATCTCACTCTCCTGTCGTGGCCGGCGGCGTGGCCGGCGTCTTGACCGCCCGGGGGGCCCGAGGGGCCTTGACCGGTGCAGCGGGCCGCTCCGTCGCGGGAGCGGCGTCCTGGGCTTCCTGAGCGACCGTAGACGATTCCTGTGGCTCCGACGCCGCGACGGGCTCCGCTGCCGCGACCGGCTGGGTGGCGACCGGCTCCGGCTCCGGCGCCGCGACCGGCTCCGGGGAGGCTGCAACAGGCTCCGCTGTGGTGACCGGCTCAGCCACGATCGGATCGATCGCGACTGTCTCGGGCGCCATGTCGGCCGGCTGGTCCGCCGCTTCGGAGGCTTCCTCTTCGGCGTGGGCCTTGGCCGGTGCCTCATGCACCTTGGGCTTGTGCGTGGAGGCGACGGTCACGTACATCGACTTCCCCTCGAAGATCGGTGTCCGCTCGACCACGCCGTGGTCCTTGATCTGCTCGCCGAACTTGGTCAGCAGGTTGCGTCCCAACTCCGGGTGTGTCAGCTCCCGGCCGCGGAAGCGGACGGTCACCTTGATCCGATCGCCCTCCTCGAGGAACTCGATCGCGCGATGCAGCTTGGTCTCGAAGTCGCCGATGCCGATCTTGGGCGTGAGGCGGACTTCCTTGAACGTCACCGAGCGCTGGCGGCGCTTGGCCTCCTTCTCCCGCTTGGTCAGCTCGTACTTGTAGTGACCAAAGTCGAGGAACTTGACCACCGGGGGGACCGCCATGGGCGCGACCTCGACCAGGTCGAGTCCGCGCTCCTGCGCCATCTGGAGAGCCGCTGGCGTGGCCATGACGCCAAGCTGATTGCCCTCTTCATCGACCACCCGGACCTGTGGGATCCGGATCATCTGGTTGATGCGCAGATCTCGGCTGATGGTGTACCCCCTGAGACGTTGACGGCATGATAATCAGCAGCCGCCATCGGCTGCGGGCACGCCGCAGCACGGGCGCGGTTGTCGCGGGACTATAGCACAGGGCTTTTGCCACCGGCAATCGAGAGGACGTCGTCGCGGAGCTTTCGCACCCTGCGGTCAGCCGACGCCGCGGGCGGCTGCCTCGGCCGCCAGCCGATCGGCGAACGCATCCCACGCCTGGGCCGGCTGCTGCTCGCCGGCTCGAGTCCGCGGTGAGGCCGTGCGGGCTTCGATCTCGCGATCGCCAAGCACCACCATGTACGGGACCTTCTGCTCCTGCGCCAGCCGGATCTTGTTCTGCATCCGGTTGTCGGACGCGTCCACGTCCACCCGGAGGCCGCGGCTGCGCAGGATCCCCGCCAGCTCCTGGGCGGCGGGGATGTGCCGGTCCGCGATGGGGACCACCACCGCCTGCACCGGGGCGATCCAGAGCGGGAACGCGCCGGCGAAGTGCTCGATCAGGATCCCGATGAAGCGCTCCAGCGAGCCGTAGATGGCGCGATGGATGGCGATGGGCCGGCGCTCCTTCCCTTCCTCGTCGATGTAGGTGAGGTCGAAGCGCTCCGGGAGCATCGTGAGATCCGCCTGGATGGTGGCGCACTGCCACTCGCGGCCCAGGGCGTCGTCCACGTAGATGTCGATCTTGGGCGCGTAGAAGGTGCCGTCCTTGGGCTTGACGACGTATGGGAGGCCGGTCCGGTCGAGGGCCTGGCGGATGTACGACTCCGCCTGCTCCCAGAGCGCCGGGTCCCCGACCGCCTTGTCAGGCTTGGTGGCGAACGCCAGGCGCGGCTGGAGGCCAAACCATGAGTAGGCCTCGCGGACCTCGCCCAGGAGCGCCTCGATCTCCTCGCCCAGCTGGTCCGGCCGGACGTAGATGTGGGCATCGTCCTGGATGAAGTGGCGAACGCGCGTCAGGCCCGACAGCGTGCCGGACCGCTCGTTGCGGTGGAGCCGACCGTACTCGTTCAGCCGGAGGGGCAGGTCGCGGTACGAGCGCAGCTTGCTCCGGTAGATGAACGTGGATTCGGGGCAGTTCATGGGCTTGAGGCTGAACTTCTGCCCCTCGGACTCCACGATGAACATGTTCTCGGCGTAGTGGTCCCAGTGGCCGGACTGCCGCCACAGCCGCTCCGAGACGATGATGGGCGTGCTGATCTCCTGGTAGCCGCGCCGCTCCTGGAGCTCGCGCATCGCGGTCTCCAGCGTCCGCCAGATCCGCTGGCCCTTGGGATGCCAGAACGCGGAGCCCGGGCTGACGTCGTGGAAGCTGAACAGGTCGAGCTGGACGCCGAGCTTGCGGTGATCGCGCTTCTTGGCCTCGGCCCGGCGCCACAGGTACTGGTCCAGCTCCGCCTGCGTGTTCCAGACGGTGCCATATACCCGCTGGAGCATGGGGCGCTTCTCGTCGCCGCGCCAGTAGGCGCCGGCGACGGCGAGGAGCTTGAAGGGGCCGATCTTGCCGGTTGAGGCCACGTGTGGCCCCTTGCACAGGTCGATGAACGGGCCGTGCTCGTAGGTGGTGGTCTCGGGCATGGGCGCGCCGGTGGCCGTTGACCGGGCGGCCAGGTCGTCGAGGATCTCGACCTTGAAGGGCTGGCCGCGGAGCTCGAAGAAGGCGCGCCCGTCATCGGGCGCCATCTCGGCACGAACGAAGGTGTGATTGGCCTTGATGCTCTCCGCCATCCGCCGCTCGATGGCCGCGAGGTCGTCCGGGGTCAGCGGCCGGTCCACCTGGAAGTCGTAGTAGAAGCCGTCCTGGATGGCCGGACCAATGCCCAGGCGCGTCCCGGGGAAGAGGTCCAGCACCGCTTCGGCCATGACGTGGGCCGTGGAGTGGCGCATCGCGTCCAGCTCGCTGTGGGCGCCGTGGTCCAGCAGCTCGTCCACGGAGCCGCGCTCGGCGGGGACGAACAGCTCGTCGTCCTGGTCGACTGAATCCGCCATGGGTGCCTGCCCTCCCGTGTCGCGTCCCGAATGTCGCTCAGGGATGCCCGGGCGCGGAGCGGCGGGACCCTACCACTCGCCCGCGACGCCGGACGGCGTGGGGGACGTGGATGTGGTGGGCGACACTGGACTCGAACCAGTGACCTCTTGCATGTCAAGCAAGTGCTCTAACCAGCTGAGCTAGCCGCCCGTGCAGCGCGGTTCCGTCGCGCTGCAGGGGAATTGTAGCGCAGGACGCGGCCGGTGCTCCACCCCACCCGACGCACCGGCGCCCGCGCCCCGGCAATCCCGCCAGCAGCCCCTTGTATCGGCTCTGTGACAAGCCTATCGTCGGCGCGTCATCGATGGTGGCAGGGTCAACCCCCGCACCTCGGGCACGACCGAGCCGGGGCTGACCGCGGAGGGTGCGATGGAGATCGTGGCCGCGCTCCTCATGTTCGGAGCGATCATCGTCTGGGTGCGCCGATCGGACCAGTCCGTCCGACTGGACGCGCTCGAACGCCAGCTTGCGGACGGGGATGATTCCCGGGAGCCGCGGCTCAGGAACCTCGAGACCGAGGTGCAGATTCTCAAGGCGCGGGTGGCGGTGCTGCAGCGGCGGGACGCGGACCGTCCCGCGCAGACGACCGCCGCGGCCGCCCGACCGGCCTCCACGACGACACGGCGCGTGGTCCCGCCCGTCCCCGATCCGGTGCTGGAGCATCCGGCCACGCCGACGATCCAGCTGCCCATCGAGCGGAAGGCCGATCCGGTCTCGATCCCGGTCACGGCGTGGTTGGAGCCCGACCTGGCTGCGGCGGCCTGGATGGAGCCCGAGGCGGCCCCCGCGGCGTGGGCCGACCTGGATGCCACTGGCCGGCGCGCCACGGCCGCAGCAGGCAGCGCAAACCCGGCCCCGGCGGCAGCGAGCGAGACAGGGTGGGACGGGAAGCACGAGGCCGCCGAAGCGTCGACGGGCCCGGGCCTCGGACATCGCCTGCTGGCCAAGCTGGGACTGGCCGAGCAGGGCGTTGGGCAGGGCATCACGCTTGCCCTCCTCCAGGACTGGGTGGAAGGTCGCCTCCTGGCCGTCATCGGCGGCATCGCCGTCTTCCTGGGTGGTGTCTTCTTCCTCAGCCTGGCCTTCAGCCGGGGCTGGATCACCGTGGAGATGCGCGTCGGCATCGGCCTGATCGCGGGCGCCGCCCTGATGATCCTGGGCGAGCTGGCTTTCAGTCGCCTGCGCGGGATCCTGGCCCATGTCCTCGTGGCGGTGGGCCTCGCCATCCTCGAGGTCTCGTTCCTCGCGGGCACCCGGCTGTACGGGTTGGTCCCGGTCGAGGTGGGCCTCATGGGGGCATTCCTCGCGGCGGTCGCGGCCGCCGTCATCGCCGTCCGCCATGACTCTCAACTGGTGGCGGCCTACGGGCTGATCGCGGTCCTCGCGGCGCCGCCGATCCTGGGTGCCAGCCCCACGACAGTCACCCTCCTGTTCGTCGCCGCCGCCCTGGTGGGCACGACGGTCATCGCGCTCTTCCGGACCTGGATCTGGCTGCCGCCGCTGGCGTTCGTGCTCGCCGGCCCGCAGGTCGCGTCGTATGTGTCCGGTGGGCCGGAGATGACGCAGGGATTGATCGCCGTGGCCGCGTTCTGGCTGGTCAACCTGGTCGCGGCCGGCGGCGAGGAGACGCGTCACCGCACAGACGTGCTCCGCGCGACGACCGTCACCCTCCTGCTCGCCGATGCGGCCTTCACCCTGTGGGCCGGGTTCGCGGTCCTCACGGGCCCCTTCGAATCGTTCCGCGGCACCTTCACGCTGGCGCTGGGCGTGGCCCACCTGGTGGTCGGGCTGGGCTTCCTCTTCCGCTACGGAGACCGCCATCCATTCGGCCTGGTCGTGGCTGCGTCAGGCGTCGCCGCCGTGGCCATGTCGGTGCCCATCCGCTTTGATGGCGCGCCGGTGCCGATCGCCTGGGCGGCCGAAGCCGTCGCCCTGGCCTGGGTCGCCGTCATGCGCCGACACCCGTACAGCGCGGCCGTGGGCGTCCTGCTCGGCGCGCTGTCCATCGCCCACCTGGTGATCTTCGAGTACCCGCCGATCAGGTTCGGCGAGGCCGCGACGCCCGCCACTCCGTTCGCGGGTGCCGGCGGCGACGGGGTGGTCTTCTGGTTCATCATCGGCGCGCTGCTGCTGACCGGCCTCATCGTCCGCCTCGCGTGGGTCCGCGCCATCCTCGCGGTGGTCGGCGGGCTCGTGGCGATCTACGTCTTCACCTTCGAGCTATCGGGGACCGGGCTGGTCGCCGCGTGGGCGTTGCTGGCCACCGCCGGACTGGTGCTGTTTCACTGGGTTGTCGCGCCGCACCTCGCCCCGGGCTTCCGGGAGCACGGGATTCCGTCCCTCCACCTCCCGGCCACCGCGGAGTGGATCGCCGACGACTACGTGGGCTGGCTGAGCGGCCGGGCCCGACGGGCATTCCTGGCCACGGCGCTCCTGGCCGGGGCCGGCGCCGTTCTCCATCTCGTGACGTTCGAGTACCCCCTCTTGAGGCTCGGCGCGGGCCTGGGCTTGAGCCCGTTCGGCGGACAGCAGGCGCTCTCCTTCGGCGTGGTGCTGGCGGCCATGACGGTGACCGGTGTCCTGTTGCCCATCGGCTGGGTCCGGGCAGGCCTCGCGGCGGCGGCCGGCGCGCTCGCGATCTACGTGTTCCCATTCGAGCTGTCCGACACCCCGCTGGTGGCTGCCTGGGCCGCCCTGGGTACGCTTGGGCTGGTCCTCGATCATCGCCTGGTCGAGCCCCGGCTGTCGTCACTGCGCGTCTCGCCAGCCGCCACCGGGGGCGACGGACCCGCTCGTGACGGCGCCCCCACCGCGGCCTGGCCCGGCCCGTTCATGCAGCCGGCCTTCCTGGCGGCCGCACTGGTTGCCGGCCTCCTCGCCATCAGTCATCTCCTCGCGTTCGAGTACCCCGCCGCGGGCGTCGCCGCCGCGGACCGGACGGCGCCGTTTGGCAGCAACCAGGGCCTCGCCTTCGTCCTGGTCCTCGCGTCACTGGGCGTCGTCGCTGCCCTGGTCCGGGTTGCCTGGGTCCGCGTGGCCATGGCCGCCGCGGCCGGGCTGCTGGCGCTGTGGGTCTTCCCCTTCGAGCTGACCGGCCCGTCGCTGGTGTGGGCGTGGTCCGTCCTCGCGATCGCGGCCTACGCGCTCGAGGCTCTGGTGATCGAACCTCGGGCCGGTCCCGGGTTCTCCGACCAAAGCACGGTGCCGGCGCTGACCCGCCTCGTGCGGCCCGCGGTCCGCGCGCTGGGCGCCCTGGCCGGCACCGCCATGATCTTCCACGTCATCGCGTTCGAGTTTCCGCTTGACCGGCTGGGACGCGAAGGCGTGGCGCCAACGCCCCTGGCAGGGGAAGAAAGCCTCTCGCTGCTGGCGGTCCTGGCGGCCCTGGCTGTGAGCAGATGGGTCATGGGCCAGCGCTGGATCCGGCTGGGCATGGCCGGGATCGGCCTCACACTCCTGGTCTACGCCGCCGGCTTCGAGGTCCCACGCCCCCACGTCATGGTCGCCTGGGGCGTCCTCGGCGTTGGCTCGGTCGCCATCGTCCGGCGCCTGGTCCGGGTGGACCTGCTGTCGGAGGCGCGCGAGACGACCATGGGCTGGTTGGGCGACCGCGGCCCGTTCGCGGCGACCGCCCTCGCCGTGACGTTCATGGTGTCCCAGGCGCTGACTCGCGCCGAGCCCATCGCCCTCGCGAGACAGGTCGCAGGCGAGGCGGCGCTGACCGGCGTGCCGTTCGTGGACGAGCGCTCCTACGTCCTGGGGCTCCTGGCGGCCACCTTCGTCGCGCTGGGCGCCACCTGGGGTATCCCGGTCTTCCTCCTTCGGGGCGGCGTGGCGGCGGCCGTGGTCGTCGCCTGGCTGCTGCCGTTCGAGATGCGGCCCGGCTACGCGGCGGCGGGCTGGCTCGCCCTCGTCGTCGCCGCCGCCTGGCTGGTCAGGGTCGGCGCGGCCGAGCGGATGCTCCTGGGCGGCGTCGCCGTTGTCGTGGGCATCTTCGCCGCCGTCGTGGATCTCGCCTTCGTCGCCCCACCCGATCGGTTGGTGGTCGACGCCAACACGACCGTGCTCGGCTGGACCTATCTGACGGACGCCACGGTGGGTGTCGGCGCGCTGGCGATCGCACTGGCACTGGTTGCCCGGCTCCATGCAGGCCATCCACTGGCCCGCCGGGCACGGTGGGCGGCCGGCATCGCGGGCGCCTATCTCGCCTCGATCGGCGTCGTCGACTGGTTCCAGGCCCAGGTTCCCCTGGGGGTCCGCGCGCTGTCCGACCTGCAGTGGGATGCCCAGGTCGGCCTGAGCGTGCTGTGGGCCGTCCTCGGCGGCATGAGCTTCGCCGGCGGCATCGTGTGGGCCCGCCCCCGGGTTCGACTCTTCGGCCTGGCTCTCCTCGGGTTGGCGGTCGTGAAGGTCTTCCTGATCGACCTCGTCGGCATGCCGATCGAGGGCAGGGTCGCCGTCCTGCTGGCGCTGGGGACCCTGCTCCTGGGCAGCAACTTCGTCTACGCCCGGCTCCAGCGACCGCGGGGGCCATCGCCAACGAAGGGCTGATGCCCCCTGGCCCGCTCCACCGGATCGGCACGCGCCGGAGCACGCGAACCAGCTCGGCCCTGCCCCTACCATGGGGTCGTGCATGACCTGATCGACTACGAGCTGCTGGATGCCGGCGACGAGCGCCGCCTGGAACGCTTTGGCGAGCGCATCGTGGACCGGCCGGCCCCGGCGGCCCTCGGCCCGCGCCGCGACGACGAGGCCTGGCCGCGTGCGGACCTCCGGTTCGTCCGGCCCGATGGCTGGTGCGGACCCGCGGGGCTGGCGCCCTGGTCCGCCGGCGTGGCCGGCTTGACGCTGGAGCTCCGACCCACCCCCACGGGCCAGGTGGGCCTCTTCCCGGAGCACACGGGCAACATCGCCTGGCTGGCGACCCAGGCGGGCACGCTGCTGGGTGCCGGCGCCGGGCCCGACGGCCGCCCACTCGTCCTGAACCTGTTTGCGTACACCGGCCTCGCCACGCTCGCTCTGGCGCGTGCCGGCGCCGCCGTGGTGCACGTCGACTCGTCACGGCCCACGGTGGCCTGGGCGCGCCGCAACGCCGAGCTCTCGGGGCTGGCGGAGGCGCCGGTCCGCTGGATCGTGGACGAGGTCGAGACGTTCGTGGCACGCGAGGTGCGCCGGGGACGGCGCTACGACGGCATCGTGCTGGACCCACCCAGCTACGGCCACGGTGCCGGGGGACGACCGTGGCAGCTGGAGGACCAGCTCCCCGACCTCCTCGCCGCCTGTGCCACCCTGCTGGGCGGCGGCGACGGGTTCTGCCTCCTCACGGCCCACACCAGGGGGCAATCGCCGGAGCGCCTGGCCGACCTCCTCGCCACGGCCCTGGGCCGGGGCTGGCAGGATGTGGATGCGCGCGACATGTCGCTGGACGCGGCGTCGGGCGCGCGGCTGGCCCTGGGCGCCGTCGCGTGCGTGGCATCCTGACGGCCGCCCCAGCGATGATGCGCGCGTGACCACCACGCCCTGGCCAGCCGGCATCATCACCAGCCTGGCCAACCCGCGGGTCAAGGCCGTCGTGCGGCTCCGCGACCGGCGGGCCCGTGAGCAGGCCGGACTGACCCTGGTGGATGGTGCCCGCGAGCTGCTGCGGGGACTGGCGGCGGGCATCACGGTGCACGAGGGCTTCGTGTGCGACGACCTCCTGCGCAGCGCGGACGGGCACGAGGCGGCCTACCGCCTGCGGGCCATCGCACCCACCTGGACGGTGACGCCGGAGGTCTTCGCCAAGGTCTCATTCGGCGACCGGGGCGAGGGCGTCCTGGCCGTCATCGCCATCCCCGGCACCTCGCTGGAGTCCCTCCAACTCCCGCCGGATCCGTTGATCGTCGTGGCAGAGGACGTGGAGAAGCCCGGGAACCTGGGCGCGATCCTCCGCTCTGCCGACGGGGCCGGGGCGGACGCGGTCATCGCCGCGTCACCCAGGACGGACCTGTTCAACCCCAACGCCATCCGCGCCAGCCTGGGAACCATCTTCGCGGTGCCGCTGGCGGCCGCGCCCGCCGACGCGGTGCTGGCCTGGCTGCGCGGGCGCGGGATCCGGATCGTCGCCGCCCGCGTGGACGGCTCCGCGCTGGCGACCGACACGGACCTGACGGGCGCCCTCGCGATCGCCGTGGGGGCGGAGGCCGAGGGGCTGTCGGAGCGCTGGGCGGCGGACGACATCGCCGGGGTCCGCCTGCCGATGCTGGGTGTCGCGGATTCCCTCAACGTCTCCGCGGCGACCGCTGTCCTGCTCTACGAGGCACGGCGCCAGCGGGGCCTCCCCTCCCCCGCCCGGCGAGGTTCCCGGTGAGGACGCCGGCTGGAGCGCTGCGCCGCGCCGCCCCGGCGGGTGGCCGCCGACCGGCTTAGCCGACAGTGCGCTCCGGGTCGTCGGCCGCGTGGTCGTCCGATGGATCCAGTGCCGTGCCGGCCGACGACCCGTGGTGGGCCATCTTGTCGTACCGGACATGCCCCGTCCGGGTCGCAAGTCGCCACAGCGCTCGCGGCACGGCGGCCAGCCAGACGAACGTGAAGACCCCGGCGCCGACGGCCCGGCCGACTCGCGGCCCGGGCGCCGGTGGCAGGCCGGAGGCATCCCGCTCCCAGCGCAGCGCGTCCCAGGTGATGCCGCCGCTGATCACCATGTAGGTCCCCAGCAGCATCGCCGCCGAGACGGGTCGACGGCGGGCCGTCCCGAGCGCGGCGCCGATGATCAGCGGCGGAGCCAGGAGCTGCGCCACGTAGAGGGCGAAATCGGCCTTCTGGCGCGGCGAGAGCCGGCGGCTGGCCATGATCGCGGGGCCGTGCTCGAATGCCCGCCGGGCCGCGCCCTCGGACCAGCGCTCCCGTTGGCGGAGCAGGGACTTCCAGCTCCGTACCGGCTCTTCCCAGACCTCGGCGTCAAGGATCCATGCGACCACGATCCCCGTCTCGGCGGCCAGGCGGCTCGACAGGTCGATGTCCTCGGTGAGCGCCTCCGCGTGCCAGCCGCCGAGCGCCGTCAGGAGGGAGCGACGGATGGTGATCCCGTTGCCCCGGAACTCCGAGCAACCGTCCATCGCCCACCGGCCCCGCTGGAGCTCGCCGTCCAGCGTCTGCTCGTCGGCCTGGAGCTGGGCGAGCACCGAGCTCCCCGCGTCGAGGATGCGGCGTCGCGGGGTCATGGCATCCACGCCCGCCGCCGCATAGCCCGCGAGGACCCGCAGGAAGCCGCTCCCGATCCGGGCGTCGGCGTCGAGGACCACGACGTAGTCCCCGCGGCAGGCGTCCGGCTGGGCGGCGGTCAGCGCGGCCCCCTTCCCGTCGGGCAGGCCCTCGCCCTCGCGCCGGATCACCCGCGTGACGGCGCCGATCCCGGCCCTGGTCGCAGCGTCGAGGACGGCCGCCCCCGTCCCGTCGATGGAGCGATCGTCGATGACGACAAGTTCGAAGCGCGGCTCGCCATCTTCGTCACGCCAGTCCTGACCGGCCACGTCGCGCACCAGGGCCGGCAGCACGTTGGCCTCGTCGCGGCCGGCGACGACCACCGAGAAGGTCACGGGCGTCGCGGCGGGGTCCAGCGGCGGCGCGCCCTGCGGCACCGGTGGCCGGCGACTGGCCCGCGCGATGGGGATCACGGACCCGGCCACGACCGCGGCGGCGAGGGCGAGTGGCGTGGATGCCCGGCGGCCCGACGCGGCGCGCATGCCGCCAACGAGCCCCCCGACGAGCACGCCCAGGGCGATCGCGCGCCACGCGTCGGGCGTCACGCGGCGGTCAGGCCCCGTCATTCGCTGACGTCCGCGACGGTGGACTCCGCCTCATCCGCGGTCGCGGAGGCGCCCAGGTCGTCGCGTGCCCGGACCGTGACCCCGATGGAGTCCATCGGGCTGCCTTCCACCATGGTGCCCGCTGTGCGCCGCGCATCCTCGGGAGCCACCGGCCCGCGGGCCACCACCGAGATGATCCCGGCGACCAGGACGGCGCCCGCCACCGACAGGATCACGTTGGTGGTCCCGACCAGGTCCGCGATTGGCCCGACCAGGATGATGGGCATGAAGCTGGCGACCGAGACCAGCATGTTGAGGACGCCGAAGACCCGCCCGCGGACCGCCTCGGGCAGGTCCTCCTGGAGCGCGGTCTGGCTGGAGATGGCGACGATCCCGTACGCAATCCCGGCGAAGAAGGCCATGACCACGACCACGGAGACCAGGGAGGTCAGGCCGGACAGGTTGGAGATCTGGTTGGACCTGTCCACGGCGTTGACGGCGCGGCTGATGGGCCCGGCCGCCGTGAGCAGCACGAGCAGGACCCCCAGCAGGATCAGGCCGCCCTCGATCGCGCGCCGTCGGACCACGTACTTGCCGTAGGCGTTGAGCAGGAGGATCCCGAACACGATCCCCAGGCCCAGCGGCAGGATGACCACGATCAGGTCCTTGGCGTCCAGGCCCAGCGTGACCTGGGCGAACGACGGTCCCAGCACGCCGATCACGCCGACGAGCGAGGCGGCGATGCCCAGGTAGACGAGCGACCAGCTGATCGCCGGGTTCTGGCGGATGTAGTCGATCCCCTCTCGCAGGGCGCCGACATTCCGCACCACGGCCGTCTCCGCCTCGCCGACCGAATCGAGGCCAAGCTGCAGCCCATGAACCGGACGCGACGCCGGAAGGGTGAAGCAGAACAGCGCGGCGACCAGGTAGAGGACGGCGACGACCAGGATCAGCCGCTCCGGCCCGAGCAGGGTCACGATCAGCGGGCCCAGGAGCGCGTACCCCAGCGCAAACGCGCCGTTGAGCGTCAGGGTGAACAGGCCGTTGGCCGAGACGAGCTGCGCGCGCGAGACGAGGACCGGGATCATCGCCGCCTCGGCCGGTGCGAAGAAGACGGTGATGACCGACACGAAGACGTTCAGCAGCAGGATCCCGGCGATGTTGTTCCCGACCAGGAAGATCCCGCCGATGGCCACGGCGCGGAGGAGGTTGGTCAGGATCAGGATGGTCCGTCGATCCATCCGGTCCACGTACACCCCGGCCACGGCCGACAGCAGCACGGCCGGCACCAGGAAGGTCAGGAAGAGGGCGCTGATGGCCGAGTTGGACCCGGTCGACTGGAGCACCAGGACGGTCAGCCCGTAGAGGACCATGTTCCCGCCGATCTGGGTCGCCACCTGGGAGAGCCAGAGGAGCAGGAAGGGTCGGTTCCGGAGGACGCTCAGCCCGCTGTGGCTCCGACTCACGGGGCCCGACGCCGCGGGGCTCACGGCGTGCTCCCAGGCGCGGTCGCGGACCGAGTACGCGTGGTGCGCCCGGGCACCGCCTGGACTGCACCTGCGCTGTCGGGCTGGGCCACGGGGGCCGTCACAGCCGAGATCGATCGGTCACCCCGCCGGACGAATCCTTCGATCCGACGCTCCAGCGGGCGTCGCTCGATCATCGCGTGGCGACCACAGGTGGCGCACGTGAGGCCGATGTCCGCGCCGAGGCGATCGACCTGCCAGTCCGTCCCGCCGCAGGGGTGCGGGCGGCGGAGCCGGACGATGTCGCCGAGGAGCAGCTCGAGAACGGGCTGGTCGGTCATATGGGCGCGCAGAGTATCAGAGGCGGGGCGCGCCATGGCTGGGCGCCAGCGAACGGATGGTGGCCGGGACCTGGAGGCCGTCGGCGGGGGTGACGACGACATGGACCTGCGGATGCGTCGCGGCGAGCAGGGAGATGACCCCGCCGGCGCGCGTGAGGGAGCCTGTCAGGACTTCGGGCGACCCGATGGCCACGACCTCGAATGGATCGGCCAGGAGCGTGGTCTCCACGCCGATCGAGCCGGTGGAGCCGGCCACGACGGTGCCCGCGACGAGGCGCACGCCGCCGACCGAGATGGCCTCCGCCCCGGCGTTCCGCAGCTCGTTGAGCAACTCCTCCACGCCGGGGCCATCGATGGGTCCACTCACCAGGATGCGGACCCCCCGCCCGGCCACCGGGTCGAGGCCGGACCACGCCCGGACCTTGGCGAGGTCCCGGCGGATCTGGTCCACCGATGACTGGCCCCGGGCCTGGCTGGCGGAGAGCGTCGAGAGCTCGCGCGACAGGGTGGCCACCTCCTCGCGCAGCTGTCCGTTCCGGGTGTTGAGGTTGGCGATCAGCACGGTCAGGTCCTGCGCCGACAGCGCGGACAGCCCCGGATCGGCCTGCTGCGTGCGAAGCTGGATCACGACGAGCACGCCGAGGACGGCCGCCACCACGGCGACGGCGGCCTGGTCGCGCCAGCGCTTGCCGGTCACGCGCGCGGTCACGGCGTCCCCGCCGGTGCATCGCTGGCAGGACCGCTGGGCGTCGCGCTGGGCACCGGATGGCCGGCAGACAGGTTCACCGTCCCGGCGAATGCCGGCACGCGGAGGCCGTCGCGCTCCGCGTAGGTGAGCACGATCCCGCCCTTCTGCGTACGGACGCGGTAGAGCTCCACGAAGCCGCGTGACGCCGAGACCCGGGCGTAGAGGTTGGCGGGGCCGATCGCGGTCACGGTGTACGGCGGCGCGAGATAGGCCGAGTTGACCAGGACGGAGCCGCCGATGTCGAGGAACGCCGTTCCGGCAAGCACGCGTTCGTTGTTGACGGCGACCGCCTCGGCACCGGCCAGCCAGAGCTCCTCCACCAGGGTGCGGACGTCCTTGGCCGTCACGATGCTCTCACCGCGGCTGCCGGAGCTGCCCGACGTCCCGTCCTCGAGGCGGAAGACGACGCCCGGCCCGGTCAGCGCCACCAGGCCGGCCGCGAGGCGCGCCTGCTGCAACTGGTCGTTGAGCTGGCGGACCAGCAGCGCCGACCCTTCGCCCTGGCCCTCCCCGTCCTGGATCTCCTGGCGGAGGCCCAGGATCGCGGACTTCAGGTCCTCCTGCTGCGCCTGCAGTTCACGGACGGCATCCACCAGCGGGGATCGCTCCTGGGTGGTGTACCGGACCCGGGGGCGTTCGCTGGCCAGCTGCGCGGCGATCAGGAAACCGAGCACCAGCAGGGCCAGCCCCAGCGTGATCTGCCACGTCTGGACGGCGCGGAGTCGTGCGCGGAGTCCTGTCACCGGGCGACCCGCGGTGGCCGCATGGGACCGCCGTCGCGCCGTCGCCGCGATCTGAACCGCACGAGCAGGACGGCCGCCAGGAAGACGAGGCCGGCGAAGAGGAGCGGGATCGCCGGCGACCCGGCGCCCTGCGATGTGCCCTGGCCCTGCGTCGCGGCGGCGGTCGGCGTTGGCCCGGTGCTGCCCGCGGGGCTCGGGGGCCCGGTCGCGCCGCTGGTGGAGCCCGACGCGGAGGGGCTCCCCGCCCAGTCGACGGGCAAGGGCCCGCTGGGTGCCGGGACGGGCCCGTAGGCAACCGGGTTACGAGCGCCCAGGCTGGACCGCCAGGCGGCGTCGAACGCCGCCGCGTCGAGCCCGAGCGACGCCGTGAAGGCCTCGTCATCGGTCACGCCGTTGGCGTACGACCGGATCAGGCCGACCAGCGCCGCCTCGCCCTTCTGGCGAACCAGGAAGTCGACGGCGGCGACGCTCTCGGCATAGGCCAGCCCAAACCGGTCCCGGGTCGTTGGGAACTGGCCGGTGAGCGACGCCAGCGGCATGAGCGTTCCGGCGGAGACGGCCGACTTGACGGTCGTCGTGTCGCTGCCGTCGTAGCCCTGCGCGAGGTAGACCGCCAGCCCTTCGTTCAACCAGCGCGGCGGGAAGTGGTACGGGTTGCTGACCGCGGTGTCGAACACGAGGTGGGTCAGCTCGTGCGGGATCACGATCCCGACCCACGAGGCGTTGATGTCGGCCGGCGTGATCAAGGCAAAGAGTGTCCGGATCCCCGCGATCGCCTCCCCGCCGACATTCTCCCTGGTGCCGGGGCCCAGCGCGTCGTAGAACGCCTGCTGATCGGCATAGATGAAGAAGTCGATCGGCTGCGTCTCCGTCACGCCGAGCAGCCGGCCGGTGCGCGCGATCGCGTCCTCGCCGATCTGGAGCGCACGATCACCGAAGGCGGCCGTGCCCTGGTACCAGTGGACGCGGACCAGCCTCCCCTGGCGCGTCTGCCAGGTGAACCGGGTGTCGTCGTAGCGGACCGTGACCGACGGGCCCACCGAGGAGCTCCCATCCTTGGCCACGAGCCGCCAGCGGGCGGTCACCGTGGTGTTGGGCAGCAGCCCGCCGGTGCTGGTATCCAGCGTGAAGCGGAGCGTGCTGGAGCCACCCGCCGGGGCAGCCACCACCCGCACCTCGGGCCCGGGCTCCTTGGGGAACTCCAGCAGGAGCTCCGCCCGGAGCATCGGGGCGGCCAGCGTCACGGGCTGGCGGAAGTCGATGCCCGTTCCGTAGGTTGCGGTGGCCGTGGGCGTCCCGAACGAGCTGCCGGCGGCGGTCGCACCGGGCGGTGCCGCCAGTGACGCGACCAGCGCCACGGCCGCGGCCAGCCGGCCTAGCGCGCCCATGCGAGCCCCGCGATCCGCAGGATGCCGAGGCCATTCTGGCTGGCCCCCAGGAGGCCGCTGCGCGACAGTGCCCAGCCGTCGCCGTTGGCCAGCGGGATCACGGGCACGTCTCGCTGCACGACGCCCTGGGCGCGGGCGAAGGCGGCCGCGATCGCCGCCCCATCGCTGGCTGCCCCGGCGTCGGCGATGGCCTGGTCGAACTCCGGGCTGCGCCAGCGCCCGGAGTTGTTCGTGCTGTCCGACCGGAGCAGGACGCCCAGGAAGTCGTTGGGCCCCGGGTAGTCGGCGATCCAGCCCAGCATCCAGATGGCCGGCGGGTCGTCCCGCAACCGCGTGAAGTAGTCGTCGCTGACCATCGTCTCGTAGCCCAGCGAGATGCCGAGCGCGGACTGCAGCCCGGCTCGGATGGCCTCGCCGTACGCGCTGCCGCCGGTCACGAAGGTCACCGCCGGGAAGCCCTTGCCGCCCGGGTAGCCCGCCTGCGCGAGCAGCGCCCTGGCGCGATCCGGCTGGTAAGCGGGCAGGAAGGTCGCGGAGTCCCGGCCGGGGATGCCGGGCGGGACCATGGCGGTCGCCGGCGTGTCATTCCCCGGGTTGGCCAGGGCAACGACTCTGCGCCAGTCGATGGCGGCACCAAAGGCCTGGCGAACCAGCACCTGGTCAAACGGGGCGCGGCTGGTATCGAAGCCCAGGTACTCGAGCGAGAGACTGGGCACCGAACGCAGCGCCGGCCCCAGCGTCGGGTCGGAGCGGATCCAGCTGGCGTCGTAGGTCCCGATCTCGGTGTAGTCGAGATCGCCGTCCTGGAACGCCGTGACGGGGCTGCGGCCGGCAATGCTGACCACCAGGTGGACGGTGTCGATGGCCGGCAATCCCGCCCAGTAGTGCGCGTTGGCGGTCAGGGTCAGCTCCGTGTCCGTCAGCGCGGCCAGGACGTAGCCACCGCTGCCGACGAACCGACCCGGTGCCAGCGCGGAGCCGTCCGCGACGCCCCTGGGGACCACCGCGAAGGGTGCGGCGGCGATGATCGACGGGAGGTCGCTGGCCGGGTTGATGAGGCGCACGGTCACGTCCGTGCCCTCGGCGACGAGGCCGACGGCAGCGGCGTCCCTGCTCCGCCCGGCGCGGTAGTCGTCCGCGCCGACCACGTCCGACATCAGCGAGGCGAGGGGCGACGGCGCGGCAGGGTCGATGAGCCGGAGCCAGCTGCGCACGACGTCGGCGCCTGTGAGCGGCGTGCCGTCCGAGAACGTGAGTCCGGGCCGGAGATGGAAGACGACGCGTCGCCCACCGTCGCTGACGTCCCACGAGCGCGCCAGCGCCGGCCGCAGGACCAGGCCCGGATCGAACGCGGTGAGCCCCTCGTACAACTGCGCCGTGACGGACGCGCTGCCGATATCGCCCCCGGCGGCCGGGTCGAGGCTGGCCGGAACACCGGAGAGGATGCGGACCTCGCCCGGATTGGCGACGGCGGCGCCGACGGGGTTGCCACCCGCTCCGGGCGTGGCGCCGCGCGATCCGGCCATCGCCCCCGCCAGCACGAGCGCGACCAACGCGAGCGCGCCCAGCATTCGGCGGCGGGGGAAGGAGCGAACGACCTGGACCGAGGCGAGATCCGGGGCGTCCGGCGTCAGGCCGCCTGCCACCAGGCCGTCGTCCGCTGCAGGCGCCCGGCGCGCGCGACCCGCAGCGGTCGCTCGGTGGGGGTCGGGCCGGGCGCCGCACCCGCGCAGACGCAACTCTGACCGGCAAACCCGAACAGGAGGACCATCAACCAGGGCCGTTGGCGCATGAGGCCGAGTATACGGGCGACGGGCGCCCGAGCCTGTCGGCGGACTTGCCCCGGGTCAGTCGGGCAGGTCGCCCACGAGCAGGTCATCGCGGTCGCGGAAGGCATCGAGCAGGCGGTACCGGTCCCGGCGCGCGAGGCGGTCGCGTTCGCCGGCGTTGGCGTCCGGCGCGGCATCGATCGCCTCGGCCCGGACGTCTCGGCTGACCGGCAGGCCCGGCACCACCAGCGCGCGCCTCGTGGGGCCGTCCTCCTCGTCGCGCAGCACCAGGCTCCACCACGCCGCGAGCAGCCGTGGGCTGCGGAACCGCTCGTCAAGCGGCCCGCGCGCGGCGGCATCGTCCCGGCGCATGGCCAGGCACGTGTCGTCCAGCGCGGCCACGTCGCCCGTGAGGGGCGCCGGCGCGAGGGACTGGATATCCGGGCCCTCCTGCCCCTGGGCACCCGCGACCGCCACGGTGGGATCGGCCAGGGCGGCCAGCAGCGGCGTCACCACGTCGCCGCCGACCCGCGCACCGGCACCCAGCACGATGACCACAGCACCTGCGGCACGCCGGAGGCCAGCGTTGATCGCCGCCGCCGTGCCCTGCCGCGCGACAACCCAGACCACCTCGACGGCCTCCGGCCGGTCGGCGGCGACGCGCGCGACAGCCTCCGCCACGTCGGACGCGGCGCCGTCCGCGACGATGACCACCTGCGTGCCGGCGGGTGCCGCACCGAGGATGGTGCCCACGGACAGTTCGGCGGTCGCCGCGTCGTCTCCGGCCCGGACGATGACCGTGGCCGGCGCAACCGCGGGCTCGTCGAGCCGGCTGGGCACACCGCCCGACCAGCCGTAGAGCGTCCGGCCCTCCTCGGCCACATCGGCCGGGTGCAGGGGCGCGAGGGCGAAGTCGACCCCGCGGTCCACGATGCGCCAGCCCAGGGCCTCGATCTCACCCTTCAGGCGGTCGGCCGCGTCGAAGTTGTGCGACAGGCGCGCCGCCTTGCGGGCATGCGCGGCGTCCAGGACCTCCTGCGGGACGTGCGGCCGCGTCACGCGACCACCTCCGCGCCCGGCTGTCCGGACTCACCGGCCTCCCAGGCCGGCTCCGCGCGCCACGGCGCCTCCACCTGGATCGCGCCCACGAACTCCGGCAGCTCGCCGCCCTCGATCAGCTGGCGAACGGCCGAGGCCTCCCCGCAATGGACGAAGTAGTGGTAGGTCATGCGCAGCAGCGCGGTCCCAACGGACTGCGGGATGCGGGAGCGGCCCATCGGGGCCGCCAGGTCCGCCGGCTCCAGGGCGTCCAGCCACCCGTCAGACGCCTCGGTCACCTCACGCCAGGCCGCCAGCATCTCGGCGAGGGGCGGGTTTGACCTGGGCTTGCCGTTGGCGGTCAGCTCGTTGAGCTCCGGGCGGGGCGTGACACCCTGCGCCCGCG
This sequence comes from uncultured Chloroflexota bacterium, assembly GCA_903822495.1. GTDB lineage: Bacteria > Chloroflexota > Limnocylindria > Limnocylindrales > CSP1-4 > CAIJPD01. Next base: position 28,199 of record CAIJPD010000015.1, on the reverse strand, counting down.
TCAGCCAGGAGAGCTGCTCGTGCCAGGCCAGGTGGCCCACCATCCAGGCGATGGAGTTCATTGGCCCGGGCTGCTGGGCCGCGTGCTCCCCCGTCAGGCCGTCCAGGCCACGGAGGAACTCGCTGCGGGCGAAACGGAGCTGCTCGACGCGGGGATGTGCCATGGCCCGACTATAGCGGCCGACCGGGTCGTCGGACGACATCGTCCCGCTGGATGGTCCACAGCGCCCGATTCCCACGCAGGACGGCCACGGCGCCCACCGCCATCACCCCGCCGGCCAGCAGGATGGCCGCGGGGCCGCCCACCAGGCCGGAGACAAAGCCGCTCTGTGTCTGCGACAGGGGCGCCATCCCGCGCACGATCATGCCCTGGTTGGCCATCACCCGGCCGCGCATCCCACTGGGCGCCGCGAGCTGCATCAGGCTGTTGCGGGTGACCGAGACCAGCGAATCAAAGAGCCCGGTCATGACGAGGGCCGCAAAGGAGAAGACGTACGTCGAGGTCAACCCGAAGGCGACGATGGATGCCGCGTACCCGGCGGTGCACAGGATCGCGAACCGGCCCGGACGGCTTGTGGCACCGACGACCAGGAGGATCCCTATCCCCGCGAGCGCGCCCACGGCATCGGCGGAGAGCAGCCCACCCAACCCCTCGGGCCCCACGTTCAGCTGCTCGCGGGCGACGATCGTGATCATTACCTGGTTCATGGCGAAGAGTCCGTAGAACACCTCGAGGAGGATCAGGCTGCGCAGGACCGGCGTCTGCAGGATGTAGACCCAGCCCTGGGTGAGCTCCGTGCGAAAGGATTCGCGGACCCCGCCGACCCGGGCGGAGATCCCGGTCACCAGCGCGAGCGCCCCCATCAGGCACAGGTACGAGATGGCGTTCAGGAAGAACGGCGCGGCCTCCCCCAGCCCGGCGATGGCGAACCCGCCGATCGCCGGCCCGATGAGGTTGGAGGCCCGCCCGGCCATGGACTGGAGCGTGACCGCCTCCACCAGTCGCTCGCGCGGGATGAGCCGTGGGAAGAGCGACTGGCGCGCGACGGAATCAACGGAGGTGATCGCGGCCTGGATCCCGACCTGGAGGTAGACCTCCCAGAGCTGGACCGTGTTGGTGACGACGAGGACGCCCAGCGCCAGCGAGGCCACCATCGAGAGGCTCTGCGTGGCGAACAGGAGGCGACGCTGGTCAACCCGGTCGGCGATGACGCCCGCCAGGGGGGTCAGCAGCAAGGTGGGCACGGCCCGGACGATCCCCAGGAGGCCCAGCAGGAAGGGATTGCCGGTCAGCTCGTAGGTGATCCAGACGGCGCCCGTCTGCTCGATCCACTTGCCGGAGTTGGACGCGACGAAGCCCACCCAGTAGAGCAGGAAGTTGCGGTAGCCAAGCGGTGCCAGGCCGCCGGGCAGGCGGGCGAACGGCGGGATGTCGCGGGCGCTCGTCATCCGCTGGCAGGCGCGGCGTTGTCGTCGCGATCCGGGTCATCGTCACGGGCCATGCGCCAGAAGGGCCGATTGCCGCGCGCCACCAGTGCCGCGCTGAGGCCCAGGGCCAGCGATGAGACGAGCACGGCCATCGGCCCACCGAGCAGGCCGGCGGTCACCCCACTCTGGGTCTGCGCCAATGGGCCGAAGCCCCGCACCACCACGCCCTGATTGGCCATGATGCGGCCGCGCATGTGGCCGGGCGCCGCCAGCTGGGCGATGGTGCTCCGCGTCACGCTGACCATCGCATCGAACACGCCGGCGACCATGAGCACCGCGAAGGCGGTCACGTAGTCGCGCGTGAAAGCGAACCCGATCAGCGCGGCGGCGCAGGCGATGGCGGCCAGCGTCACGAACCGCCCGGGGCGCGCCGTGGTGCCGAAGGCGAGCAGCAGCCCGGTCCCGACGATGGCCCCCACCGAGGTCGCCGACAGGAGCCCCCCGAGACCCTCGGGGCCGACGCCCAGCGTCTCGCGGCCCACGATGGTGATCAACACCGGGTTCATCTGGAACACGCCGTACACGACCTCCAGCTGGAGCAGACCGAGCAGGACCGGCGTCGCCAGGAGATACCGCCAGCCCTCGATCAGCTCCGCGCGCCACGTGGTCCGGACGGACACGCCAACGGACCACGCCACGCCCTTGATCCCGGCCAGGGCGCCCATCAGCACCAGGAAGGTGGCCGCGTTGAGCAGGAATGGAGCCGCGTCACCAAACCCCGCAATGGCAAACCCGCCGACCGCTGGCCCGACCAGGCCGGAGATCCGCGCCGCCGTGGATGTCAGCGTGACGGATTCGACCATGTGGTCGCGCGGCACCAGGCGCGGGAAGAGCGCCTGGCGGGCGATGTAGTCCACGGACAGGACCGCGGACTGGATGAAGACCTCGAGGTAGAGCTGCCAGAGCTCGATGCGCCCCTCGAGGATCAGGAGGCCCGTGACCAGCGAGGTCACCAGCATGATCGCCTGCGTCACCATGATCAGCCGCCGCTGGTCCACCCGGTCCACCAGCACGCCGGCAAAGGGTGTGACGAGGATGGTGGGCAGCGCCCGGATCACCCCCATCAGGCCCAGCAGGAAGGGGCTGCCGGTCAGCTCGTAGGCTACCCAGACGGCACCCGTGTTCTCGATCCACTTCCCCGCGTTGGTCGAGGCGAAGCCCAGCCAGTAGAGGGCGAAGTTTCGATAGCCCAGCGGCGCGAGGCCGCCGGGCAGGCGGACGAAGGAGCCGGGGCGACGTGCCGTGGTCATGGCCGGTGGGACGCGGGCTGGGTCACGGGCGATCAGGCATCCGCGATCGAGGCGACCGCGTCCGCCAGCTCATCGAGTGCCGTCAGGTCCTCAACGACGGGACGGAGCAGGTACTCCGTGGCGCCCATGTCCTCGCGCCGACGGATCTGGTCACGGAGGGACTGCGGCGTGGTGGGGATGTTGCCGCGGTTGCGCTTCACCAGGTCCGGGCTGAACCCGTAGCTGGCCTGGATGTAGGCGTCGGCGTTCTCCTCCGCGCGCGGTCCCAGCGAGTAGTAGCTCCCGGTGACCCAGCGGGGGCGCCCGGAGCGGCCCGCCGCATCCCAGGCCGCCTCGATCTGCCGCCACAGGGCGGCCATCTTCTCGGGATCCCCTCCGCCCGGGGACATGAACCCGTCGCCCCAGGCGGCGACCCGACGCGCCACCACCGGCAGGTAGCCACCGATCAGGACCTCGGGGCCGCCGGGTCGCGCCGGCGCCGGACCGATGGGGCCGATGCCCTCGGCCGCGGGCTCACCCGCCCAGATCCGGCGGAGCGTTGCCAGCTGCTCCTCGAGCAGCGCCCCGCGCCGATGGAAATCGAAGCCGGTGACGTCGTAGTCGTCCGTGCGGACACCCACGCCGACGCCCATGGAGAACCGGCCGCCGGAAAGGGCATCCAGCGAGGCCGCCTGGCGTGCCAGCAGCGTGGTCTCATGCGTGGGCGTCAGCATCACGGCCGTCATGAGGCCGATCCGCCGGGTGGCGCCGGCGGCCACCGCCAGGGCGATCAGCGGCTCCTGGGCGTTGGTGACCACCCGGTCCGAGACGCCCAGCGTGGAGAAGGGACCCTGGTCGGCACGGATGGCCCACTCCACGAGCGATGCCGCCGTGACACCCCGGCCGCGGGTGGGCAGCCCGATCGCGATACGCATGACAGTCTCCTCCCTGGTCGCCTCCGGGCGACCGATCGTGTGAATGGTGCGCTGCGGCTCAGGCCGGGCGCGCGGCGATCACGTCGGCGATGGCGTCCAGCGTCGGCAGGTCCGTCGTGCACGGCCGAAGGACGTATTCGTCGGACCCCAGGTCCTCGAGGCGCCGGATGGCGTCGTAGATCTGTTGGGGCGAGGTTGGCACGTTGGATCGGATCCGGCGCGCCAGGTCCGGCTTGAAGCCGTAGTTCTCCTGGATGTAGCGATCCGCGACGTCGTCCGCCTCGGGGCCCAACGCGTAGTACGCGCCCGTGACCCAGCGCGGCGCGCCGGACCGGCCCTCGGCAGCCCAGGCGTCCTTGATCTTCTGCCAGAGACCCAGCACCGCCGCCGGGTCGCCCCCGACCGGTGCCAGGTAGCCGTCTCCCCAACGGGCGATCCGGCCAGCGACCGCTTCCACGTAGCCGCCCAGCAGCACCTCCGGCCCGCCCGGCCGAACCGGCGCCGGACCAATCACCCCGATCCCCTCGGCCGCGGGCTCCCCCGCCCAGATGCGCCGGAGCTGCGCCAGTTGCGCCTCAAGTCGCCGGCCGCGGGTGTGGAAGTCCGTCCCCGTCGCCAGGTAGTCGTCCGTTCGGACGCCAATCCCCACGCCCAGCGTGAAGCGGCCATTGGACAGCGCATCCAGCGACGCGGCCTGGCGGGCGAGCAACGTGGTCTCGCGTGACGGAACCACGATCGCCGAGGCGGTCAATCGGATCTGCTGCGTGACACCGGCCGCCACCGCCAGGGCGATCAGCGGCTCCTTGGCGTGGTGGACTACGCGGTCCGTGACCGCGAGGCTGGAGAAGCCGGCCTGGTCCGCCCGCCGGGCCCACGCCGTGATGAACGCTCCGTCGATGAACGCCTCGCGTGTCGGCAGGCGCATCCCGATCTTCATCGCCACCTCCGGGGTTGTGCGTGCTGGCTGTGCGCCGACAGTACACGGCCGGCCGTCACCGGTGCGGGGCACGGGGACAACGGCGACCGCACGGGGTCACGGACGGGGCGCGGCCTCGGCTGTGGTCGCCGACCGGGACCGGCCCACTCTCCCCCCGATGGGGCCACTCGACACCGCGGCTTCAGGTCCAGACGGCGCAACACGTTGGTCGCGTCGAGCAGCGCCCGCGATGCACCGTGCGGTGATCCGCACCGGGCGCTGATGACGTTCGGCACGCACGGGCCTCCCGCGCGGCCCTGTCGGGCGAGCGCCGCCATGCGCTGTACTGGAACCCTGTGGGACCTTGTCGCGCGGCCGCAACGCGGGTGGCGTGCGAGGCGGCCCGGACGAAGCAAACCAGCCCGCCGATTCCTGGAGGCAGCCGTGCCCGTCATCGAGGCCGTCGGCCTGACAAAGCTGTACGGTCACCACCGGGGTGTCACTGACGTGGACCTGGCCGTCGAGGCCGGCGAGGTCTTCGGCTTCCTCGGGCCCAACGGGGCCGGCAAGACGACGATGATCCGCCTGCTCCTGGACCTGGTGCGGGCCACCCGTGGCCGCGCCCTGGTGTTCGGGCTCGATTCGCGCAAGGGCGCGCCAGAGATTCACCGGCGGACCGGTTACCTGCCCGGCGAGTTCGCGCTCTTCGACCGCCTGACCGGCGGCGAGACGATCGAGTACTTCGGGAACCTCAGGGGCGGCGTCGAGCCCGCCTGGCAGCGCGACCTGGTGGACCGCTTCGATCTGGACCCGTCCAGGCGATACGGCGAGTACTCCAAGGGCAACAAGCAGAAGGTGGGGCTGGTCATCGCCCTCCAGCACCGGCCCGATCTGCTGGTCCTCGACGAGCCGACCGCCGGGCTGGACCCGCTGGTGCAGCAGACGTTCTTCGACCTGCTCCGATCGTTTGCAGGCCAGGGACGCACGGCATTCCTGTCCAGCCACATCCTCAGCGAGGCCGACAAGGCGTGCGACCGCGTAGCGCTGATCCGGGACGGACGGATCGTGCGGACCGACCGCGTGGAGGCGCTCCGGGACCTGACGGCGCACGAGGTCGAGGTCCGCTTCGCCGGGCCCGTGCCGCCCGGGGCCTTCGCCGCGCTGCCGGGCGTGAGCGACGTGCGGGCGTTCGACGGCGGACTCCGGATGCACGTCACCGGGCCGATGGGCGCGGTGGTGCGGGCGGCCGCCGACTTCGACGTGATCGATTTCAGCAGTCGCGAGCCCGGCCTGGAGGAGGCGTTCCTCGCGCAGTACGGGCATGGCATCGGCGCCCCGGGCGGGGCATCCGACGGGCGGGACCCGCAGTGAGCGGCCCGGCCGACACCGGATGGCCCGCCGTCGGCCGGCCGCACCGCGAGACCGCCACGACGGCTCGCCGCTGGAGCCTCGGCAGCATCGCTGGCAAGACCATGCGCGATTCGCGCCCGGGCATGCTGGGGATTGGCGGGCTGCTCGCCGCGATGGTCCTCGTCGGTGGCTGGACCATGCTCAACACGTATGGGACGCCCGAGGCGCGCGCCGAGCTCGCCGCGATGTCCACCGATCTCCCGCCGGTGATGCGCGGCCTGTACGGGAACCCCGTCCGTGTGGATACCCTGGGCGGCTTCCTGTCCTGGCACTACGGCGCCTACTTCGCGCTGCTGGGCGGGCTCTGGTCGATCCTCTCCCTGTCGTCCACGCTCGCCGGGGAGGCGCATTCCGGCAGCCTCGACCTGGTCCTGGCCACGCAACTGGGCAGGCGGACCATCGCCGCGCAGAAAGTCGTGGCGCACGTGGCGGCGCTCGGCGTCGTCGGGCTGGCCGTCGCGCTCGCGGCCTGGGCCGCGGGCGCACTCCTCGGCAGGTACGACGGCGACGCGATCTCGCCTGCCGCCGCGGCCGGGTTCGCGGCTGGGATCCTGATCCGCAGCCTGGCCGCCGGATCCGTCGCCTTCGCCCTCGCCCCGATCGTGGGCCGGGGCGCCTCCGCAGGGATCGCCGGCGCCGTGATGTTCGGCGGCTACGTCACCTACAGCTACCGGACGGTGGTGGATGCCTTGGACGCACTGGCCTGGCTGACCTGGTTCTCCTGGGCGGCCGGCCACGTCCCGCTGGCTGGATCGTGGGACTGGCCGGCCCTGGGGTTGACCGCGGTGGCCTGCGCGACCCTCATCGTGGTCGGCGTCGAGGCATTCGCCCGCCGCGACGTCGGCGTGACCGTCGCCCTCCCCTTGCCCGGCCTGCCGCGCGCACTCAAGGGCCTGCGCGGGCCACTGGGGCGGACCCTTGGCGACCTGCTCCCGATGTCGATCGCATGGGGCGTCGGGCTGGGCCTGTACGGGATCGTGATGTCCGGCGCCTCGGGCGCCATGGCGGAAATCCTGGACGAGTCGCCCGGGCTGAAGGCGGCCATCTCCGGCTACATCCCGGGCATGGACCTGTCCACGGCGGCCGGGTTCCTCCAGTTCGCGTTCGTGGACCTGGGCCTCGTGGTGATCGGCCTGGCGGCGGCCAGCCTTGTCGCCTCCAGATGCGGCGACGAGACCGCCGGGCGCCTCGAGCTGCAGCTCGCGACGCCGCTTACGCGCGCCCGCTGGGCGCTCGCCAGCAGCGCGGCGATGGGGCTGGCCGCCGCCGTCATCACCCTCCCGCTGGCCGGCTCGGTAGCCATCGGCGTCGTATCCGTCGGGGAGGACCCGACGGGGCCCGCCATCGGGACCGGCGTGCTGGCCCTCTACGCCTGGGCGATGACGGGGATCGGGGTCGCCGTAGCCGGAGTGGCCGGCCCGCGCCGGGCGACTTCCGTGGTCGTCGTGACGACGGTCCTGACCTCCCTGGTCGACCTGCTGGCGCCAGGCCTGGGGCTGCCGGACTGGGTCGAGCAGCTGGCGCTCACGCACCACATGGGTCAGCCGATCCTGGGCACTTGGGATGCCACCGGGATCGCGGCCTGCCTCGGCCTTGCCATTGGCGGCGCGCTCGTGGGCGCCTGGGGGATGTCCCGGCGAGACGTCGCGCGCTGATGCGGGGCGGACCTGCCGCGGAACGGGCCGTCCGGGGCGTCTTGGCATCGGCGGGGATGGGCATCCGCGGGATGGGCGGCCGCGAACCCGCATCCCTGCGCACGTCTCGCCCGGTGCGCTACGGTGTCAGGCATGACTGCTCGTCCCGACGCCGCTGCCGCCGCCGCCCGGCGCGCCTGGCTCCCCCGCCAGCACGGGGCATGGGCCATGCTGATTCTCCCGATCCTGGTTGGCGTGGCGGCGAGCTCGCCGGCCCCCTGGCACCTGGCGCTCGCCGGCGCCGCACTGAGCGGCTACCTCGCATCGGCGGCGTTCCAGGGCTGGTCGCGGTCCCGGCGTGGGCCCGTCTACCGGCGGCCGTTGCTCGTCTACACGGCGACGTTTGCCGCCATCTCCGTCCCGCTCCTCGCGATGTTCCCGGCACTCCTCCTGGTCCTGGTGGTCGGCGTGCCCGCCGGGCTGATCGTCGTGGCCGGGGCGAAGCCCGCGACCAGGCGCGACCTGGCCAGCAGCCTGTCGCAGGTTGCGCTCGCCGTCACCCTGGTCCCCGCCAGCGCCTGGGTGTCGGGGATGGATGCAACCGGTCCGGTCGTGGCCGGCACCCTCGTCGCGGCCGGCTACCTGGTGGGCACGGTGCTGGTCGTCCGCTCCGTGATCCGGGAGCGCTCCAACCCCCGTTTCGCCGCCGCGTCGGTGGTCTTCCACCTGGCCCTGGTGGTCGCCGCCGCGGCCTGGCTGCCGACCGCGTACGTCCTCATCGCGGTGCTGCTGGCAGTCCGCGCGGCCGCGTTCCCGCTCCTCCAGCGCCGCCTCGCCGCGAGCCCGCGCCCGCTCCGGCCCGTCCACCTGGGGATCGCGGAGATGGTCGCCTCCACGTTGGTCGTCACCGTGGCATTCGTGGTCCCGCTGCCCGGCCTCCTGCCCAGCCTCGTGCCAGGCTGATCCGCCGCTCGCACTCCACGCCCCGGCCGGGTATCGTCCGGGCGTGTCGAGTCGCGCGCCATCACCCATCGCCGCGCGCACCAGCGCGTGGCTGGCGCGCTGGTCGCCCCTGCTGCCGGTCCTTGTCGCCGAGTTCGCGATGCTCGTGGGCTTTGGCGCCATCCTGCCCATCCTCCCGCTCTACCTCGTGGGGCACGGGATCGACAACGCCCTGCTGGGGGTGATCATCGCGGCCTGGCCGCTGGCCAAGCTGATCTCCGAGCCCATCTTTGGCTACCTGGGGGACCGACGCGCGCGCAAGCCGATCATGCTGGTCGCGCTGGTGATCCTGGCCGTCTCGATCGTCCTGCCGCTCTGGCTGACCAGCGCGCCGGCCTTCTTTGTCAGCCGCCTGATCGGCGGCCTCGCGACCGGGATGTACGACCCTGCGGCCCGCGGGATCATCGTTGACGCCACCGACGAGGACCGGCGCGGTGAAGCGTTTGGCCTGTACGGCTCCTTCCAGATGGGCGGGCTGATCCTCGGCCCGGTCATCGGCTCGGCCGCGGCCGCTGTCGTCGGTGGCTACGCCTTCCCGTTCGTCCTCACCGCGGCCCTGGTCCTGGTGGCCGCGCTCTTCCTGGCTGCTCGGCTGCGCGACACGCGCGACCTGACACGCGATCACACAGGGTTGGCTCGTGCGGACCACCAGCCCAGCCCGCCCTCGCACCTGGGGCCCGGCGGCGAGGAGATGGCCACCGGCCTCGTCGGGGAGGCCGTCCTGGAGGCGGCGCTGAACGCCGCGGCCCGCCCGCGGGGCACCGTGCGGCCCGCGGCCGCGGGCGACCGGGGTCGGCTCCTCAACCGGATGCTGGTGGCCGCGGTGGTCATGGAGCTGACCTTCGCGTTCTCTACCGGGGTCTACGAGGTCATCTGGAGCCTGTTCATGTCGAGCCTGGGCGCGTCGGTGGCGTGGATCGGCTTCACGTTCACGCTCTTCGCGCTCCCGGTGATGCTGCTCTCCCCGTTCGCCGGGCGCCTGGTGGACCGCTACGGGGGCCTGCGCTTCGCCATCCTGGGCGGCCTGGCCGTCGCCGCCGCCGGGCTGATCTACACGACGGCCACCGAGCCCGTCATGCCGGCGCTGGTCGGCCTCCTCGAGGCGTCCGGGTTCGCGTTCGTGGGCCCCGCGCTCTTCTGGCTCCTGGCCCGCGGGACGCCACCCGGGCGAACCTCCACCGCCCAGGGCATCTTCGGCGCGGCCGGCACCACGGGCACCATCGTCTCGTCGCTGGCCGCCGGCGTGCTCTGGGGCGTGGACCCACGCCTGCCGTTCTACCTGTTCGTCGGCGTCTCGCTGGTGGGCATGGCGGTCGCCGCGGTGATCGGACGCGAGCGCCCCGGGGCGGCCCCCGGGACCCTCGGCGCCTGAGCCACTCCAGCGGCCACAGGTCGTACCATCCGCGCCATGCAGATCGACCTCAACGCTGACGTGGGCGAGGGTTTTGGCGCCTGGTCGCTGGGCGAGGACGAATCGCTGATCCCGCTCGTCTCATCGGTCAACGTCGCGTGCGGGTTTCATGCCGGCGACCCCCGGACGATCGAGCGCACGGTGGCGCTGGCCGTTGCCGCCGGGGCGGCGGTGGGGGCCCATCCGGGCTACCCGGACCTCGCCGGCTTCGGCCGGCGGGCCATGAGCATGTCGCCAGAGGACCTGGAGGCCGCGATCGTCTACCAGGTCGGCGCCGTGGCCGCGTTTGCGCGGGCCGCGGGCACGGAGCTCCGCCACGTGAAGCCGCACGGCGCGCTGTACAACCGGGCCGCGCTGGACCGGGAGACGGCCGACGCCATCGCCCGGGCGGTCCGTCGGTTCTCCCCCTCGCTCATCCTCGTGGGCCTGGCCGGGTCGGCGCTGCTGGACGCGGGCGCGGATGCCGGCCTGGCCACCGCCGGTGAGGGGTTCCCGGACCGCGCCTACGAGCCGGACGGGACCCTGCGGGCCCGGCACCACGCCGATGCGCTGCTGGCCGACGCTGCCAGGGTGGGCGCCAGGGCGGTCGGGATGGTCCGCGAGGGAGCCGTGGCCGCGGTGGACGGCAGCCACGTCGCCATCCACGCCACCACGCTGTGCATTCACGGCGACGCGCCCGGCGCGGCGGATCGTGCCCGGGCGACGCGCACGGCCCTGGCGGCAGCCGGCATCGGCGTCCGCGCGCTCAGCCCGGCGCGCGACCAATGACAGGCGAGGAGCCGGCCGTGATCACGCTGCCGCCCGCGAGGATTCTTCCATTCGGGGACGCCGCGATCATCATCGAGGTGGCCGCCCACGCGGGCTACAGCGCGACCCAGACCGTCAACGCCCTCAACCGGGAGCTGTCCGTCCGCCTCATCGGGCGGGCCGGCTGGGAGCGGCCGGTCCCCGGCGCCACCACGCTCCTCATCCCCATCGATCCCATCGAGCCCGGCGTCGAGGCGGCGATCGTGGAGGTCACCCGCTGGCTGGACGGCTGGACGCGACCCGGCGAGGACGATCCGGTCCACGAGTCCGGCCCCATCGTGGAGATCCCGGTGCGCTACGGCGGCCAGGAGGGGCCCGACCTGGCCGAGGTCGCGCGCGGCATCGGCCTCACGCCCGCCGAGGTGATCGAGCTCCACACCGGGACCATCTACACGGTCGCGTTCAGCGGGTTCATCCCCGGGTTCGCCTACCTGGGCCCGCTGCCGCCCCGGCTGGTCCTGCCCCGGCGCGACACGCCGCGCCCCCGCGTGCCGGCCGGCTCGGTGGCGATCGCGGGTCCGCAGACGGCCGTCTACCCGGTGGACTCGCCCGGCGGGTGGTGGCTGATCGGGCGCACCCATGTGCCCATCTGGGACCCGCTCCGGACGCCACCGGCGGTCATCCGCGCCGGCCTGCGCGTCAAGTTCACGTCCCGATGAGCGAGCCGATGGCCGCCCGCGACGTCTTCGAGGTCCTGGCCCCGGGTCTGCTGACCACCGTCCAGGACGTCGGTCGCCCGGGGCACCGCGACGAAGGCGTGCCGCTCTCGGGCGCCTGTGATCCGGTGAGCATGGCGGTGGCCAATCGCCTCGCCGGCAACCCGCCGGGCGCGCCGGTCCTGGAATGCACGCTCCTTGGCCCGGACCTGCTCGTGCTGTCGGATGTCACCATCGCGATCGCGGGCGCCGACCTCGGTGCCACGGCGCAGCCCTCTGGCCGCCGCCTGAGTCCGGGCCAGGCGCATCACCTGGTCGCCGGGGAACGCCTGTCGATGCCCGGCTCCGGCCACGCGCGCGGCTGCCGGGCCTACCTCGCCGTGGCGGGTGGCGTTGACGTGCCGCTCGTGCTCGGCTCGCGATCCACCTCGCTGGTCGGCGGCTTCGGCGGCCTTGAGGGCCGGGCGCTCCGGACCGGCGACCGCCTGGCGGCCGGGGCGTTCGCGCCGAAGGCGGTGCCGGATGACGCGACGGCCGGCGGGACCCGGCTCCTCCTCCCCCACCCCGATGCGTCCGTCCGCGTCCTGCCAGCACCCGCCCTGTCCGGCCTCGGGGAGGGCGCGGCCGCGCTGGACGCCCTGTGCGACGCGACGTGGGGCGTCTCGCCCGTCTCCGACCGGCGCGGACTCCGGCTGGTTGGGCCGCCAATGCCGCCCGCCGCGCCCTCCGACGGCGGCAGCCACGGCGTCATCCCCGGCACCATCCAGCTGACACCGGACGGCACCCCGATCGTGCTCCTCGCCGACGCGGGGACAACCGGCGGCTACCCAGTCATCGCGGTCGTGGTCTCCGTGGACCTCGATATCGTCGGCCAGGCTCGGCCTGGCGGGACGCTCCGGTTCCAGGCGGTCGACCTGGCCTCGGCCCGACGGGCGCTCGTCGAGCTCCGGAGGACGCTGGCCGGCTAGACGCGCCCCGGCGCCACCGCGGCCCGGGGCGCCACCGGGGCCCGCCGGGGGGCTACCCTGTTCAGAGCCACCGCTGGCTGATCGCACGGAGGGACGGATGGACAAGGTTCCGATCACGCTGGCCGTCGCCCACTACGACCGGCATCTGCCCTTCATCGAGGGCAGCGTGGTGCCCGAGGGCGTGGACCTGCGCGCGATCGAGGTGGGCCAGACCTCGCCCGGCCGGCACGGCACGGGTCGCCACCGGCGGATGCTCCGCGACGGCGAGTTTGAGGCCTGCGAGATCTCCTTCTCCAGCTACCTGATGGCCGTCGAGCGCGGCCTGCCGTTCATCGGCATCCCCATCGTGCCGCGGCGGCTCTTCAGCCAGTCGCTCATCTACACCCGGATCGATTCGCCGCTGACCGGCCCGGCGGACCTGGTCGGCAAGCGGGTCGGCGTGAACACCTACCAGACCACGCTGTCCGTGCTGGCCAAGGGCGACCTGGAGCACGCCCACGGCGTGCCATGGAAGTCGATCACGTGGGTGATCAACCACGACGAGATCATCCCGTTCGAGCCGCCGGCCGGCGTCCGGATCGAGCGGGCCGACGCGAGTGGCGGGCGCAAGGTCTACGAGCTGCTGCTGTCCGGGGAGATCGACGCCCTGCTGCTCCCCCATCCGCCCAGGCACCTGACCACCGGCGAGCCAAAGATCCGGCGCCTCTTCCCCGACGCGCGGGCCGCCGAGATCGACTACTTCCGACAGGTGGGCGACTGGCCGATCATGCACTTCGTGATCTTCCGCAACGACGTGGTGGAACGCCACCCCTGGCTCCCCCGCTCCATGTACGACGCCTACCTGGTCGCCAAGGAGCACCTGGCCACCTATTACGCCGACCCCAACTGGTCCTCGCTGGCCTGGGCGCCCCAGTACCGCGAGGAAGAGGCCGCCATCTTCGGCGACCCGTGGAAGCATGGGCTGGCCGCCAACCGCCGGAACATCGAGCGGTTCATGCAGTACTCCCATGAGCAGGGGCTGATCGGCGCCCCGTACGACCCGGAGCGACTCTTCCACGAGTCGGTCCTCGACACCTAGGCCGGAGGAGACAGCGCGTGAGCAAGGTCCCGATCACCCTCGCCCTCTCCCACTACGACCGCCACGTCCCCTTCCTCGAGGGCACGCAGGGCGTCGAGGGGGTTGACCTCACGGCGCTGGAGGTTGGCCAGTCGGCGGAGGGCCGCCACGGCCAGGATCGCCACCGGCGGATGCTGGAGCGGGGCGAGTTCGACGCCGCCGAGGTGAGCTTCTCCAACTACATCATGGCGCTGGACCGTGGTGCCCCCTTCACGGCCATCCCCGTGATCCCACGCCGCCTCTTCTCCCAGTCGCTGTTCTACACCCGCCTCGATTCGCCGCTCTCCGGACCCGAATCGCTTGTCGGGAAGCGGGTCGGCCTCAACACCTACCAGACCACCCTCTCGGTCCTGGCCAAGGGCGACCTCCAGCACGTCCACGGCGTGCCCTGGAAGGAGATCACCTGGGTGGTCAACCTGCCCGAGATCATCCCGTTCGATCCGCCCAAGGACGTCCGCATCGAATGGCTGCCCAAGGACGGCCCCCGGATCGGCCAGCACCTCCTGGACGGCACCATCGACGCGCTGGTGATGCCGCATCCGCCGAAGGTGCTCACGACGGGCGAGCCCAAGATCAAGCGCCTCTTCGCGGACCCGCGCGCCGCCGAGGAGGCCTACTACCGTCAGACCGGCTACTGGCCGATCATGCACTTCATCGTCCTGCGCAACGACGTCGCCGACCGGTACCCGTGGCTCCCGAAGGCCATCTTCGACGCCTACCTCCAGGCCAAGGAGCGGCTCGCCCACTACTGGGCGGATCCCAACTGGAGCCAGCTGGTCTGGGGGCCGCAGTACCGCGAAGCGGAGCAGCGACTGTTGGGCGACCCGTGGAAGCACGGCTTCGCGGCCAACCGGGTCAACATCGAGCGGTTCATGCGCTACTCGCACGAGCAGGGCCTGATCTCCGCCCCGATGGCGCCGGAGCGGCTGTTCCACGCATCGGTGCTGGACACCTAGGCACCCGGCACCTGCCGGCGGTGCGGCCGCCACCATCCGAACGCCCCGTGGACGCCGCCCGATGGGGTCGGCGCTCCTGCTCGACGTTCGCGCGCGGGCTGTCGGCAGGCGATACGATGCGAGATGACCCAACGCGCGAACCCTGGTGACTCAGGCCGGCGCGCGCACGACCTCGTGCTCGTGGCCAGCCGCAGTGGGGACCCTGAATGCCGGAACCATCCCGTCACACGCTAGCCGACGGGAACCTCGCCAGCGCGGTCCTGCAGGCGACGCCCGAGGCGGTGCTGATCACCGACGATGAGCGCCGCATCCTCGACGCCAACCCGGCCGCCCTGGGCCTCCTCGGCCGCGGCATCGACGACCTCCGCTTGCTGCGGCTGGACGACCTCGCGCCGGCCGAGACGCGCGCCCGGGTTGAGGCGGCATGGCGGCGCTTCATGGCCGACGGCTCACAGGCAGGAACTCTGGCCACCGCGCTACCCGATGGGACGGTCCTGCAGCTGGGCTACACGGCGCGCGCCAACGTCCTTCCCGGTGTCCACGTCGCGTGCCTGCGCGACGTGCTCGAGCATGTCGTCGATGCACGCTACCGGCAGTCGTTCGCGAAGCTCCCCGACCCTGTCGTCGTCCTCGACGCGATCCGGGACGCCGACGGAAGGCTGATCGACGAGCGCATCGTCTTCGCCAATGAGCCATGGGTCGTCGCCGTTACCGGCGCTGGCGCCGGGGACCCCACGGGCAGCACGATCCTGGGCGTCCGGCCCGGCTCCGAGGATCGGCTCGCGGACCATGAGCGAGTCATCGCCACCGGCGAGACCGATCGCATCCTGACCCGCACGGCCGATGGCACGCGCTGGATGGACGTTCACATCGCGAAGTACGGCGATGGCGTGATCACGGTCGCGCGTGACGTCACCGAGGCCCAGGCAAGCCTCGCTCGTCTCGCGCAGAGCGAGGCGCTCTATCGCCTGCTCGCCGAGAATGCCGCCGACGTCGTGGCTCGAAGTAACGCCGACGGACGGATCGAATGGATCACCGATTCCATCACCGCCGTGACCGGGTGGGATCCGGCGGAGATCCTCGGCCGTCGGCTGCTGGACTACATCCACCCGGACGACCAGGCCGCCATGAGGGCGGACACGGCCGAGCTGGTGGGCGGTGCCCCGGTCACGTCCGCCGCTCGCTTTCGCACTCGGAGCGGCGACTACCGGTGGTTGTCGCTTCGCGGCAAGCCCATCTTCGACGCCGCGGGCCGCGTCGTGGGGCGCGCCGGGGGCTGGCGCGACATCGCGACCGAGCGCGCCGCCATCGAGCAACTGGCAGCCAAGGAGCAGGAGCTGCGCGAGGCGCAACTCGCCGGGCGAACCGGCAGCTGGTCGTTCGACCCGGCAACCAGGGCGGCAACCATCTCGGATGGAGCCCTCGTCCTGTTCGGCGGAAGTGCCGAGGAGGGGGTCCGCCCCGCGCTTGGTCGGATCATCACGCCCGAGACCCTCCAACAGGTCCGGGACGCGCTCAACCAGAGCATCGAGCGTCGCGAACCGTTCGACGTGGAGGCCCCCTTCCTGCGAAGCGGGGGCAGCACCGGCTGGCTGGCCGTGCGGGGTGCGCCGGTCTTTGGGGCCGATGGCGGGATGGTCGCCCTGCGTGGGATCGTGAGCGATGTCACCGGCTCCAGGGAGGCGCAGCAGACGCGCCTGGCGGCCGCGGCCCGGCTGCACGCGGTCATCGAGGCCCTGGGGGAAGGGGTCATCGTCCAGGACCTGCACGGGACGATCACGGCGGCCAATCCGAGTGCCTCCAGGATCCTCGGCACCTCGCCCGAGCGGATCATCGGGTTCAACCTGGCTCCCGGCGATTGGCACGGATTCCGCGAGGACGGCAGCCACATCCCCATCGCCGAATACCCGCCGAACATGACGCTGGCCACGGGGCAAGCCTGCGAGATGACCATCCGCCTCGACCGGTCGGACGGGACATCGGTCTGGCTTCACGTCTCCAGTGCTCCGCTCCGCGACGCGTCCGGCGCCCTCGATGGCATCGTCTCATCGTTCTCGGACCTCACCGCGTCACGGGCGATGGAGGCCGAGCTTCGGCGCGGCCAGCGGCTGGATGCGCTGGGGCAGATGGCCGGCGGCGTCGCCCATGACTTCAACAACATCCTCGCGGCGATCACCGTCAACGCCGAGCTGATGCGCGACGCGCTCGCGGACCGGCCGGACCTCCACGCCGACGCGTTGGCCATCCTGAGCGTGACCGAGCGCGCGACGACGATCACCCGGCAGCTGCTCGCCTTCGCCCGCCGCCAGGTCCTCGATCCGCAGACCCTGGACCCGGCGGAGGCCATCCAGCAGATGGTGCCCTTCCTCGCCTGGCTCCTGGGCGCGGCCATCGAGGTCGAGCTGGTCGTACCTGCCGGAATCTGGTGCATTCGCGTGGACCCGGGCCAGCTTGACCGCGTGATCCTGAATCTCGCGGTCAACGCCCGCGATGCCATGCCCAACGGGGGACGCCTGACGATCTCGCTGGCAAACGTCGCGCCGGGCGACAAGCACCCTGCCGGCCACGATCCACTCGGCCGCCCCGTGGTGCGCCTGACCGTCACAGATACCGGCGTTGGCATGGACGCACCCACCTTGGCGCGGGCATTCGAACCCTTCTTCTCGACGAAGGAATCGGGCACCGGCCTCGGGCTGGCCACCGTCTACGGGATCATCGAGCAGTCCGGCGGACGGGTTCACGTGGCGAGCAAGCTCAACAAGGGCACCACGATCACCGTTGACCTCCCGGTCGTGGACGGCCCGGCGGATCCCCCGGTGCACCAGCCCGCGGCTGCCGCGGTCCGTTCGGCGACGGTCCTGATCGTCGAAGACGAGGACCTCATCCGGCGGGGCCTCGCGCGCTCGCTCACCACGCTCGGCTACCGGGCGCTGACGGCGGAGTCGGGTGACGAGGCGCTCGAGGTGATCGTGGCGGAGGGTCCCGCCATCGATCTCCTGCTCACGGACCTCCAGCTGCCCGGGATGCATGGCTGGCCCCTGATCAGACAGGCCCGTCAGCTGCAGCCCCTGCTCAAGGTGGTCGTCATGAGCGGCAACCTGGGCGAGGTCCCGCCCGACGATGCCTTGCGCCCAGTGACCCTGATCGAGAAGCCATTCTCGATCCAGGACCTGGCCCGGACCCTCTCCGACACCCTGGGCCGGAAGCCGGGAGACGACGGGTCGGCCGACGAGACGACCGGGCGCTCGTAGCCGATGCGCCGCCGCCGACCCTGGGCCGCCGCTGCCGTTGGGCGCGCGGCATGACATCGGGTCCGTCGTCGAGCACCCCCGGGGCGTTTGACTGGCGAGTGGCCAGCCCGGACGAGGTGGAGGCCCAGTACTCGCCATCGCGGGTGGCCCTCCAGCCCATCGAGGCGCATCTCGCCGCCTACGCGCGAGCCAGCGCCGAGGCCGGCGACCCGCGCGAGCTCGCCGTTCCCGGCCAGCCGCTCCTCGTCTACGTCCACGGCGGCTACTGGCAGGAGCTGAGCGCCGCGGAATCGCTCTTCGCCGCGACGGATGCCAGGCGCGAGGGAGTCTCCCTGGTGGCCCTCGACTACACCCTGGCGCCCATCGCGACCATCGACGCCATGATCGAGGAGTGCGCGGCCGGGCTTGCCGAGGCCATCTCGTCGCTCTGCCCACCATCGGTCGTCCTGGCAGGCAGCAGCGCCGGCGCCCACCTGGTGGCCTGCTGCCTGCGTAGATCGGGTGTCGCGGAGGCGGTTGATGGGGCCGCCCTGCTGAGCGGGATCTACGACCTTCGACCTCTCACGCGGACCAGCATCAACAGGCCCCTCGGGCTGAGCGCGGCCGAGGCGCTGCGGCTCAGTCCGGCCTTCGACAACTTCGGGCCCCTGCCGCCGGTGCTCGTGGCGACCGGTGAACACGAGACGTCCGAGTTCAAGCGCCAGTCGCAGGAGATGGCCGCACACCTGCGCCGCGACCGGGTCAGCGTCACCCAGATTGAGCTGTCGCAGCGCGACCATTTCGACCTGCCACACGACCTCCTCGCTCGGGACACGGCCGTCGGTGACTGGATCCTGTCCCTCCTGGGCCGCGCCGCAGGAACGCCCTGAGTCGCCGTGCTGGCGGCGGCCCGCGCCCTGTCGGGTCGCCTGCTGCTCCCCCCTGCGGCCAACCCCAGTGGCGCTGCGGTGATCAGGGGACCTGGACGACCAGACCCTTCATCGACCCACTCGAACCCGACAGGAACAGGTAGGCGCGCGCGCCGGCGGCCACCGTCGCGGCGTACGGCCCGCCGACGGGCGTGCCCGAGCAATCCTTGTCGGTCGACGCGTGGAGCGTGACCGACGTCCCGCCGGCCTTCGGCCCGAAGACGGCCACGTTGGTGCCACCGATCAGCAGGTTGCTGGCGTCGACGTTCTTCTGGCAGCCCGCGGTGCCCGGGTAGGCGAGCTGGAGGCCAAACTGGGCATCCGTCACGGCCTGGGCGATGACGAACACCAGGGGCCGCGTCGGATCGGCCGGACGGAGGGCGTTCCCCACGGCGCCCACCGAGGCGGCCCTGGGAAGCTCCCAGTACTCGGTCGCGCCGTCGGAGCGGACGACCAGGGTCCGCTGCGCACCCTCACCGGCGTTGGTGCTGGACTCGGCCAGGAAGCCACACGCACTGACGCAAGTTGGGTTGGTGCCGCCAGCCTTGAGGACGACGACGGTCCCGGGCTCCGGCGGCGCCACCGTGGCACTCACGCTCCCGGATGCGACGCCCATCGCGGCCGGCGCCGCAACCACAAGGCCCTGGCTCCGGACATACACGTCCACCGCTGACGAGGTCAGGTTGACGACGCGGTACTTGATGGAGCCGACAGCCAGCGACGCCGCTGGCGCGGCCGTCAGAGCCGTGGCGGTCGAGGACGGTCGGTTCGGCCCGTCCGTGCGGAGGCTGGGCGCCGGTGTCGACGTGGGCGTCGCGGTCCCACCGCAGGCCACCAGCGACACAAGAAGGGCGAACGACAGGCAGAGCCGCCGCATGACGAACCTCGACCAACGTGGGCCATGGGCCGGCCCGGGTCTCCAAGGGTAGCCGAAGCCTGCCCGGGGCCGGCCCAGGACTGCCGGCCTGCTTGCGCAGTCGCCGCGGTTCACCGACACTGCGCCGCGTGGTAGCCCTGTTCGGCGTGACGATCCTGATCTCCTCCGGCCTGATGTTCATCGTCGAGCCCATGATCGCCAAGGCCATGCTGCCCAGGTTCGGCGGCACGCCCCAGGTCTGGACCGCCGCGATGCTCTTCTTCCAGGGCGCGCTCCTGGTGGGCTATGGCTACGCCCACCTCGCCCTGTCCCGTTTGGGCGTCAGGCGCCAGGCCATGCTCCACGCCGTCGTGATCGCCACCTCGTTGCTGCTCCTCCCCATCGCCCTCCGGGATCCCGGCCTGCCCGCGGGCAGCCCGCCGGCCATCTCAGTGATCGTGATCCTGACCCTGAGCGTAGGCGGGCCCTACATCGTGATGTCCGCGACGAGCCCGCTCCTCCAGCGCTGGTTCTCGACGACCGGCCACCAATCGGCTCGCGACCCCTACTTCCTGTACGCGGCCAGCAACGCGGGAAGTCTCCTGGGCCTGCTCGCCTACCCCTTCCTCGTCGAGCCCCGCCTGGCGGTGGGCGAGCAGGCCGGGTCATGGTCCCTGGGCTACGTCGCCTTCGCGCTGGCACTGCTCGCGTGCGTCGCCGTCGTTGTCGCGCGCGGGCGGTCCAGCCGCACGTCCGCGCCGTCCGACACGGCAGCCCAGGCCGGCCCCAGTGTCCCGCCGGCGGCCATCCCGTGGCGACGCCGCGCCGGCTGGATCGGCCTGGCGTTCATCCCGGCGAGCCTGTTGCTGGGAGTGACCAGCCACATCCAGACGGACATCGCGGCCGTCCCGCTGCTGTGGGTGGTCCCGCTGGCCCTCTACCTCGTGACGTTCGTCCTCGCCTTCTCCGGGCGACGGGTCCTCTCCCCGGCGGCGGCGGGGCGCCTGCTGCCGTGGCTCCTGGTGCTGGTGGTCCTGACCTACTTCCGGATCCTGCCGATCTCGCCGTGGATCACGATCGTCCTCCACGACGCGGCGTTCTTCGTGGCGGCCATGCTCGCCCACGGCCGCCTCGCCGACGACCGGCCCGAACCCGGCGGCCTGACCGAGTTCTACCTCCTGATGGCCGTTGGTGGAGCCCTCGGCGGGGCCTTCAACGCCCTGGTCGCCCCCGCCGTCTTCGACCAGGTGCTCGAGTACCCCATCGTCCTCGTCCTGGCCCTCCTGGTCCGGCCCGGCCCACCGCGGGCAGTGGGGCCGCTGGAACGGCGGGCCCGGCTGCTCGACCTGCTCGTTCCGCTCGGGTATTTCGTCGGGCTGACAGCCGGGTTCCTCGTGCTCGCGGTCTCGGGAGCGGGCGTGGCGGTCTCGGGGCTCGCCGCGGCCCTCACCGTCGCTACGCTGTTTGTGATGCGCCGACCCGTGCGCTTCGCCCTGGCCATCGCCGCGGTCCTCGCGGTGACGCTCATGACCGGCAGCCAGGGCCTGTTTGCCGACCGAACCTTCTTCGGGGTGAGCCGCGTGATCGACGATGGCCAAGGCCACCACGTGCTGCTCAGCGGGCTGACGGTGCACGGGATCGAGCGCGTCGGGGCCGGGGGTGGAGCCCAGCCCATGAGCTACTACCATCCCACGGGCCCGGCGGGGCAGGCCTTCGCGGCGCTGCGCGCCGGCGGCCACAGCGTTGACGCCGTCGCGGCGATCGGGCTGGGTGCGGGCAGCCTCGCGGCGTACGCCCGGCCCGCCGACCGGTTCACGTTCTACGAGATCGACCCGGTGGTCATCCGCATCGCCCACGATCCAACGCTGTTCACCTTCCTGTCGGACGCCCGCTCCCCGGTCCGCGTCATCGAGGGCGATGGCCGCCTTCGGATCGCCGAGGCGCCGGACGCCTCATACGACCTCATCGTGCTCGACGCCTTCAGCTCCGATGCCGTCCCGGCCCACCTGCTGACCCGCGAGGCCTTCTCGCTCTACCTCTCCAAGCTCCGACCCGGTGGTGCGATCCTGGTCCACGTCACGAACACGTATCTCGACCTCCGCTCGGTGGTCCGGGGAGCCGCCGGCGCCCTTGGCCTGGCCGGCCTGGCGATGGAGGACCGCGACCTGTCCAACGCGGGGCCCGGCGACAAGGAGGCATCGGACTGGGCCCTGCTCGCGCCCCAGGTCGCCACGCTGACGGGGCTGGCCGCCGATCCCCTCTGGCGGCTGCTTGCCGATGGCGGCCCAAGCGTGCTCTGGACGGACGACTTCTCCGATCTCCTGGGCGTGATCCGCTGGTAGCGCCAGCGACGACGGGTCCACGCGGTCGAGCCATCGCTGTGCGAGCCACGCCGAGCGAGCATGATTCGAGGCCGCCAGACGGAATTGCGTGGCCCGGAGGCCACGGGCGACGGCGCGTCGGGACACAGACAGCCCACGCGGAGGAGGTCGAATGAGCGTGTTCACCGAGGCCGAGTTGGCCTACCTTCGAACGCAGCGCCTTGCGCGGCTGGCCACTTCATCGCGCACGGGTCAGCCCGACGTCTCGGCGGTCGGCTTCGCGCTGGACGGCGACACCATCGTCTCGGGCGGATTCGACATCAGCCAGACCGTTCGCCACGGCCACCTCCTGAAGAATCCGCAGGCGGCGATCGTCATCGATGACCTCGCGACGGTCAGCCCGTGGCGGCCGCGCGGCGTGAAGATCCGGGGCACGGCAACGCTCGAGGGATCACCCGGCCGCCAGCGGATCCGCATCAGCCCGGAGGTGATCTGGAGCTGGGGCCTGAACGAGGGCGCCGAGACACACTTCCACGGGGTCGAGCGCCGGGTGGTCAAGGGCCCCTGAACCCGCCCGCGGGGCCGGACGGCAGGCGCCTGTCGTGGGGGGCTCGATCGGATCCGGAATCCCGCGGCCCGGGTCGTCGCTCAGGCCTCGGCCGCGAAGGCCTCGACGCGGGCAAGCCGCTCACCGGCCAGCACGCGGAAGAGCCCAGGCTGCTCCTCCCCGACCCCGTGCCCGGCCCCGTCGAGGACGGCGTACGTCCCGCGCGTCAGGTCTTCGGGCAACGGCCACCCGTCGAGATACCCGACGGCCACATCGTGGCGACCGGTCAGGACGAGGGCCGGGGCGTGCAGCGGCCAGGGCGGCCGGTCCTCGATCACGCCCGCGGGATAGCGCGCTCCAACGCGGCCGAGGAAGTCCCAATCGGCGACCTCCAGGCCCGGCTTGACGCCTGCCCGGAAGGCCGCCAGCGTGCGGGGATCCTGGATGACGGCGAGCCTCGCCCACATCCTCTCGGTGGGCCCAAGCTCCCCTTCGATCGCCGGGTCCTGGTGGAGCACCAGCCTCGGCGGCAAGTGGCGGTCGCGTCCCTCGGCGCGCACTTCGGGCGCGGTCAGCATGAGCCCGTCGAGGCGGGCTCCGATGGCCCGGACCGGGCCCAACGCCATGTAGCCGCCCCACGACACCCCGACGACCGTGACCCGCTCCCCAGGGATGACCGCATCGACAAAGCCCAGGAGCGCCTCCAGCATCTCCACCTGGCCGGTGATCCACGGCGCGCCGGGCGTCGTGCCCATGCCCGGCATGTCGGGGTAGATGCGGCGCCAGCCGGGCCAGCCGTCGAACAGCCCCTCGTCGCGATCGATCGAGAACCGGTGATCCGTGCCCCAGCCGTGGAGGACCGGGATGGGCCGGCCTTCGCCGACGTCCTCGTAATGAACGGGGATCCCCCGGACGATGGCGTGCCTCGGTTGACCACGGGCCGTGGCTGACGCGAACGCGCGGGAGCTACCTATCCTGCGAGACGCTTGAAGCGGATGCGGTGCGGCTGGTCGGCCGCCGAACCCAGCTCCTTGTGCCGGAACGCCTCGTAGTCGCTGACGTTGCCCTCGAAGAAGCGGACCTGGCTATCCCCTTCGAAGGCCAGGATGTGGGTCGCGATCCGGTCCAGGAACCAACGGTCGTGGCTGATGACGACCGCACAGCCCGGGAATGATTCCAGGCCTGCCTCCAGCGCCCGGAGTGTGTCCACGTCCAGGTCGTTGGTGGGCTCGTCGAGCAGGAGGACGTTGCCGCCCGACTGGAGCAGCTTGGCGAGGTGGACGCGGTTGCGCTCG
This sequence comes from uncultured Chloroflexota bacterium, assembly GCA_903822495.1. GTDB lineage: Bacteria > Chloroflexota > Limnocylindria > Limnocylindrales > CSP1-4 > CAIJPD01. The sequence goes on along the minus strand of CAIJPD010000015.1, from coordinate 4,493 downwards.
CCGCCCGACGCCTGGCCCACCAGCTTCTGCTGATCGGTACCACGGAAGTTGAAGCTGGAGACGTAGGCCCGCGCCGGGATCTCGCGGTTTCCCACCTTGACGGCCTCCACGCCGTCGGTGATCTCCTCGAAGATCGTCTTGTCCGGGCGGAGCTCGTCGCGCCCCTGGTCCACGTAGCTGAGCTTGACGGTGTCGCCCACGGTCACCGATCCGGCGTCGGGCCCCTCCTGCCCAACCAGCATCCGGAAGAGCGTGGTCTTGCCGGCGCCGTTGGGCCCGATGATCCCGACGATCCCGGAGCGGGGCAGCGAGAACGTCAGGTCCTCGACCAGCAGCCGGTCGCCATAGCCCTTCCGGAGACCCTTGACGTCGATGACCCTGTCGCCCAGCCGCGGCCCGGGCGGGATGGCGATCTCCAGCTCCCGGGTGATCACCTTCTCGTCGTTGGCCTGGGCGAGGAGCTGCTCGTACGCCGTCAGGCGTGCCTTGCCCTTGGACTGGCGGGCCTTGGGCGACATGCGGACCCATTCGAGCTCGCGGGCCAGCGTGCGCTGCTTGGCATCGACCGACTTGGACTCCTTGGCCATCCGGTCAAGCTTCTGCTCCAGCCAGCCGGAGTAGTTGCCCGAGAACGGGATGCCGCGGCCACGATCCAGCTCCAGGATCCACTGGGCGACGTTGTCCAGGAAGTAGCGATCGTGGGTGATGGCGACCACGGTGCCCGAGTACTCCTGGAGGAAGCGCTCCAGCCACTCCACCGACTCAGCGTCGAGGTGGTTGGTTGGCTCGTCGAGCAGCAGGAGGTCCGGGTGCTGGAGGAGCAGCCGGGCGAGGGCCACCCGGCGCTTCTCGCCGCCCGACAGCCGCGTGACGTCGGCGTCGTCCGGCGGGCAGCGGAGCGCGTCCATCGCGATCTCCACGTTCCGCTCCACGTTCCACGCGTCGGCGGCGTTGATCTTGTCCTCGAGGGCCGCCTGCTCGGCGCCGATCGCGTCGTAATCGGCGTCCGGCTCGGACCACTTGGCCATGACGGCGTTGTACTTGTCGAGCAGGCCCGCCACTTCGCGGACGCCGTCCATCACGTTGCCCTTGACGTCCTTGGCGGGATCCAGCGACGGCTCCTGGCTCAGGTAGCCCACGGAGAAGCCCGGCGTGAGACGGGCCTCGCCCACGTAGCCGTCATCCAGCCCGGCCATGATCCTGAGCAGGCTGGACTTGCCGGCACCGTTCGACCCGATGACGCCGATCTTGGCGCCGGGGTAGAACGAGATCGAGATGTCCTCGAGGACGGTCTTGTCGGGCGGATAGTGCCGGCCCAGCCGGTAGGTGGTGTAGATGAATTCAGCAGGCATCCGACAAGGGTAGCGACTGTCCAGACAGCCGGGGCGGAGCTAGCCCACGGGGAGCGACGACGCCCCGGCTCCCACGAGGACGCGGATCGAGTCGCTCGTTGCGGGCCCCACCGTCGCGGTCCCTGCAAAGCGCCACGTGTAGCTGGCGTCCGCCCGAGCCGCCTGCCAGCCGAACCTCGCGGTCCCCGCGGCGTCCAGCGTCACGGAGCCAACCTTGACGGCCACCTCGCCGGGCGACTGTCGCCAGAGCTCCAATGCGAGCCCCGCCATGGCCGGCGTGGCCCGCACCGCCGACGTCACGGACGTCCCGGACTTCACCGACACCGGGGCGCCGCTCGCCGGCGCGCCATTCACGAGCAAGGTCTGGGCGAGCGAGACGACGGACCTGCTGTCGGGCCGTCCGCTGGGCGACGCCGCCACCGAAGCTGAAGGCACGGGCGACGGACCCGGAGACGCGGTCGGACGCGGCGCGAGGGAGGGCGATGGCGGCGGCGAGGCGGATGCTGCCGCCGACGGGCCGCCGGCCACGGTTGGGCCACCGCCGATGATGACGCCGCCGGATGTGCCGATCGACAGAGAGACGCAGACTGGCTCCGCGACATTCCCCGCGAGATCCGTCGCCCGGACGCACAGCTCGTGGCGGCCCGTGCTCAGCAGCCCGCCGTGTCCGGCCAGCGGGGTCGGCGCGATGGACCCGGGACCGGCATCGATATCCGGTGCGGGCAGCCACGCCGGTCCGGCGTCGCCCCAACAGCGGAGCCAGCCATCCGCCAGGACCGCGCAGGCATGATCACCGCCGGCCGCCAGGGCCGTGGCTCCTGCCACGCCGGGGACCGCTGTCGCCGGCATCCGTGGCGACCCGGGACTCCCCTCCCCCAGCTGGCCCGTATCGTCGGCACCCCAGCAGCGAACCTGTCCTTCAGCGGCAAGCGCGCAGGCATGCCGCCCGCCCGCCACGAGGGCCGTCAGGCCGGTGAGGGGCCCGCTGGCATCCGCGACCGGCGAGGGCACGTTGTGCGGGAGGCTGTCGATGTCACCACCACCCAGCTCGCCGCTCGAGTTGGCGCCCCAGCAGCGCGCCGTGCCGTCACGCAGCAGCGCACAGGTGAAGGAGTCGCCCGCCACGACCCCGATCGCCGGCGGGAGCCCCGCGACGACGGATGGGGATGGATGGGCCCCGGCCTCAATGGTTGGCGTCCCCAGCTGGCCAAACCTGTTGCCGCCCCAGCACGCGACGGCGCCGGAACCCAGGACGGCGCAGGCATGCTGGGCACCGACGGAGATGCCGATGGCACCCTCGATGCCAGCCACGCGGGTGGGTTCGGCCACGCTGCCGCCGGGCTGGCCTGCCGCCCCGTTGGCGTTGTCGCCCCAGCAGGCCACCGCGCCCGTGTCGAGGAGCGCACACGTCCGCGCCGCGCCAGCCGCGATCGCGGTCACGCCCGAGAGCCGGGCTGCGGCTATGGGTGAGGCGCTCGACCGCTTCCGGCCATCACCCAACTCACCGCTGGTGCCGGATCCCCAGCACACGACCGACCCGCCCGCGAGCACGGCGCAGGCGTGAGTGCGGCCCACGGCGATCGACGTGGCAGTGGCGATCCCGAAGACCGACACCGGCACCGAGCTGTCGAGCGTCGCATCGTTGCCCAGCTGGCCGGCCCATCCGGCGCCCACGCAACGGACCGTCCCCCCGGCCAGGAGCGCGCAGACGTGCGCGGCTCCGATACCGATCTCGTGGACCGGGGCGTTCACCAACGCCGCGGCCTGCACACTCTGCCCACCCAGGCTCGCCAGCGAGGCCATGGGGGCCCACGCCGTCGCATCGACGCGGACTTCCACCGACGCGATCCCCAGTGGGTCGGTCGCGTTGGCCGACATGAATACCGGAGATCCGGGGCCCGCCTGCGAGGCAGACAGGGTGACACCCCGCACCATCGGGACGACACGCTGGGCCTGGGACAGGATCGCCCCAAGGCCTCCCAGCACGACCGCGGCGGCGACGACAATCACGATCAGGACGAGTCCTGCCCGCCGCGCTCGCCCGGCGGCGACGAAGGGCATGCCGAGGCCAGGCCCCAGCGACTGGGAGGAGCTCAATGACGTCTGGTCAGGTGTCTCAGTTGACCGACAGCGTCCCGGCCCCCAGGGCAGGTGCCCGGGAGCCATCACCGGACCAGCTCGCCACGATCGGGTAGCTGCCGGCGTGCGACGGCGCCGTGATCCTCACCGTGGCAATTCCGGCGCCATTCGTGGTGGAGGCTCGATAGGAGTGCCCCGCCACGACCACGCGGATGCCGCTCACCCAGCTGGCTGGGCTGCCTCCTGCCATCAGGCGAACCGTGATCACACACGAATGGCGTGCGCTGCACTGAGCATCCGTCACGGTCAGGGTGGTTGCGTCACGCACCAGGAGCGTTGTCGACAATGACGTGGATGCGGCGTAGTCCGCATCGCCCGCGAAGGCCACGCGGAGCTGGTAGTCACCGTGAAGTGACGGCGCCGTCGTGGAGATCCAGGCGGTGCCGGTGCCGTCGGTCGTGACAGACAGGAGGGGTCCGGAGCCGATCCGGAAGGTGACGGACTTGCCTGCGATCGGGACGCCGCCTGGCGTCTCCAGGGTCGCCGCGAGGCCGACCGTGCCCCCGCTGATGGCCGCGTCCGGACCCGTGTACGCCAGGAGTGGCATGAGCCTGAACATGGCCGTCGCCGATCTGGCCTGGCTCATGGTCACGGTGCACCTGGATGCGATGCCTGAGCAGGCGCCTGTCCAGCCGGCGAAGCGCGATCCCGCCGCCGGGGTGGCCGTCAGGGTGACCAGGCGGCCGCTCACGTAGAGCTGGGTGCAGTCGGACCCGCAGCGGATGCCGCCGGGACTGGAGCCGACGGTCCCATCACCGGTGCCGCCCTTCGACACGGTCAGCATCATCTGGCCGGGCGGTGTCGGCGTCGGGCTGGGTGTCGGTGACGGCGTCGGCGTGGGTGTCGGCGACGGCGACGGAGTCGGGCTCGGCGTCGGCGTGGGATCAGGCGTCGGGCTCGGCGTCGGCGTGGGATCCGGCGTCGGGCTCGGCGTCGGCGTGGGATCCGGCGTCGGCGTGGGTGTCGGCGTGGGATCAGGTGTCGGCGACGGCGTCGGCGTGG
>CAIJPD010000014.1 GCA_903822495.1 uncultured Chloroflexota bacterium | reverse complement strand
GTGGGCTGGCTCGATCGGTCCACGCTGGGCGCTCGGCTTTGGGCGGACGATCGTGGGGCCGCTGCTCGGCAGCGTGTAGGTCTCGAAGTAGCTGGTCGTGGTCCGGGCCGTTCCGCCGATGCCGGTGCCGGTGTACACGGTCGTCGCGACCGCGTTGTGGGCCAGGTCATAGGCAGTCGTCGTGCGGGCATCGAGGAAGCCCGTGCCGGGGCAGTTGGCCGTGATCCCGACGGTCGTCGAGGCGCAGTCCAGCGCGACGGTGACGAGGTTGCCGTAGCGGTCGTACTCGTACTGAGTCACAAGATCATCCACGCCGCCCGCGGTCGGGGTGCCATCCACCCAGTTGGCGGTCTCGACGGTCTTGAAGCCCCAGGTGTCGTAGGTGGTCTTGCTCACCGTCCCGTTGGGCGCCGTGACCTGGACGACGTGGCCGGCGAGGTCGTACCCGTTCGTCGTCGTCTCGGACTTGGGGGTCACGACGGTCAGGACGTGGCCGACCAGGTCGTATGTCCGGGTTGTGGTGTTGCCGAGACCATCGGCGCTGGTCAGCGCGTCGGTCTTGTCGCCGTTGGTCCCGCTGGCCGAGTAGGCCGTCGTGGCCGAGACCCCGTCGGGGTCAGTGGTCACGAGCGTCCGGCCCCAGGCGTCGTACGTCACCGTCGAGCTGACGTCCTCGTCGGGCTTGGTCGAGTCGTACGACCCGTTGACATAGTTGGCGGTGGTGGTCGTGGGCCAGATGTCGGGGTGCGCCGTGACGCCGCTCGTCGAGGTGTCGGCCACGTAGGCGTTGCGGACCTCGATGATCGCCACCGCCCCGCCGGCCTGGGCGCCGGCCTGCCCGGGGCGCAGGACCTGGCTGGCCAGGGGCGTCCCGTTCGCGTTGTAGGTGGCGTTGGCCCAGCTGGTCAGGACGGCCACGTCGTCGTAGGTGACCGTCGCCCCGCCCGAGCCGCCGCTCCGCTCGAGGATCACCCGCAGGCGCCCGTCGGTGTCGAGCGGCAGGGTCACGTCCCAGGCGTACGGCGTCCACGACGTCGCGTTGGCGGTTGCCGAGACGAGGCTCGTCCAACCGCCCGCGCCGCCGCTCAAACTCGACTGCCAGTACTCGATCCCGATCTTGCTCGAGATCGTGCCGACCGACGACTTGGCCCAGCCCTGGACCCGGACCGTCTGGCCCGGAACGAGGGCCACCTGCTGGATGGCCTTGCCGGACAGGCCCGTGGAGAAGGCCGACGGCGTGGTGCGGCCGCACGAGCTGGTGCAGATCGTGCCGCCGCTGCCGCCCGACAGGTCCCAGTCCGCGAGACCGTTCTCGAAGCCGGGCGACGAGAGGAACTGGTCGTCGCGCTGGGTGGGCCGCCAGTTGCGGTCGTACGCCGTGTGGCTTCCGTCCTCAACGATCGCCCGGCCCGCGTTGGCGTGCTGGCTGACCTGGGCCGGCGTGAGCGCGACGTTCCACAGGGCGACCTCGTCGATCGCCCCCGAGAAGTTGGTCGCGCCGCCCGCACCGTCGGCGTGCTCGCCGATCTGGAAGGTGCTGGTCCCCGCGCCCGGGGCCGACGTGTCGGCGGCGGCGGCCACGAGCTCGCCGTCGACATACAGCCGGATGACGCTGGCGTCCCAGGTCGCGACCGCGTGGTACCAGCGGTCCACCGCCGGCACGATCGAGGAATGGACCCAGGTCGTGTTGTGGGCGAGCGCGATCTGGCCCGGGCCGTTGAGCCAGAGCACGACGCCGTCGGTGGAACGATCGCCGGCGATGCCGCGGCCGGTCTGGCCGGCGGTGCCGGACTTGAACCAGGCTTCGATCGTGTACGCGCTCGATCCGAGCGGGGCGCTGCTGGTGACCGCGGACGAGCTGCCGTTGAACGACGCCGCCTTGTTGGTGGTGCCCAGCAGGCCACCCGTGACGCCATAGGTGACCGACGTGGCCGTCCCGGTATAGGCGTTGCCCGAGCTGTCGGTGAAGGTGCCGCTCGGCTGGTCGAGTCGCCAGTAGGCGGTGAGCGCCGCCGTGTTGGCGGTCGTGTTCTTGACCAGGGCGGCATAGTCCGCCCGCGGGTTGGCCGCCTGGCTGGTCACAGTCACCGGCCGGCCGAAGCCGTCGTAGGCGTACGTGGTCCGGTACAGGTCCGGGTTGGTCGCGCTCGAGTCGCGCATCGAGGCGGCGTACTCGTCGGGCGTCTGGGTCCAGGCGAGCTCACCGGCCGTGAGCGGATCGCGGTAGTTGTCGACCGCGGCCGAGGCGTGCTGGCCGCGCCGGCTGACGATCCGCTCGGGCGTCGTGCCGCCACAACCCGACACCAGCGTGCTGGTGCCCGGGCAGCGGTACGTCACGACGGTGCTGACCCTGGCCGCCCCATCGAACTCGTGGGCCTCGCGCACCTGGTTCGCGAGGTTGGCCTGGTCGGGCGGGTTGGTCAGGCAGTTGGACGTCGCACAGTCGAGCGCGGCGTATTCCTTCAGGAGGGCGCCGTCGCTGGTCAGGTCGGTGTAGATCGCGGCGTTCAGGCGGGCGGCCGCGGCGTCCTGCCAGAGGACCCGGGCGGAGGCCGGGGTGAGCGTGCCGCCGACCGCGTAGTTGAGCACGCGCAGGAGCGGCGCGTTGCTGCGCGAATGGTCCTGCACCTCGGTGGGCTGGTTCGAGCCGTCATAGACGATGACGTACTTGAAGTTGTTGACGGTATCGGAGCGGGGGTCCTCCACGCCGATCAGGCGGTGGGCCGTGTACGTGAGGTCGATGCAGCCCGAGCCCGTGCCGGCGCTGCGCGTCGCGCACGAGGGCTGGCGGGCGGGCTTGATCCGGGTCACGTCGAAGGTGGCGGCATCGACGGTGAGCGCGGTGGCGCGGCCCGTGATCGGGTGACCGACGGTGCCGAGCGACTCGCTGAACGTCACGACGCCACCGGCGTGGCTCACCACGAGCTCACGCTGCCAGGTGTCACCGGTGCCGGTCGACCCGCCATCGGTGGGCGCGCGGATCGTCGTCAGGACGTACGCCGCCTGGCCCGCGACGTTGGGGCTGATCGCGTAGTCGAGCCGGACCCGGTTCTCGTTGGTGCCGCCGGGCAGGTCGTTGCGGTCGGCGATCCCGATCAGGAGCCCGGCTGCGTTGAAGTAGTGGATGGTGCCGTCGGCGTAGGCGGCGGCGTACTCGTAGATCGGCGTCGTGTCGCCGGCGGACGACGGGTGGAGGTACCCGCCATCGCCGCTCGACGGGGCGCTGTTGAGGGTCAGCGCGTCGATGAGCAGGTAGCCGTTGTCGACGCCGCTCAGGGTGTAGCCCGTGCCCAGGACACGGTCCGGTCCCAGGGGCGTGCCCGAGGTGGTGCCCGCCAGCGCGTACGTCGTCTGGTTGCGGATCGTGGCGACCGTGGCATCCGAGGCCGCGGTGAGGTTGCCGTAGTCGTTGTACCAGTTGAGCGCGGTCCGGGCGTCCTCCTGGAGGTCGCGGACCACGGTCACCCAGTTCTCGGGCGCCACCGGCGCCACCTGGATCGCGGTGGTCGCGCCGGCGGGGGCGCTGGGACCGGCGTAGTAGGTCAGGTCGGCGGTCGCGTTGGAGCGGTCGTTCTTGAGGTGGAAGGTGATCGCGGCGGTGCCGCCACCGACCTTCTTCCATGACCACGACGCGAGCGGCATCTCTTCGAAGCCCGGCGTCCAGACGCACGCGCCCGAGCAGTCGGGCGAGCCCGAGATCGGCGCCGCGGTCACGCGCAGCGAGCGCGCCGAGCCGTCGGGCGTGTCCGTGTCGGTCGTCAGGCCGGCGCCCGAGGTCATGCCGCTGGGCGGGTCGTCGGCGAAGGCGACGTTGGGCGTCGTCTCCATCCGGAAGCCATCGAGGTACGTCGTGCCGGTCGCGCCCGGCGCGGTCACGGTCCGCACGTCGGTCACCCGGAACTCGTCGTTGACGCTGCCAAAGGTGCCGTTGGCGAGCAGCTGCGCGCGCAGGTTGACCCGGTAGTAGTTCCAGTCGCCCACGAGCGTGCTGTGGCTGGCCTGGTAGCCGAGCGCCGTGGCCGGGATGCCGTCGGCGAACCCGGCCCCGACATCGAGGTGATACCACTGCTCGACGCCGGTGGTCAGGTTCTTGATCTTGAACCCGATCCCGGTGGCGGTCGCGGCGCTCGTCCGGACGGCAAACGCCGTGACGGGCCAGACGCCCAGATCGAACGGCTGGAAGCCCGACGGCGCGATCGCGTGATTGGCATCGCTGGCGATCGACAGGGCGTAGGTGCCCGAGAAGGCGCCGAAGCCGGGATTGACGAGGGTCGCCTCGGCTGATGAGCCGGTCTCGTCCCAGATGGTGACCCGCGGCCGGGTGATGTCGACGCCCGCGCCGGCCAGCTGGCCATCGGGCGTGGTCGCGAGCGGCGAGCGGTTGCCCGACGGGTCCTGGTAGATGTACTTGCCGGGGTCGCTGCTCGCGTTGATCCGCTCGTCGAAGTTGGTCGACCAGCCGTACGCGCCGAGCGTGCCCGTCTTGTCGTTGTTGGCCGAGCTCCGGTAGTCGTAGCGCAGGCCGACGGTCAGCAGGTCCTCGAACCCGACGCCCTCGTCGCCGGTGTACGTCAGGTCGCGGCTCCACAGGTTGATCCCGACGGTCGCCCCGTCGCCCAGGGTGACCGTCCGCCATTCGCCACCCTGCGGCGTGGTCGACACGACGTTGATCGGGAACTCGTCGCGCTCGATCGACGACAGGCCCGTCCAGCGGCTGTTGTCGAGCTCGCCCGAGTACTTGGCCCGGGCATAGAAGAGCGACGGGAGCGTGTAGTCCGACGCCCAGATGAGGTTGCCCCACTCGTACAGCATCGCCTCGACCCGGAGCGAGTAGCGCCCGGCGCCCGATGGCGGGGTGACGGCCAGCGGGATCGTCGCGCTCGTCTGGCCCGACAGCAGGGTCGCGGGCAGGTGGGTCGAGCCCGACCCCACGATCGCGCCCTTGTCGTCGATCCAGCGGTAGCCCAGGTCGTCGTACTCGTTGGCGTCATCGCTGGGCGTCTTGAACGTGAAGCCCGAGTTGTTCGTGATCCGCATCGGGATCGTGGTGGCCTGGCCCGCGACCATGGTCGAGGGGGCGTAGTTGGTGCCCAGGGCCGGATCGAACGAGAGCTTGGCGGCCGGCGTCTGGTACACGATCGAGAGGAGCGGGCGATAGGCTGCGGTGCCGTCGTTCCAGCGGTTGAGATTGATGCTGCCCGAGCCCGCCGAATCGTCGTCGAGCTTGATCAGGAAGCCCAGGTTCTGGACCCAGTCGCTCGCCCGCTGGGTGTACATGTGCGAGACGCGCGGACTCGGGTAGAAGTCGATGTAGCCCGACGAGGGCACGGTTGCCCACGAGTAGTCGACCCCGGTGTACGCGGCACCGGACCCGAACCCGTTCCAGGTGGTCGTCGATCCCCAGCCCTGGGTCGCGCCAAAGACGTCGATCTGCTTGCCGACCGCCGCGCCGTACACCTCGGCGACGTGGACGCGCAGCTGGGCCGCGCTGATGAGCGAGCCCTCCGGGATGATCGAGGAGTCGAACGACGGGAAGTAGACGAGGCTGCGTTGCACCCCGAAGCCGACGCCGCTCGCGTCATAGCCGACCCGGATCCGGTTCCAGCCGGTCGGATAGTTGTTGGGCTGGGCGTTGAGGATGAAGGTGTCGTTGACCCCGCTGGTGATGTTGTGATCGCAGCCCGAGGCCCCCGCGCCGATGCACACCTGCGGGTCGAGAACGACCGGGAACTGGCGTGCCGGGTCGGCCAGCCAGGAACTGGCGACGGTGTACCGGAGGGTCCAAGTTGGCCCCGGGAGCGGATACAGCGCGACCGAGACCAGGGATGGATCGAGCGCCGGCTGGCCGCCCTCGCCGCCCTCGAGCAGGAGCGGCGCGCTGATGCTGCCGGCCACGACCGTCGACACGAAGTCGCCGTTGTCGACGAAGCGGAGGAGATCGATCGTCCGGCCGTCCTTCGCGACGACCGGCACGAGGCCCTGGGTGTTGAGGGTGACATCGAGCGTGTTGCCGACCGAGGCGTCGTTCCAGATCCCCTGGAACTCGAAGCCGGTGTCGGTGGGCTGGGTCAGGAGTGCCGGGGCATTGGTGTCGGCGGCATAGGTGAGGCGCGACAGGTTGCGCTGGGGGGTGGTCCGGCCGGGCGCGCGGAGGGACAGCGCGCCGACACCATTGACCGAGATCTTGGCGATAGCCGTGTCGCCTCGGCCCGTGCTGAACGACACGTCGCGATCGAGGGCGGCCACCGACAGGCCATAGGTGGAATCGTTGGCCACCCGCAGGGACAGATCGATCGGCTGCCAGGCGCCCTTGGCGTCCTGGTAGTGCATCCGGCCCGCGATGACTTCCACCCGTCGATTGCCGTTGGGCAGGGCGATCGTCCGGGTGTTCTCGGTCCGGGCGCTGACGATCTCGGTCTCAACCGCCGGGGCGGCGGCGGACTGGCGTGCCGTGCGGATGGCGACGCCGGTTGACCCGGCCCCCGCTCCTCCGCCCCCGGAGTTGGCGAGATCGATCGGCACGGCACCCGCGCCCACGACATAGGGGCCCGCGGCCGGCACGGGGCCCGCGGCGGGATTGGGGTCGATCGGGGCCGGATCGTTCGCCCCGACCGCCCAGGTGGGCGACGCCTGGGCGAGCAGGCTGGTCAGGATGGCCACGACCATCCAGCCCGTGGCGAGCCGATGGATGGCCCGGCCACGACGACGCGCACCGAATGAACCGCGCATCCCGATCCCTCCGTCGCTCACTCCCCTCAGAGCGATTGGCCATCGGGCCCGTAGCCTGGCGTGTCGTCGTGTCGGAGAACCGGGTGGGTTCTCCTGGGCGGCGCGTCGTGCCGCGAACCAGCTACCCCAATGGTGCTGCAACGGTGACCCCCGTCACCCCTGCGGAGGGGCAGTCTCGACGCGAGCCCCCCCCCAGCGTCAATAGGGAGTGTTCGTGATGGTCTGCCAACTGGCGTCAACAGCTTGTTACGAGCCCTGCTGAATCGCCTGGTCCTGCGGCCCGAGACCCGCCGGACATGGGAAGGCCCCGTGCCGGGGAGGGATCCGGCACGGGGCCCGGGTGCGGTCGCGACGGGGAGGAACGCCGCGAGCGCGGGCGAGTCTGCTTCGGCGCTATCAGGCGGCGAGCCTGGGCGCGGCTGCGACCGAGCGCGGGCCCGTGCGCCAGATGAGGCAGGCGGCTACCACCGCGAAGCAGGCCGCGTCGATTCCCAGCATCCAGGGCGCCAGGGCGTCCGTGCCCGAGGTGATCGAGTGGAAGAGCGCCAGCGGCCACATCGCGTAGCTGGACCAGTGGATGGCCCGCCAGGCCTTCTGGCCGACACGCTTTCGGAGCTGGCTGGTGGCGATCAGCGCGACAAACAGGTAGCTGGACAGGACGCCCAGCGCCACGGGCACGGGTCGATAGGTGGAGGCCAGCGGCACCAGCGCCGCGGCCAGGCCCAGGTGGGTGTACGGGTCGAAGACCGCGGCCGCGATGTGGGTGACCAGGAACACGATCGACAGCAGCGAGATGCGCCGGTGCAGCTCGTAGTTGAAGAAGCGCGGCCAGCCCGCCGACTGGAACCGGGTCACGGTCACCATGCCCAGGGCCACGCTGGCGGTCAGCAGCAGGAGGCTGACGGCGCCGGCGCCGCGGGTGGCGAACCAGAGGATCTGCTCGGACATTGGTGGGGTCTCCCTCGCGGTCGATGCGCTGATGGGCGGAGTGTCGCGGGGCGTGCCTTTCGGTCAGATGACGACCCGGCGATGGCCAGAATCGGCGAGGCGCCCGGCCCAGGCCGGGCAGGGAACGACCCCCGGGGAGGAGCCGGGGGTCGTGAGGAGGAGGCGAAGACAAGGGGCCCGGGCCCCGGGATCAGGCCGGAGGCCATCCCCCGACGCAGGTGACGGATCCGCTGACGGCGACGAGCCGTGCCGGCAGGCCGCACGATTCCAGCCACGCCTGCGCGGCATGGCCGAGCACGATGGCAGCCGTGGAGGCGCCGTTCGCCTCCTCGCACGTGGCCGCGGCGACCGTGACGGTGCGCCACGGCGTCTGGGCGGGCAGGCCCGTGCGGGGATCGAGGATGTGATGGATCGTCACGCCCTCCGCCGTCCGCCAACGGCGCACGGCCGTACTGGACGTGGCGACCGCGCCCGAAGCGAGAGCTACGGTGTCGCCAGGCAGCCCCGGCGTCGACGGGTCCGCCGCGCTGTCGTCGCCAAGGCGGATCCGCCAGCCGCCCTCGGGGGCACGACCCGCGGTCGCAATATCGCCGCCAAGGCTCACGAGTACCCCGGCGCGTGGTCCCGCCGCATCCAGGGCGGCCGTCGCGGCCAGATCGGCGGCCAGGCCCTTGCCGGTGGAGCCAAGGTCCAGCTCGACGCCGGGCGGCATCTGCACGGACGACCAGGCCGGGTCCAAGCGGACCGCCTCCCAGCCGGGCACCGGGGCGAGACGGAGGGTGATGGGCCGGCTGGAGCCGGCGATCAGGTCGAAGTCCACGTCGTAGCCCACGGCGCGGAGTGCCCGCCCCACGGTCGGATCCAGCGCACCGCCCGACCGCTCGGCCGCGACGAGGGCCCCAGCGATCGCGCGGGCCAGGAGGGGACTCACCCGTCGGGTCGTGCCGGCGGCGGCATTGACTGCCATCAGCTCGGAGTCGGGCCGGAAGCGGCTGTAGGCCAGGTCCACCTCGGCGAGGATGCCTTCCACCACCGAGCGCGCGGCAGGGAAGTCGCCGTCCAGGACCACGAGGCGGACGCCCGTGCCCAGGGCGCGCCAGTCGGCGTGCTCGAGCATGGCTTATGACCCGCCGCTGCTGGCGTGGGCGGCACCGGTGATGTTGGTCACCGTCGTCGTGCCGGAGCGGGAACGCGTCGTGTTCGCGGCCGTGGCGCCCCTGGCCGCGGTCCCGTTGGTGGTGGCCCCTGTCGTGCCGTTGCTGATGGTCGTCGCGGCAGCGGCCGGCGTCCCCGTCGCGGTCGAGCCGGGGTGGGTCACGGCGGCGAGCCAGCCGAGCCCCCCGGTGGCAGCCACGGCGGCAAGGGTGGTCGCGACGGTGATGGTGCGCAGGCGGCGGTTGGCTCGGATCCTCGCGTCGGCTCGTCCGTTGTCGGTGGTCTTCATGGGCCGCATCCTGCGGGCCCGTTCCTTTCGACTCCGTGACGACGGGCCGTGCCCGCGGCAGACCCTACAGGTCGAGGACCGAGTCGAGTCCGCGCCGGAGGCCGACGATTCCGGGCACCTTCCGGATCGCCACCAGGGCGCCGCCGACGTACGGCCCGGCGCTCTCGCCCGCGTTGTGGCGGATGGTGAGCGTCTCGTCGGGCAGGCCGAAATGGACGTCCACGCCCAGCACGTAGCCCGGCAGCCGCACGGAATGGACCTGGCTGCCGTTGACCGTCGCGCCGCGTGCCCCCGGCTCGCCGATGCTGTCTCCCGGCGCGATCGCCGAGGCCGGCGCACGCACGGCGCCCATCCGGGCGACCAGCTCGCGCGCCGTGCCACTGGGCGCGTCGGGCTTGCGATCCGTCGCGAACTCGACGACCTCCCAGCTGGGCAACACGCGAGCCGCCATCTCGGCGAACTTGAGCAGGAGGACCGCGGTCAACGCGAAGTTCCCGGCGGCGAGTACGCCCAGCCCCGCCGCACGCGCGGCCACGTCGATCTCGGTGTAGTCCGCGTCGGTCAGCCCGGACGTGCCCACGACGACATGCGACCCCGCCGCCAGCGCGACCAGGATGTTCGACCTGGCCGTGGACGGGTGGGTGAACTCGACGAACACGTCGGCGCCCAAGGCGAGCGCCTCCTGGGCGGTGGCGAAGAGTGGCGTCGTGATCGCCGGATCACCCAGCACGTCGCCCAGCGCCCGGCCGGCCGACGCCCGGGAGACCCCGCTGACCAGCTCCATGTCCGCAGCCGCGACGATCCCGCGGGCCAGCGCGGCGCCCGCCCATCCCGTGGCTCCAGCCAGGCTCACTCGAAGGCTCATGGCCCGGAGCCTACTCCGCGCAAGCGGTCATTGCCTGCCGGGCGCACCATGGCGCCAACCGGTCCCGGCCGCAGGAGGTTCCAGCATGGCGACCACGTTCGAACACGTCCCCCACCCGCGGGCGGCGGAGCGCCAGAAGGCCGGGCCGCCCAAGGCAGCCGACGAACGAGTCGGATTCAACGGGCGGATCGCGCTGGGGCTGACCGCCATCGTCGGCTCGATGTGGTGCGCCTACGCGTTCGCGGTCCTGGCGCTCATCGCGCTCCCGGGCGCGCTGGAATCAGGCGGCCTGCTGCCGCTGATCCAGTGGGTCAGCCAGACCTTCATCCAGCTGGTGATGCTGTCCGTGATCATGGTTGGCCAGAACATCATGGGTCGGGCGGCCGACAAGCGATCCGAGATGACCTACCGCGACGCGGAGGCGATCTTCGCGGAGGCCAAGCAGATTCAGGAGCACCTGAAGGCCCAGGACGAGACCCTGAACGCCACCCTCGATCGCCTGCTGACGCTGGAATCCACGCTGACGATCAAGGGCGCCCCCAGGGGAGGCACTGGCCACTGACCGGCCGTCGCCCGGGGCCGGTGGCGACCGGGGCACGCGTCGCTGGGCCGCGCGAGCCGCCCGACGGAGGGCCGGGCCGGCACCTGATTCGGCACCTGAGACGTGGCCGGCACTCGAGACTTGGCCGGCGCCTGGGCCGGCACTGCGCCGGCGCCTGAGGCCTGGCCGGGCGGGCGACCCCGCCCCTCGCCTACCCCTTGCGGCGCTCGAACTCCGCCATGAATGCGACGAGCTGATCGATCCCGGCCTCCGGGAACGCGTTGTAGATGGATGCGCGCATCCCGCCCACCGCGCGGTGGCCCTTGAGCCCGTCGAAGCCGGCCGCGGTGGCCTCCTTGACGAACGCGTTCTCGAGCGCCTCGTCGCCGCTGGTGGCCCGGAACGTGACGTTCATCAGGCTCCGGCTCTCCCGCTGGGCCGTGGGCCGCCAGAAGCCGGTCCGGTCCAGCTCGCCGTACAACTTCGCGGCCTTGCGCTCGTTGAGGGCGCCCATCGCGGGCAGCCCGCCCTGGGCCAGCATCCACTTGGCCACGAGGCCCAGCACATACACGCCGAACGCGGGCGGCGTGTTGTACATGGAGCCGTTCTCGGCCTGGACCGCGTAGCTGAGCATCGTGTGGAGGCCCTTGGCGGAGCGTGCCAGCAGGTCCTCGCGGATGATCACCAGGGTCACGCCGGACGGCCCCAGGTTCTTCTGGGCGCCCGCGTAGATCACCCCGTGCTTCGCCACGTCGACGGGGCCGCTGAAGATGTCCGACGACGCGTCGCACACCAACGGGACGTCCGGGCCGACGACCGGCAGCCGGTGCCACTCCGTGCCCTCGATGGTGTTGTTGGACGTCATGTGGACGTAGGCGGCGCCCGGTGTCAGGTGGATCTCGTCGTCCGAGGGAATCCGGGAGTAGCCGTCCGCCTTGGTGGAGCCCGTCTCGTTGACGGTCCCAACCTTCCTGGCCTCCTTGGCCGCCTTCTCGGGCCAGTAGCCCGACATCAGGTAGTCGGCCGTGGTGCCCTCCGTCAGGAGGTTCATGGGCAGCATGCTGAACTGGAGGCTGGCGCCGCCCTGCAGGAACAGGACCCTGTAGGTGTCCGGGACGCCCGCCAGTCGGCGAATGTCCGCCTCGGCCTGGGCGATGATCGCCTCAAACGTGGACGACCGGTGGCTGATCTCCATGACCGACATGCCCACGCCCGGCAGGGCGATCAGGTCACGCTGGACCTCCTCCAGCACGGGGAGCGGCAGGACCGCGGGCCCGGAGGAGAAGTTGAAGATGCGGTCGGCCATCAGGCGCTCCTTGCGAGGAATCCATGTCGGTTCGAACGAGGTCGGGGGGCTGGCGGGGATGTCCCAAGTCTAGCCAATGAGCACGCATCGGTTCGGGGGCCGGACGGCCCAACTCCCGGGCGGCCGAATGGGCTGGTTTGCGAGGACCGGGCGGCCGACCTGCGTGCCGCCCGTCATCGCGGCCCGGCGGCCTCGCGGCCGGTCGCCCGCTATCCGGCGCGGTCAACCACCGTGATGGTGCCGTGGTACATGCCCATCGAGCACGAGTAGCGGATGACCCCGGCCGCCATTGGCGGCAGGTCGATCGTGTTCTGGCCCAGCTTCAGGTTCTTCTGGATCCCGAGCGATGGGACGACGAGCGACGTCGCGCACGAGGTGGCGCTGGTCGACTCGATGACCCATTTGGTGGCGGTCCCCGAGTAGATCGTGACGTTGCTGGGGGCGTAGCCGTTGGCCGCCTGCGTGGTCTTGAGCGTCTGGGTGGCGGCACTGGTGGCCGTGGTGACGCGCGCCGTGCTGGGTCCCCCGCCGCTCCACGGCAGTGCCACGCCCGCGAGCTGCAGGCCGGCGTTGGCGTTGACGACGGCGAACGCGAGGACGATCACCCCGACGAAGCGGAGCACGGTTGGCTTGGCGGCCCCGCTGACCATGACGGGGAGCCCGGCGAGACCCAGAAGCCCTGGCGCGGTGCCGATTGCGAAGACAGCCAGCAGCGCGCCGCCCAGGAGCGGCGAGCCCGTTGACAGTGCGTAGACCTGGACGGCCTGGGTGAAGCCGCACGGCAGGAAGAACGAGGCCGCGCCGAGGATGGCCGCCCGTCCATCGGAGTAGCGGGCGACCCCGTCGTCCCCCGACAGGCCGAGGCGGCGCCCCAGACCCATGGGAAGCGTGGGCGACCAGCCGGCGAGCCGCGGGGAGAGCCCGGTGAGGCGGGTGCCCAGCAGCGTCATCAGGACCGCCACGGCGACCATGAGTGCCGCCGTCAGCATCGGTGGCATGGCGACGCTTGCGCCGAGGGCACCAAGGATGGCCCCAAAGAGGCCGTAGCCGGCAATCCGGCCCGCGACAAAGACCAGCGCGGGGCGCATCTGCGCGGCGCCGGAGGCGATCGCCTGCCCCTCCTCGCGGTGCGCGGCGCGTTGCGCCTGGAACCCGGCGGAGAGGGCCAGCACCAGGCCGCCCACCAGCACAGCGCACGTCGAGACCCCGGCCGCCAGGCCCAGCAGCAGCGCCACCAGGAGGCCGCCATTCGACAGGTCCCCAACGCCGGCAGCCAGATCGAAGAGCCCGGTCATCTGGGCGAGAAACACGAGCGCGACGACGATCCAGAGGCTGATCCCGGCCTCCATCCAGGCCACCCGGTCGCGGGCCAGCCAGGGCGTTCGTCCGATCTCGTAGCCGGCGGCACCGATCGCCTTGGCGAGGGCGCCCATCGGCACCTTGCGGGTGCTCTGGATCCGCAGGCTGGCGCGGGATGCCGAGGCCTCGACCTTCTCGACGCCCGGGATCCGACCCACGTGCTTCTGGATCCGGACCTCGCACGCGCGGCACGTCATCCCCAGGATGGGGACGTCGGCGGTGAAGGGCGCCGGATCGCCGGCGGGCTGGGAACGGGCCATGGGACGCTGCTCCTTGCAGACAGGAAACACCACGTGGGAGCGTGCTCCCGGAGACGCGTGCGCGGCACCCACCGGAGGGCGGTTCCATTGGTCCGGCCGGCCCTTGACACCGGTGCTAACGCACCACTCGGCAGCCGGCCAGATGGTGTGCGGCCATGGGCTACGCTGAGCATCGCTTGGCCGTTCGCCCCCAATGCCGGCGAACCGATCGTATCCGAGGAGACGGCGTGAAGGTCGGGCTGATGGTCCCCCAGGGCTGGAAGGGCGAGTACGACGGCTGGGAGCCGTCCGCGGCCTGGGCGCGCAGCCTGGAGCTGACCCGCGATGCCGAGGCGCTGGGCTTTGAGTCGCTCTGGGTCTTCGACCACTTCCACACCGTGCCGGAGCCAACCGACGAGATCACCTTCGAATCGTTCACGATGCTGGCCGCCCTGGCGACCGTCACCAGCCGCGTTCGACTGGGCCACATGGTGGTCTGCACCGCGTTCCGCAACCCCGGCCTGACGGCCAAGCTGACCTCGTCCCTCGACGTGATCTCCAATGGCCGGTTCGAGCTGGGCATCGGGGCCGGCTGGAAGCGCGACGAATGGCTCGCCTACGGCTACGGCTTCCCGCCCATCGCGGAGCGCCTCGCCCGGTTCGCCGATGACCTGGAGGTCATCACCCGGATGCTGGCCCCCGGCCGGGCCACGTACGAAGGCCAGTACGCCCGGGTCGCGGGTGCGGTCAACGTCCCGAAGGGGATCCAGGCGCACATCCCGCTGATCGTGGGCGGCAACGGGCGCCGCAAGACGGCCGGCCTGGCCGTGAAGTTCGCGGACGAGCTCAACTACGTCTTCCTCCACCCGGATGACATCGCCTGGCGGATGGACGAGGCGCGCGGGCTGTGCGAGGCCGCGGGTCGGGACCCGGACACCCTCCGCTTCTCGCTGTACACCCACGACGACGACATGCGGCCGGGACCCGATCGCGTCCGCAACCTGGCGGCGCTGGCCGCCCTGGAGCCCCAGGGGCTTGGCCGGATCGTGTGCTTCCCCGGCCGCTTCGATCCCACGGTGGCCGGCCAGGCCGCCTTCGCCGAGGATTGCCGGGCCGCCGGCATCCCCTTGGAGGGCTGACCCGGGCGTGGGATAGTTCCCCTCGTGGGAGGGGAAGGCATGGACTTGCACGCGGACCCACGGCGAGGCGATGCCGCGGACGGGATGGCGTCGTTTCCCGACGAGAATCCCAACCCGGTCCTGCGGATCGGCTGGGACGGGGCCCTGGACTACGCGAACCGATCCAGCGCGCCGATCCTCGCCGTGCTGGGCGTCGCGACCGGCGAGGCGGTCCCCGCCGAGCTGCTCGACCGCCTCAAGGCCGCCTGTCCGCCATTCGCGCCAGGGCCCGGCGATGTGCGCGCCGCCTCCCCCGAGTTCGACCTCCCGTGCGGCCTCCGCACGTTCTCCATCCTGGCCGTGCCGATCCGTGGCCGGGAGGCATGGAACGTGTACGGCACCGATGTCACCGGCGCCAGGGTCGTCGCAAAGTTTCCCGACCGGAACCCCCACCCAGTGCTCCGCATCGATCCAGCCGGGACGCTTCGGTATGCGAACCCGGCCAGCGACGAGGTCCTCCTCGCGTTGGACATTCAGGCGGGCGACCAGCTGCCCGGGGACCTCCTGGCGGCCATCCGCGGGCGACTCGACGGTGGCTCGGATGCGGCCATCCATGTCCACGGCGGAGGGCGGATCTTCAGCCTCGACCCGGTGCCCATCCCCGAGTTTGGGTTCATCAACCTGTACGGCACCGACGTGACCGCGATGCGGGCCGTGACCGCCTTCCCCGACGAGAACCCCAACCCGGTGCTGCGCGTGGGAGACGATGGCGCGCTGGCTTACGCGAACCCCGCCAGCGTCCCGCTGCTGCGGGCATGGGGCATCGCTGTCCGCGAGGCGCTCCCGCCCGACCTGCTGGACCGCCTCCGATCGGTGGCCAGGGGTCCGGCGCCCAACGTCATCGAGGTCGAGGCGGACCACCGGCTGTTCGCGATCCGGGTCGTCAGCCTGGCGGCATTCGAGTCTCTCAACCTGTACGGGAGTGACGTCACGGCCGCCCGCGACGTGGAGCACCTGCTCCACAACATCCTGCCGACCGCCATCGTCGACCGGATCCAGGGCGGCGAGGTCCTGATCGCGGACCGGTTCGACGAGATGGCGGTGCTCTTCGCCGATGTCGTTGACTTCACGCCCTTCGCGGCAAGCCACCCACCGGGAGAGGTCGTGGGCATGCTGAACCAGGTCTTCTCGATCTTCGATCACCTCACGGACGTGCACCGCCTCGAGAAGATCAAGACCATCGGAGACGCGTACATGGTGGCCGGCGGGCTCTCGGCGGACGGCGGGCAGGCAGCGGAGCTGGCGGAGATGGCGCTCGACATGGTCTCGGCCATGCGGGCCTTCCGGACCAAGGACGGCGCCGGGCTGAGTCTTCGTGTCGGGTTGCACGTGGGGCCCGCCATCGCCGGCGTGATCGGGCTGAAGAAGTTCATCTACGACGTCTGGGGCGACACGGTGAACACGGCCAGCCGGCTGGAGTCGCACGGGGTCCCGGGCCGGATCCACGTCACCTCCGGGACCGCGGCACTCCTGGCGGACCGCTATGCCTTCGAGCCACGTGGCCTCGTGGAGCTCAAGGGCAAGGGCCCCGTGGAGACGGCCTTCCTCGTCGGCCGCCGAGCCTGACACGACCCGCTGCCACCGGCTGCGCGAAATATTCCGAGAATCATCCTTGCGGAACCGCCCAACCCGTGTGCTATGCTGCGCGCAGGAGTCAACCTCGACTCTCACGACAACGCGGCACACGAACACTCCCTCTCATCCGGCTAACGGCGAGACAGGTTTCGCCAGCGCCGCACGAGAAGGAGTTTCTTTTTGTTCCAGAATTCGTCGGACAAGACGCTCACCTGCGTCGACTGCAATCAGGACTTCGCGTTCACCGCGACTGAGCAGCAGTTCTACGCGGACCGCCAGTTCAGCGAGCCGCGTCGTTGCCCCTCCTGCCGCGCCAGCCGCAAGGCTGCCCGTGGTGATGGTGGTGGTGGCAGCAGCTACTCGTCCGGTGGCGGCGGCGGCGGCTACGGCGGCGGCCGCAGCAGCGGCGGCGGGGGCGGCTTCGGCGGCGGCGGCGGCGGGACGCGCGAGATGTTCTCGGCAACCTGCTCCAGCTGCGGCAAGGAGGCTCGCGTCCCCTTCCAGCCCACCGGCAACAAGCCCGTCTACTGCAGCGACTGCTTCCGCAATCAGCCGCGCTCCTACTAGCCGCGACTGACCCGGCCGGCGCGCAAGCGTCCGGCCGGGTCAGCAGCACAGCGAACAAGCCCGGGGCCATTGGCCCCGGGCTTGTTGATTCCCTGCGTTGCCGGCGCCACCGCCGGCGACCCTCAGCTGAAGGCGGGGATGATGGTCTCCGCCCAGAGGTCCATCTGGGAGCGCATCTCGTCCATGCTGGCATACAGGAGCTTCAGTTCGAAGTGGGTCACCCCCGCCTCGATGAACTCTTCGACCCGGCGGCGGACGTCATCAACCGAGCCGATGATGTGGCGATCCAGGGCAAACTGGATGTCGTCCACGTCGCGCTCGTAGGTCTTGCTGCTGGTCCTGACCGTCGGCAGGCCACGCTCCAGCGCCGCCTCGCGGGTCTTGGCGATGACCGTCAGCTTCTCGACGGCCATCTCGATCTTGTTGGGGTCGCGCCCGGCCTCCTCGGCCGTCTGGCGGACGATGACAACGCCGCGGGCCATCTCGCTGGGCGAGAGCCAGCCGGGGACCCAGACATCGCCCAGGCGCCCGGTGCGGCGAGCCGCATGATCCGTCCAGCCGCCAACCCAGAGGGGCGGGCCCGGCCGCTGGAGGGGCTTCGGGAACATCTCGGCGTCCTTGAACGTGACGAACGGGCCGTCGTACGAGGCGAGGCCCTGCTCCCAGATCGCGCGCATGGCGCGGATGAAGTCGTCCGTCATGGGGCCGCGCTTGGCGAAGTCGACCCCAAAGACCTCGAACTCGTCGGACGCCTCGGTCGCCTTCGAGCCCAGCCCCACGCCCAGCATCAGCCGGCCGTTCGACCAGTGGTCCAGCGTCGCCGCCTGCTTGGCGAGATAGATGGGGTTCTTGGTGGGAACCACGATGCAGGCCACGCCCAGCTTGACCCGCTTGGTGATCGCAGCGAGATAGGACAGCGTGGTCATCGACTCGAAGAAGTCGGCCGACTGATCATCCGTCAGGGCTTCGTGCGCGCCGGACGAGATGTGGTGGCGGTGCATCTCCGAGCTCCACACGATGTGGTCGTGCACGAAGATGGAATCAAAGCCCATCTCCTCGGCATCGAGTGCGGCGCGCACGATGTTGGCGGTGGAGGTCAGGGGTCCGGAGTTCGGCACGCGGACGCCGAACGAGATCTTGGTCATGGGCGGTGGTCTCCGGGTGCGGGCGCGGCGGCGCCACGGTCGAATGGTGCGAACATTCTGGCAGGGTCGGGGTCGAAGTTCTGGCTGGGTGGCCTGCAGGCGGCGTCGGCGCCCGCGTGTGCCCCCGACGGGGGCCCGCGCGCCGTGCTGACCCGGGCCCGCCCCCGCGCCCGGATGGGTGCCGTTCAGCCAGCGGCGCGCCGAACGATCCGCCCGAACCCGGGCTGGCCGACCACCCTGCCGTCGCGATAGACCACGGACCCGCGCACCAGCGTGAGGCGGGGCAGGCCCGTGAACGTCTCGCCCGTGAACGCGCTCCAGCCGCACTTGCTGAGCACGTCTTCCTCGCGGAACGTGGCGCGAGCGTCCAGATCCACGGCGACGATGTCCGCGTCGGAGCCGGGCAGGATCGCGCCCTTGCGCGGGTAGACGCCCAGCACCCTGGCGGGTGCCGCCGAGCCGGCCTCCACCAGCCGCTCCAGCGTCAGCTCGCCGCGGTCCACCCGCGTCAGGAATGCCGGCAGGGTCTCCTGGAGGTGCGGTATCCCGCCGGCCGACTTCCACATGTCGGTCCAGCCGATCTCCTTCTCGGCGCGCGTGTGGGGGGCGTGGTCCGTGCCGATCACGTCGATGGTCCCGTCGCGGAACGCCTCCCAGAGCGGCTCCGACTGGCCGTCGCCGATGTACGTGGAGAGGGCGTAGGGGCCAAGGCGCTCGATGTTGGCCCAGTCGTTGGCGATCAGCAGGCAGACCGGGTTGACCTCGGCCGTGACGTGCTGGCCGGCTGCCTTGGCGGCCCGGACGATGTCGGCCATGCGGCCGGTCTTCATGTGCAGGACGTGGAGGTGCACCCCGGTTGCCGCCTGGATCCGGACCAGCTGGGAGGTGGGGCCGTCCCAGACGATCCCCTCGAAGGCCGCGTACGCCTGCGCATAGGCCCGGGCATCCCGCTCGCCGCGCGCCCAGGCCCGCCGCTCGATGACGCCCAGGAGGGCCGGGTCGTGGCCGTGGACGAACATCGGGAGGTTGGTCCGCGCGATCGCCTCCGCGGCCTCGAACAGATGGCCGCTGTCGCCCACACCCTTGCCGGACTGGCGCAGGTCCGCGCCCGAGACCATGAACAGCTTGAAGCCCGGCGCACCGGCCGCGGCCAGACCATCGATCTCCTCGATCAGCGCGCCCGACGGGAAGTGGTTGAAGTCTACGTACGCGGACCGCTCGTACAGCGAGATGGCCTCGCGGTAGCGCTCCAGGGTGCTGGTCACGGGATCCGTGTTGGGCATCCCGATGACGGTGGTGTAGCCACCGGCGGCGGCGGCCCGCGTGGCGTGGGCAATGTCCTCCTTGTGCGCCTGGCCGGGCTCCCGGAGGTGGGTGTGGGTGTCGATCAGGCCGGGCAGGAGCGTCAGGCCAGCTACGTCGATGACCTCGCGGGCGGGCGCGGGCGCCTCACCGGCGGACAGGCCCACGACGCGGCCGTCGTCGATCTCCACGTCGGCGCGGATCCGACCGGAGGGAGTGACCACGGTCCCGCCGCGCAGCACGAGGTCGATTCTGTCCGCCACCCTGACCCTCCAACTGGTGCCGCGCCGCTCTGCGCGTGCGCGGCGATGGTCGCATGTCGCCCGGGCCCCCGCCCGAGGATGCGGGCCGCACCGGGCGCCCGCCCGCGGCTCCGCGCTCCAGGCCTAGTGGCCGCCCGTCAGCGGGGGGCGCGGCAGCGGGCCGTCACCCAGCGAGACCCAGCCCTGCTCCAGCACGTAGCGCGCCAGGTGTGTCCGGTTGGCGCACGCGTACCGGTCAAACAGTCGCCGGAGCATGCCCTCGACCGTCTTGACGCGGATCCCCAGCGCGTCGGCGACCTCGTCATTGGAGGCCCCGCGCGCCAGGAGCCGGAGGAGCTCCATCTCGCGCTGCGTGGGCATCCGCGGCGCCTCCCGCGCGCTGGCCAGGACCCGGTTGGAGAAGACCTTTCGACCCTCCTCGGCGGCATGGATGGCGCCCAGGATCTCGGCGGGGTCCGCCGTCTTGGAGAGGAACCCAGTCGCGCCCAGGGCCACGGTCCGGGCGTGATGGCCCTGGTGGTCGTAGGCGGTGTACATGAGGAAGGCGGCGTGGTCGCGGTGACGCGCAAGGAGGTCGAGGCCGGCGTCGCGGCCGCCCAGCATGATGTCGCACAGGACCACGTCCGGGCCCGTCTCATGGATCAGGCGGTCCGCGGTCGCCACGTCGCGAGCGATGCCGGCGACTTCCACCGAGGGGTCTGCCGTGACCAGCGCCGCCAGGCCCTCCGCCATCGCGGGATGGTCCTCGACGATCAAGAGTCGAACCACGGGCGGCTCCTTGCGCGAGAAGCGTGATCGCACCCGGGGCCTCGTCGGAGCGCCGCCTCCGGTCCCGGCTGGCGGCATCTTACCCGGGCATCGACCGGCCAGACACTAGTCGTCCCCTCCGCCCTCGCCGCCCCCGCCGCCCCCGCCGCCGAAGGTGGCCTGCAGACCGGCCAGGAACGCGGCCTTGTCCGCGGCAGAGAGGCGTGCGTCGGGATGGAGCAGCATGAAGTCCCACGTCGGCATCTCACCGTCGCGGACCTTCTCGACGAGGTCGTCCGACTCCTGGCGCGCCGTGCCCCATGTCGAGAAGTTGAGCTTCTCGCGGCCCTCGTCGACGTGCCGCTGGAGCAGCCACGAGACGGGCGCGACGTTGGAGTACCACGGCCACGTGGTCACGTTGCTGTGGCAGTCGAAGCAGGCGGTCACCGCCATCGCGCGAGTGGCCGGAGAGTTCCAGGCAGGCTCCGCGAGCACCGGCGGGTTGCTGTGATTGCGCCCGTAGGGGACCAGCTGGATGACGAGAAAGCCGGCGACGAGGACGACGAACAGCCGGAGGGCGAGTCCGCGGGTGGTCATGCGGCCAGGCCGCACGCCCGGCGGTCCCTCAGCACGGCTCGCCGGATTCGACGAACAGCGCGTCCGGGTCCGGCGCGTCCGCGGCGACGGTCGTCACGGCCTGGATCGGGACCACGACCAGATCCCGGGGCTGCCGGATCCGCGAACGAACGGCCGTCACCATGCGTGCGACCGCCGGGGGCAGCAGGTGGCGTCGAACCAGCGTCCAGCCCGCGACCGCGGCAGCCGCCCCGGCGGCGAGCAGCAGGCCGCCCAGGGCCATGGCCCGGCGGGAGATCAGTGGCTTGGGCGCAAACGGACGCGGGAGCGCGAACGTCGGAACCTCGAACCTGGGCAGCCCCAACCGGGGGAGGTCCATCTTCGGCAGGCTGAACGCCGGGGTCTCGAACTTCTCGGTGTGCGTTGCCAGGGACATCCCGGGCAGGTGCGGACGGGCAAGCATCACGGCCTCCTTGGCCGACCGCGGGCACGATGGCTCGCTCTGGGCCGGCTCTGACCTTCTCTCGTCAGGTTCCTGCGCCCGGCCGCCTGCGACCAGTGCCATCGCGCCCAAAGGCCCGGTGCCGGGGAGGACGGCCAGCGGGCCGGATCCCGGTCGGCGGCGAGGGCCTGACCCGGCAACCGCCCCGCGGTACGATCCACCGGCGCCCAGGGTCGGCCGGCAGCGGAGTCGGGACGGGTCGCGGCGGACCGGGGCCGGACCCCGGCGGACGGACGGAGGGCCACGATGCGCGTCTTCATCACCGGGACCGGGGTCGTCGGCTGCCACGCGGCCCGCGACCTGCTGGCGCGCGGCGACGAGGTGGTGCTCTTCGACCTGGCGCCCCGGCAGGAGTTCATCACGCGCGTGGTGGGTCGGGACGTCCCGGTGGTCCGCGGCGACATCCGCGAGCTGCCCGGCCTCCTCACCGCCATGGGCGACCTCCGGCCGGACGTGGTGATCCATACCGCGGCCCTGGTCGGCGGCCAGGCCAGCGTGCTCCCCTGGCGCGGCTTCGAGGTCAACGTCGTCGGCACCATGAACGTCGCCGAGGCCGTGCGAGCCCTCGGCGTCCGGCGGCTGGTCCACGCCAGCACCCTTGGCGTCTTCGATCGATCGGCCCCGCAGGTGGCGCCGCTCAGGGAGACGGACCAGCTGGGCGGCAACGACCGGATGTATGGCACGTCCAAGGTCGCCTGCGAGCAGCTGCTGCGGGCGTACGCCGGAACCTACAAGTTCCAGCTGGCGATGCTCCGGTTCGCCTCCGTGTACGGCTACGGCTACGCCGGGACCGGCTCGGCGCCCACCATCGCCATCTTCGACATGCTCCGCGACATCCTCGCCGGGCGCCCCGCCGTCCTGGGTGCCGGCATGCCCGACGTTGACGAGCTGGTCTACATCGAGGACCTGGTCCGCGGCGTGATCGCGGCCACCACGCAGGAGACGCTCCCCCACCACACGTTCAACCTGGGCGGGGGCAGGCTCACCAGCGCCGACGACATCGTGGAGGCGGCGCGCCTGGCATTTCCGGGGGCGGATGTCACGCGGCCCGCGGGCGACGGATCCGGTGGCGGCCGGGCGAAGATCGAGCAGCCGATGGACATCGCGCGTGCCCGGGCCGAGCTGGGCTACGACATTCGCTTCGACCTCCAGGCCGGCCTGCAGGACCTGGCCACGCGGATCGCACAGGCCTGAGCGGCGCCACGGTCGGCTCCCTCACCCACACCACAGGAGGATCGCCATGTCGATGCCCGGGCTCCGCTTCTCCCACGTCGCCTTCCGCGTCGCGGACATCCAGCAGTCGCTGCGCTGGTACAAGGACGTCTTTGGCGCCGAACTGGTCTGTCACGTGGAGGCGGTGGGCCCCAAGCCGGAGTACTACTACGCGGAGTTCCGGCACGGCCAGATGATCGAGTTCTTCACCGGCGGCCAGGACGCCCCCGAGCGGGCCGTGAACGCCAGCGGCTTTGAGCACCTGAGCCTGATCGTGGACGACATCCAGGCGGCGCTCGCGCACCTGCAGGCCACCGGCGCCACCATCGTTCGGCCGTACTTCGAGGGCCGGGCCATGCAGAAGATCGTGTACGTGGGCGACCCGGACGGGAACATCATCGAGCTCATGGAGATCCCGCCGGACTCGCCCATCTACCGCGCCTGACGCCACCCATCCCGGCGGGCCAACAGCTCGCGCCGGCACACCGGTCGGGGGATTCGTCCCCGGGCCCGGCCGCAAGGACCCCGGCAGAGGTGGCCAGTGATCGATCCCAAGCTGATGGCCCTGCTGACCGCCGTCGGCTTCGGGATCGCCCCGGTCCTGCTCAAGGTCGCGTTTCGCCACGGCGGCGCCATGACGGTGGGCCTGGTCGTGGGCCAGGTCTGCACCGTGGTGCTCAACCTGGCACTGCTGGTCGTGATGGACCCACGGATCGACCTCCTGACGCCGCCCGCCGTGCTGGCATTTGCCGCAGGCGGGCTGGCCGGAACGGCAATCGGACGGCGCTGGGCCTACGAGTCGATCAACCTGCTGGGGCCGTCACGGTCCACCACCATCCGATCGGCCTCACCGGTGATCACCACGCTTCTGGCCATCGCCTTCCTCAACGAGCAGGTCGACATCCTGCGCTGGACCGCGATCATCGCGGTGGTCCTTGGCGCCGTGCTGGTGTCCTGGCAACCGGGCGCAGGCGCACGGGGCTGGTTGGGGCTGGGGGTGTTGTACTCGCTGGCGGCGGCCGCGATCTACGGGGTGCGCCCGCTGATCGTCAAGATCGGGCTGGAAGCAGCCGCCGCTCCGCTCGCGGCCGCGATCATCGGGGCGACGGCGGCGCTCCTCTACACCCTGGTCTTCGAGGACCGCCGGCAGCTGCGGCCCTTCCGCGTGAACCGGGCGCTCGCCTGGTTCGTGGTTGCAGGTGCTTTCCAGGCCCTTGGGGTGACGGCCCTCTCGTTCGGCCTCTCGGCGGGCGAGGCGAGCGTCGTCTACAGCCTCACGGCGAGCGCCCCGCTCTTCACGATCCTGTTCACGTGGATCGTGATCAGGGACGCGGAGCCCATCACGGTCCGGCTGGTCGCCGGCACAGCGCTCGTCGTCGGAGGCGTCGTCTACCTCTGACGGGAACGACCGCCGGCCACGCCCGTTCTGCCGGCGAGCCGCTCAGTCGCGGTTGAGCGGCCGGAGCCAGACCCACTGGAACGCCGCCGTGGGGGCGGCCGGCGCCGGGGTGGCCCCGCCCGACGGCACGAAGTAGCCGGTGACGTCGAAGATGAGCTCGACGGTCCTGCCGGGGGCGGCTCCGAAGACGGCCGACAGGGTGCCACCTGCGCCGAGCGCCACCGTGACCCCGTTGGCGCGGTCGTCACCCACGGGGAAGTTGATG
>CAIJPD010000013.1 GCA_903822495.1 uncultured Chloroflexota bacterium | reverse complement strand
GTCTGCCGGGCCATCGCCGACGGCTATGCCGGCCGGATCGAGACCCTGGACGACGTCCGTGGCTCCGCCTGGTACCGGACCGAGATGGTCCGCGTGTGGGTCCGCCGCGCGCTTGAGCATGCTCGCGCCCAGGCCGCGGGCTGACCGCCCGTCCGGTCGCCGCGACCCACGCCGGCCTCGGCCCAGCGTCAACCTCGACCGGTCCTGACCATGGCTGACCTGCCGTCGCGCGCCCGCGCGATCATCATCGGCGGCGGGATCATGGGCAGCGCCCTGGTCCATCACCTCGCGCTCCAGGGCTGGTCGGACCTGGTCCTCGTTGACCAGGGGCCCTTCCCCAATACCGGGGGCTCCACGGGCCACTCGTCGGCCATGGTCTGGCTGCCCGAAGCCAGCCGCGTCCTCACCGCGGCGTCGGTGGACAGCGTGCGCCAGTACAAGGAGCTGGGCGTCCACACGACGGTGGGCGGCCTGGACCTGGGGCGAACGCCGGAGCGGATCGCCGACTACCGGCGGCGGATCGGCTTCATCCGCACCTGGGGCGACTTCCAGGCGGCCCTGCTCTCGCCCGCCGAGATCAGGGCGCTGGTCCCCTACCTCGACGACTCCGTCCTGCTGGGCGGCCTCTACCTGCCCTCGACGGGCGTGGTGGACGCCATCCGCGCCGGGACGTTGATGCGCGAGGCGGCCACGGCGGCGGGCGCGCTCCAGGCCTTCCCGCTGACCGAGGTCCTGGGGATCGACGTGGACCAGGACCGGGTGACCGGCATCCGCACCGATCGGGGGGCGATCCGGTCGGATGTCGTGATCCTGTGCGGCGGCGTCTGGGGCCCAAAGCTGGCCGCCATGGCTGGCGCCAGCGTCCCGTTCACGCCGGGCATCCAGCAGCTGGTCAGCGTCGGGCCCATCGCCGCCTTCGCCAACCTGCCCGGCGAGATCGACTTCCCGATCATCCGCGACAGCGACCCCAGGATCTACGCGCGTCGGGTCGGCGGCGACATGGAGGTGGGCTCGGCCGGCCACCGGCCCATGCTCTGGGATGCCGACCGCATCCCCTCGCTCGCGGAGGCCACGCTGACCCCCACCGAGCTGCCGTTCACCGCGGACGACTTTGATGCCTCGCTGGAGAGCGCGCTGGAGCTGTTTCCGTCGCTGTTCGATGACGAGCGGGCGGGGATCCGTTACGCGATCAACGGCCTGTCGTCGATGTCCGCGGACGGGCTGCCGATCATCGGCGAGCAGCCCGAGGTCCGTGGTCTCTGGTCGGCCAACCGGGTCGACATCAAGATGGCGCCGGCGGTGGCCCGGACACTCGCCACGTGGCTGGTCCGCGGGATGCCCGAGACGGCCCTCCAGCCCTTCGACCTGGCGCGCTTCCTGCCGCACGAACGCGAGACCTCGTACGTCAAGGCCCGCGCCACGGAGATGTGGACGCGGATGTACGAGCGCCTCCACCCGGCACGGGAGCTGAGCTCGGCGCGCGACCAGCGGCACAGCCCTGTCCACGACCGGCTCGTCGCCCTGGGCGCCCAGCTCGGCGAGCAGGCCGGCTGGGAGATCCCCAAGTGGTACGCCGCCAACGAGCCGCTGCTGGACGTGTATGGCTCGCGCGTCCTGCCGCGGTCGCACGAGTGGGACGCCCGCTGGTGGTCGCCCATCGCGAACGCCGAGCACCTCGCGCTGCGGGACGGCGCCGGGATCGAGGACCTCTCGTCCCAGGCGATGTTCGAGGTGACGGGTCCCGCCGCCGCGGCCTGGCTGGATGGGCTCTCGGTCTCGGCGATCGGCGGGGCCGAAGGCGCGGCGGGCGGGGCCGAAGGCGCGGCGGGCGGGGCCGAAGGCGCGGCGGGCGGGGCCGCCGCCGGGCCTCGGCGTGCGGTTCGGACCTGGCTCCTGGACCCGGCGGGCGGCGTGGTGGACGACGTCCTGGTGGTCCGGGTGGAGGCAGCCCGGCTCCTGGTGCTCGGGTCGCCGGCCAGCGAGGCACGCCTGGCACAGTGGCTGACGCGGCACCTGCCCACCGACGGGACGGTCTCGCTGCACAACGCGACGGGAGCATGGGCCGCGCTGGGCGCGTGGGGCGGGCACGCCCGGGAGCTGGTCGCCGCCGCGACGGGCCTCGACGTGGGTGAACCGGCGTTTCCCCGGGGCGGGGTGTGGGACGCCGGGCTCGGCGGGGCGGCCGTGCTGGTGGTACGGACCGACCGGCTGGGCGGACCCGGCTGGGAACTGCTCCTCCGCGCGGATGACGGGGTGCGGGCCTGGGACGCGCTGGTCGCGGCGGGCGGGCCGCTGGGCGGGGTGCCGGTCGGCAGTATCGCTACCGCCACCACCGTCCGGCTGGAGGCGGGGCTCCGCTCGCGCTCGCTCGATTACGTGGGTGGCTACGGGCTGGTGGAGGCCGGGGTGGCGGGACCGGTGCGCGAGTCGCCGTTCGTGGGCCGCGACGCGCTCCTCGCCCAGGTGGCGGCCGGACCCGCGGCGCTGCTGTGCACGCTGGGCGTGGACGATCAGCGCGGGCCGGACGGCGAGGCCAGGTTCATGCAGGGCGGCGAGCCGGTCACGACGCGCGACGACGCGATCCTCGTCGATGCCCGTGGCCGCCGGTCGTTCGTGACCTCGGCCGGCTCCGCGCCCACGCTGGGCCGGCACCTACTGACCGCCTACCTGCCCGTGGAGCATGCCCGGGTCGGCGCGCCGCTCGCGGTGCAGTACTTCGGCATGCCCTACCCCGTCACCGTCCTGGCCGTGGGGTCCGACCCGGTCGTCGAGCCGTCGCCGCGGACACGCGCGTGATCGGCCGCCACGCCGGGGACCGCCCGTGAACATCCTGGTCTGCGTCAAGCGCGTGCCGGCCACGGGCGGCCGGGTGACCCTCACGGGCGACGGACTCGCGATCGATGCGCGCTTCCTGTCGTTCACGATCAGCCCGCACGAGGAGTGCGCGGTCGAGGAGGCGGTCCGCCTCGTGGAGGCCTCGGGCGGGGGCACGACGACGGTGCTGACGCTGGGCGCCGAGGCGGCCGCCGACCAGCTCCGGGATGCCCTGGCGGTGGGCATGACGCGCGCGATCCACCTGGTCACGGACGGCGAGGACTGGGACCCCATGGCGACGGCCGCGGCGATCGTGGGCGTGGTGCGCGCCGACGCGGCCGAAGGGTTCGACCATGACCTGGTCCTGTTCGGCAACGAGGCCGCGGACAGCGGGGACTACCAGGTCCCCATTCGCGTGGCCGCGGCGCTGGACCGCCCCTGGCTGACGGGCGTCAAGGGGCTCGACGTGGAAGGCACATCGGTCCGCGCTCGCCGGGACGGGACCCGCGGACAGGAGGTGTACCACGTGCCGCTCCCGGCGGTGCTCGCGGTCCGCGAGGGGCTCAACCGGCCCCGCTACCCCTCGATCCCCGGGCGGCTCCGGGCGAAGAAGGTGGCGATCATGGCCACCCGCCCCGAGCGACAGGTCGGCGGCCCGACCATGATCCGGCTGCGCGTTCCGGACGAGGAGGATGCCCAGGTTCATGTCCTGGGCACGGGCGCGGAGGCGGCCCCGGCGGTCGTGGACCTCCTGGAATCGCTCGGGCTGGTGAACCCGTGAGCGGGCTGGGGGCCGGCGCGGTGATCGTCTTCGTCGAGCACGCGACCGGCGAGCCGGCCCCGGCGTCACTGGCCGCGCTGGCCGTCGCCCGGGGCCTGGCGGATGCGCTCGGCGCACCTCTGGAGGCGGTGGCTCTCGGCGAGGGTGCCGTGGCGGCGGCCTCCGCGCTCGGAGCGCACGGCCTCGGCGTCGTTCATGTCGCCCACGATGACAAGGGCGATGCCGGTCGCCCGTTCGACACCCCGGCGCTCCCCGGCAGGCTGCTGGCCCACCTGCTCGTGACGAACGCGCCGCGCGCCCTGATCGCCGCGGCAACGGCCCGCGGCACGGAGACGCTGGCCTACGCCGCCGCGCTGACGAACCTGCCCCTGGCGGCCGCCTGCACCCAGGTCTCCGCGGCCGACGGCGAGGATCCGGCCCGCGCCCTGTCCGTGACGCGGCTGCGCTGGGGTGGGAGCGTCCTCGAGGAGGCGCGGCTGGACGGGGCCACGGTCCTGTTGACCGTGGCCGATGGGGCGGGGGCCGACGGCGCGGTGCCCGCGCCACCCGCGGGCGCGCCCCGGATCATCACGCTCGCGGACGAGGGGGGCCAGCCGGACACCCGAGTGCGCCTCGTGGAGCGCGTCGCCTCGGCGGCGGGCGGCGTCTCGCTCGCGGAGGCCCGCGTGGTCGTCGGCGGCGGGCGAGGCGTGGGCGGGCCGGATGCCTTCGGGCTACTCGAGGAGCTCGCGGCCCTGCTCGGCGGGACCGTCGGCGTCTCGCGCGTGGTGACCGGTGCCGGCTGGCGGCCGCACTCGGAGCAGGTCGGGCAGACCGGGACACGGATCTCACCGGACCTCTACATCGCGTGCGGCATCAGCGGCGCCATCCAGCACATCGTGGGCTGCCGCGGGGCCCGGGCCATCCTGGCGATCAACACGGACCGGGACGCGCCGATCATGGCGCGGGCCACCTACGCGGTGGTGGGCGACCTCCACGCCGTGGTGCCGGCGATCATCGCGGAGCTCCGTCGACGCGGGGCGACACCGGGCGCCTGAACGTCCGGCCGGCACGGGCGCCACGGATCGCACCGGGCGCGCGGGCGGTGCCTTGGGCCGCCCCGCCCGCCGCGCCGAGATCGGGTCAGCTGGCCCGGACCGGCGGGATCCACTCCTTGAACCAGTCGATGAACGCCTTGGCGACGTGCTCGCTGTAGCCGTGGCCCTTCAGGTGGGTGGCATACCGGAACGCGGCGCCCGTGGGCGGGATGATCCAGAGCCTCTTGGGCTCCTTGGCCGCCGCGTACAGGTACAGGCTCTCGTCGGGCGGGACGATGATGCTGGTGGCGGCGGTGACGAAGAAGACCGGGCGCGGCGAGATCTGCGCGACGAGCTGCTCCGGCTTGTACTCCAGGTACTTCTCGGCCGTCTCGATGGTGATATCCGGGTGGGCGGTGGGGAACTCCTTCTCGAACTCCTCCCACTCCGCGCGCTCCTTTTCCCCGAAGGCCAGGAAGTCGTAGGCGGAGGCGTAGGTGTTCTCGCCGGTCAGGACGCGCCGCTGGCGCTCCTCGTCGATCCGGTCCCTCCACTTCAGGTAACGCTCATAGCCCATGAGGCTGCGGAACCAGCGGTCGCCGTCGCCCGGGCCGCCGTACGAGATCACGCACGCGGCGCGCGGGTCGTTGGCCGCGGCGTACAGGACGTGCGCCCCGCCCATGCTGTCGCCCAGCAGGCCGATCTTGTCCGGGTCCACCTGGGGCAGCGTCTGCAGGAAGGAGATGCCGCACCGGATCGCCTCGGCGTGCTCGGTGGGGATCAGCCGGCCCGGCAGGCCCTCGCTCTCGCCCAGGCCCGGGTAGTCGAAGCCAAGGACGATGTAGCCCTCCTTGTTGAGGACGGGCGCGAAGCCGGGATTGACGAACTCCTTGATGGAGCCAAACCCGCGGGCGATGATGATCGCGGGCAGCCGCTCGCCGGGCTTCATGTCCTTGGGGACCCAGAGGAGGCCCGCGATCCGGCCGACCGGGGAATAGAACCAGACCTTCTCGCCGGGCTCGGTGTGCACGCTCATGGGGTCCCTCCTGCTACCGGAACGGTCCGCCAGGCGGGCCGTTCCCCGAGGCCTGCGGACCGCGCGACGTCGCATATACTCCGCGTCAAGTATTGCATGCGGCCATCTGCCGCAAGCCATCGTGACGACTGAAGGACACCGGATGCGGACCACCAATGCCGGTCGCAGGGACGGTCTCCAGAGCAGCGAGTATGTGTACCGCTCGCTCAAGGAGCAGATCGTCTCTGGCAGTCTCGCGCCGGACACCCGCCTCATTGAGCTCGCGATCGCGGCCGAATTCGGGGTCAGTCGCACGCCCGTTCGCGAGGCGCTCAAGCGGCTCGCCGCGGAGAACCTGGTGCTGGCGGATCCCACCCGCGGGATGGTGGTCCATGCCCCGGATGCCCGCGAGATCGAGGACGTCTTCGTGGTCCGCGAGGCGCTGGATGCACTCGCCGCCCGCCTGGCCGCGCACCGCATCACGCCGTCAGAGCTGGGACGCCTGCGCGTCATCGTCAACTCCATGGCGGAGGCGGTGGATGCGGGCAAGCGCGAGCAGGTGATCGTGGCCAACATGCGCTTCCACGACGTCATCTATGGCGCGGCCGGCAACGGCATGCTGGAGCGCCTGGGCCGGGACCTGCGTGAGTTCGTCCGCCGCTTCACCACGCTGCCCTTCGCCAGCGGCCAGCGGGTCAGCACCATCCTCGACGAGCACCGGGCCATCGTGAACGCGCTCGAGGCGCATGACCCGGAGGCGGCCGAAGCGGCGTCGCGCGCCCACCTGTCCGCGGCGCGCGAGTACGTGGTGCGGATGCAGCTCCAGGAGTACGCCGAGAAGGCCCTGGGCTAGGCGGGGGCCGCCACCCCGCGCGGCGATGCGGCGCGGGCGCCGTGCGCGAGCGGTGAGACTGCGCCACTCGGTTCGGGATACGATCGCATCCACTCGTTCGCTCAATGTTTCCGGACGCCCAGAGGTACCTCGAAGTGACTGAATTCCGTCGGCCGCGCGTGGCCCTGATCTTCACCGGTGGCACGATCGACTCGGTCGGCACCGACCGCCTCGATCTCGCCTGGTACATCGAGGCCGGCAAGCGGCTCGACGACCACGAGCTGGTCAACGCCGTGCCGGAGCTGCAGGGAATTGCGGACGTCACGGAGGTCCCGTTCCGACGGCTGCCCAGCCAGTCGATCAAGGACCGCGACCTGTTCGACCTGGTGGAGCTGATCCATCGCCTCGTGGACGAGGACAAGATGGACGGCGTCGTGATCACCCACGGCACCAACACGTTGGAGGAGACGGCACTCTTCCTGCACCTCACGGTCAAGCGCGACCGCCCGGTCGTCGTCGTCGGCGCCATGCGACCCGCCTCGGCCATCTCCGCCGACGGCTACCTGAACCTGCTCAACGCCGTGCGCGTGGCCGCCTCGCCGGCCGCCGTGGGCAAGGGCGTGCTGACGGTCCTCAACGACACGATCCACTCGGCGCGCGACGTGACCAAGACGGCCACCTACCGCGTCGACACGTTCCAGGGCCGGGACCTTGGCCCGCTGGGCTACGCCGACAACGACGGCCGCGTGCTCTTCTACCACCAGCCGGTCCGGCCGCACACCACCGCGACCGAGTTCGACGTGACGGGCCTGCATGCGCTCCCGCGCGTTGACGTCGTCGTCTCCTACCTGGGCGCGGATGGCGTGATGATCGACGCCGCGGTCGGGGCGGGTGCCAAGGGCATCATCAGCGCCGGCACGGGCGCCGGCCGACCCACCCCGGCCGAGGACGCCGCGCTGGACAAGGCCTCGGCGGCCGGCGTCGCCATCATCCAGGGCACGCGCGTCGGCTCCGGCCGGACGGTGCAGAGCCCGGGCCTCAAGAAGAAGGGCTGGGCGGGCGCCGACAACCTCCAGCCGTGGAAGGCCCGCATCCTGCTGGCGCTCGCGCTCACCAAGACCTCGGACATCACCGAGATCCAGCGGATCTTCGACACGTACTAGAGCCCCGGGCGGCACGGCCGCCCACGCAACCCGGAATCACGAGGCCCGGTCCAATGGACCGGGCCTCGCTTGTTGTCGCCTGAGGCAGCCCCGGGTCACGGCCCAGGGCTGCGGCGCGGGTCAGTCGTCCGCGGATGCGCCAGGCTGCGGCCTGGCCGCCTCCAGCCAGCCCGGCGCGTCGGCCGGGGTGGGCTCGAAGAACGAGGACGACACCCACACCTGGCCGTCCAGGATGTGGCGGGCCGTGCGGCCAATCGCCACGCCGCGGACGTCGGGCAGCGGGGCCGGCGCATCGGCGTTGACCACGGCCTCCATCACGCCATACGGGTGGGCGATGCGGATGGCCTTGGGCTCGGGCCGCTGCGCGATGGGGCGGGTGAGCTCCTCGACGATGGTCCCGGTGATGAATGCCGCGGCGCCGGTGCAGATCGCGCCGGTCGCCATGTACGAGGCGTGCGGCGTCTGAACGGACATGAGCCGGCCGGTCAGGTCGATCGCGTCCTCGGGGATGTCCACGCCGGCCGTGGTCCGATAGGCCTTGGGACGGCCCAGGAAGCCCACCTTGGGCAGGCCGGGCGTCAGGCGGGTGCCGTCCTTGCGGTCGGTGACCAGGCCGAGCATCTCGGCGACGATGCAGCGGACCTCCTCGAGGACGTCCTGGAGGTCCTTGTTGGCGTCGATGCCCTTGGGCAGGATCGTCGGATCCACGCCCAGCTCGTCGGCGAGCAGGAAGACGGTGGGATTGGCCGCGTCGACAATGGAGACCGTGAAGGCCCGGCCGTCCGCGATCGTGATCTGCTCCCTGGCCTTGCCCGTGGGGAGCAGCTTGCCGGTCACCGAACCGCCCGGGTTGGCGAACTCCAGCAGGATCCTGGCCGCAGGAAAGGGAACGCCGGGGACCATGTAGGTGCCGGTGCTGGCCGCGCGGCTCCCGACCACCGGGACGTGCGACAGGATGATCTTGTTGGTGTTGGTGTTGTGGATGCGGACGGTGGTCACCGGCTCGACGGCCTTGACCAGCCCGGCGTTGACCGCGTACGGCCCCACGGCCGACGAGATGTTGCCGCAGTTGCCGCCCCAGTCGACCATGGGCTTGTCCACGACCACCTGCGCGAAGGAGTAGTCCACGTCGGCGTCGGGCCGGGATGGCGCGCCGATGATCGCGGCCTTGCTGGTCTGCGACGTCGCGCCGCCAAGCCCATTGATCTCGCGCACGTCCGGGCTACCGAAGACGTCCAGGAGGAAGGCGTCCGCCTGCTCCTTGCTGCGCGGGATGTCATTGGCGTTGAAGAAGACCGCGCGGCTGGTGCCGCCGCGGAGGATGGAGCAACGAACCAGGATCTGCTCGGGCATCAGGGTCTCCAACTCGGGGACGGCCAACGACGGCTGCCCCACACGGCTTCAGTCAACACGATAGCGCGCTTCGAGCGCCTCGATCTCGGGCAGGCCCACCAGCGCCTGGCGGTCCGGCCAGCTCAGCATCCGGTCCAGCAGGCCGCGCGTATCGCCGGTGGCCCGCATCTCCGCGAAGGTGTCCCGCACCGCCGCCGCGGCCATCCGCATCGCGGCGTTGGCAAAGATGACCGCGCCGTAGCCCATGTCGCCCAGCTCGGCCACGGAGTGCAGCGGGGTCTTGCCGCCCTCGACCATGTTGGCCACGAGCGGCGCAGAGATCAGGCGCGGCAGGGCGGCCAGCTGCTCGTCCGTGGTGGCCGCCTCCACGAAGATCATGTCCGCACCGGCCTCCGCATAGGCGAGCGCGCGCGCGACCCCCGCCTCGAAGCCGTGGACGGCGATGGCGTCCGTGCGGGCGATGACCACCAGGCTGGGGTCCCGCCGCGCGTCCAGCACCGCGTGCAGCTTGGCGACCATCTCCGCCTGCGAGATGACGTCCTTGCCGCTGAAGTGGCCGCACCGCTTGGGGAAGACCTGGTCCTCGATCTGGACTGCGGCGGCGCCCGCCCGCTCCATCTCCTGCACCGCGCGCCGCGCGTTGATCGCGTTGCCGAAGCCCGTGTCGATGTCGACCACCACCGCGGCGTTGACGACCGCCGTGATCCGCCGGAGCTGGTCGGCGATCTCGGTCATGGTGGTGAGGCCCACGTCCGCGACGCCCAGCAGGGAGTTGGCGATGCCCGCGCCGGTGGCGTAGATGGCCTCGAACCCGGCCCGCTCGGCCAGCTTGGCCGTGAGGGGGTCCGCGCAGCCGGGAAGCATCAGGGCCCCGGGTCGGGCGAGCAGGGCACGCAGCCGGGCGCCCGGCGAATCGTTGAGTGTCGGCGAGCCGGTCATGCGGCGACCGGGCTGGACGGAGCGAGACGGGTCATGCAGCCTCCTAGCGCGCCAACACCCCGGAATCGATGACCAGGATGTGGCCGTTGACCATGTCGGACGCGGCCGAGGCCAGGTAGACGGCGGTGCCGCCGATCTCCGCTGCCTCGCCGCGCCGGTGCGTGGGGATGAGCTTGACGCTGGCGTCGCGGAGCCGCTGCTTGCGGTCCTGGTCCGCCGCCTTGTCGCGCCCGAGGTTGGTGTTGAAGAAGCCGGGCGCGATCGCATTGACGGTCAGACCCAGCTCAGCCAGCTCCATGGCCAGCTCGCGGGTCAGGTTCACGACGCCGCCCTTGGCCGCCGCGTAGTCCGCGATCGGCACGTTGTCGCTCCCGATCAGGCCATAGATGGACGCGGTCAGGATGATCTTGCCGCTGCCGCGCGGGATCATGACGCGGGCCGCGTGCTTGGCGGAGAGCATCACGCCGGTCAGATCGACGTCGATGACCCGGCGCCACTCGGCCAGGTCAACCTGGTCGATCCGCTTGTAGAAGCCGCTGATGCCCGCGTTGCAGAAGATCACGTCGACCGCGCCGAAGCGGTCCACCGCGCCGTCGATCATCGCCGCGACCGACGGCTCGTCCACGACGTCGACGCGCACGGCCGCCGCCTGGCCCCCGGCGCCCTGGATCAACGCGGCCGTCTCCTCGGCCGTCGCGGGCTGCGCGTCCGCGCACACGACCGACGCGCCCGCCTCGCCGCATGCAACCGCCATCGCGCGTCCCAGCCCGCTCCCGGCACCGGTGACGACCACCGTCCGGCCCGCCAACGAGAACAGCTCGAGGATGGACACGCGACCCCTCCAGGCGTCCATTTCCAGATCGTGGACATGGGCTCCGAAATGCCGTCCGGGGCTTGGCACCTATGGTAGTCTCCGCCGCGACCCGCATTCGGGCACGGCAGTGGAGGGCTCTGATGCAACTACGGATCTCGGCCAAGCGCCTCGTGGTTGGTGCCATGACGGCCGCGGTCATTGCAGCGGGGTGCAGCTCCAGCGCCACCCCGGCGCCCAGCGGCGCATTCAAGCTTCACCTGCAGCTCACGCCCAGCCACGTCTCCGTGGCGATCGCCGCCGACCAGGGCTTCCTGAAGGGCATCGATCTGTCGTATGAGCTGGTCGGCTACGGCGAGAGCTCGCAGCTCTTCCACGCCGGCAATGACCCGATCGGCAACGAGGCGCCATGGGAGGCCGCGGTCTACCAGGTCCCGGCCAAGGCAGGGGCAACGGCGGACTACACCCAGGGCAAGGACATCGTCTACTTCGGCACCGCCGAGGCCAACAACTTCGTGGCCGGCATCATCATCCGGGCCACGGACGCCGGCAAGTACAAGACCCTGGCGGACCTCAAGGGCATGAAGATCGGCATCCCCGGCGCCGGCACCGGCACCTTTGCCGCGTTCCTGACGCTGGCCAAGGGCCTCGCCAACCTGGACGCCAAGAAGGACTTCACCCTGGTGGAGGGTGACCCGGGCGCCCTCGAGGGGCTCCTCCAGAAGAACTCCATCGAGGCCTTCATCACCTTCACGGCGCCCACGGCGCACGCGCTGGCGAACCCGGCCTACAAGATGATCTACAACATCACCGACACGTGGAAGACCCTGAACGGCGCCGCCCTGCCGATCAACGGCTGGATCGCCGACTCGTCGTGGCTCGACGGCCACCTCGACCTCGCCAAGAACTTCATCTCGGGCGTGGACCAGGGCCTCGAGTACCTCAAGACCCACCTCGACCTGCACCACGCCGGTGGCAAGTACGAGAAGTTTGCCCAGGGCGAAGGCGTCCTGGTGAGCCCCGAGACCACCACGGCCGTCGACAAGATGATCGTGGACGGGTACTTCTACCTGTCGGCCAAGACCTACACCAAGGCCTGGGCTGACTCCGTGTACAAGTTCATCCAGATGGGCCAGGGCGCGCTCCTGGACACGGTCCCGACGCAGGACCACGTCTTCTACGCCAAGACCCAGTACTAGACCGCATCGGGGCGCGGGCCTGTGGCGCGCGCCCCGATGGCTCGCTCAACTCGCCGGCCGGGCCGCGGCCGGCGCATCGGCGGAGCGATCCACTCCGGCTCCCAATCGGAGCCCGGCGGACCGCTCCGCCGCATTTCTGCCTCGACCACTCGCTAGAATCCCATCCTGCTCGCGATGGTGGGCAGGCCTCGAGCCAAACGTGAGGGTTCCATGACGCTGCTGCGGGCAATGGGTCCGCTTCGCAGGCCCGGGGCCGGGGTCGCCGGACGGAGTCGGCTGAGTGGCATGCTGCGACTCGGGCTGGGCCTGGTCCCCATCACGGTGCTGGTCTTCCTGTACCAGCAGCTGGCGGTGTCAAAGTCGCGGCCCCGCATCTTCCCGCAGGTCGGCGACGTGTGGGACGCCTTCTACGAGATCCTGATCGGCCACGGGGAGCTGGGATCGTCGTACGACCAGATCATGGTGACCAGCCTCCGGATCGTCTCCGCGTTCGCCATCTCGTTCGTCATTGGCATCGTCATCGGTGTCGCCGCCGGCCGGAACAAGCTGGTCTTCAGCTTCGTGGAGAACCTGGTCTGGGTCTTCATGGCCGTCCCGTCGGTCGTCTGGGTCTACATCATGATCGTCGGCCTGGGCCTCAACCCGGTGGTTCCGCCCCTCGCCGTGGCAGCCACGGTGATGCCCCAGTTCATCGTCCTCGTCGCTGAGGGAGCCAAGTCCGTCCCGGACGACCTGGGGGAGATGGCGCGGTCCTACAAGACCTCCACCTGGCAACGCTTCACCGAACTCTTCCTGCCCTACCTCGTCCCGTACATCATCGCGGCGTCCCGCACGTCGTTCGCGACGGCCGTGAAGATCATGCTGGTCGCGGAGGTCATCGGCACCCCCAGCGGCATCGGGTTCGAGGTCAGCTACTGGGACGGCAAGCTGTTCATGGGCCCGGTCATCGCCTGGGGCATCACGATGCTCCTGATGGGCCTGCTGGTTGACAACTTCATCTTCAGCCCGATCGAGCGACGCGTCTCCGGGTGGAAGAGCAAGCCCATCGATGCCGCGGAGACAATGGGAGCAGTGATATGACCGTCGCGCGACCCGGGTCAAACGAGCTCCAGCCGCCGGCGAGCGGCCATGACATCGAGCTGCACAACGTGACGCTCCGGTTTCCCCGCCCGGATGGGAAGGGGACGCTGCCGGTCTACGAGAACTTCACGCTCGACATCGAGCGGGGCAGCTTCACCGTGCTGCTGGGCCCGTCCGGCTGCGGCAAGTCGACGCTCCTGAACCTGATCGACGGGTTGCTCACGCCGACCAGCGCCGACTCGGTCAAGGTGCTGGGCAGGGACGTCCGGACCGACCCCGACGTGACCAGGCACACGGCCTATGTCTTCCAGAGCGCGCGGCTGCTCAAGTGGAAGACCCTGCGCGGCAACGTCGAGTTCGGGCTCAAGGGGCTGGGCGTCCAGCCGCGCGAGCGC
Organism: uncultured Chloroflexota bacterium; assembly: GCA_903822495.1. GTDB lineage: Bacteria > Chloroflexota > Limnocylindria > Limnocylindrales > CSP1-4 > CAIJPD01. The sequence goes on along the minus strand of CAIJPD010000013.1, from coordinate 53,746 downwards.
TGGGACGAGCTCATGAAGAAGTACTTCGGGATCGTCGGGCTGACCGACTTCACCAAGTACTACCCGCACCAGGTGTCGGGCGGCATGCAACAGCGCGCGGCGATCGTGCGGGCCTGGGTCAACGAGCCGCAGATCCTGCTCATGGACGAGCCATTCAGCCACCTCGACGAGATCACGGCCGCCGAGCTCCGGCGCGAGCTGATCACGCTCTGGTCGCGCGACGAGCAGCGCCGGACGGTGGTCTTCGTCACGCACGACATCTCCGAGGCCGTCCAGCTGGGCTCCCGGATCATCATGTTGACGCCGCGACCGGCCGAGATCTGCTTCGAGCAGATCGTGGACCTTCCGTGGCCACGCACCGACGCGGATGAGCGCTCGTTCGAGATCGAGAAGCGGCTGCGCCTGGTGTTCGCCGAGCGCGCCGGCGTGAAGGCCTGACCGATGGCCGTCGCGACGCGCACATCCGCCGTCCCGCCCTGGCTCGACGCGCTGCTCCGCGACCGGGGCATCCAGGTCGCCTCGATGGTCGGCCTGCTGGCGATCTGGGAGCTCTTCTCGTTCCTGGTCGGCGAGTTCGCCGGCACGTCGATCATGCCCGGCCCCATCGACGTGGCACCCCGGTTCTTCCGCCTGGTCGCCAGCGGCGAGTTCATCGGGCCGCTGCTGGAGACGCTGGGGCGGACCGGCCTCGGGTTCCTGGTCGCGTTCGTGCTCGGCATGGCCATCGGGATCGCGTCGGCCAAGGTGATCGTCGTCAAGGCCGCCACCGGCCTGACCATGAACATCCTCCTCTTCGCGCCGACCCTGGTGGTCATCTACCTGGGCACCGCGATGGTCGGCGTGGGCAATATCACCGTGGCGGCGGTCGCCGGCCTGCTGGTTGCCCCCAACGTGTCCATCTACATGCGCGACGTCCTCTCCGACTTTGACCCCGACCTGACCGCGATGGCCGACTCGTACCGGGTCCCCACGCGCCAGCGGGTCGTGGATGTCTACCTCCCGTACCTGGTCCCCTCGATGCTGGCCGCATCGCGGGTCGCATTCAGCCAGGCGTGGAAGATCGTGATGCTGATGGAGGTCTTCGGGCAGCCCGGCGGCCTGGGCTACGAGATCCGGAGCTCCTACTACATCTACGACCTCCAGCGGATGCTCTCGTTCCTGATCGTCTTCGTCGTGGCCCTGCTGGTCGTGGAGCAGGGGATCCGGATCGCCGAACACCGACTGGTCAAGTGGCAGAAGTGACGGGGGCGGCCGACATGGGGCATGCCAACCGGCACGCCAACCCGCTGGACAAGGTCGTCGAATCGGCCGAGGCCGCGGTCGCGGACGTGCCGGACGGCGCGACCGTGCTCGTGGGCGGCTTCGGCGGTTCCGGCTTCCCCAAGGTCCTGCGCGAGGCGCTGATCCGGCGCCACCCCAGGCGCATCACCGTCGTCTGCAACAACGCCGACTTCGGCGGCTTCGTGTACGAGGACGGGCTGGTCAGGATGATCTGCTCGTACCCCGTGGGCGCCACGGCCAAGCCCCTCCTCGAGGGGATCGAGGCGGGGACGATCGAGCTGGAGCTGACGCCCCAGGGCACGCTTGCCGAGCGGCTGCGCGCCGGCGGCTCCGGCCTGGGCGGCGTCCTGACGCCCACCGGCCTGGGCACCGAATTCCAGGTCGGCCGGCGGATCATCGAGGTGGACGGCAAGTCCTTCATCCTGGCGCTGCCGCTGCGCGGCGACGTGGCGCTCATCCGCGCCCACCAGGCGGATCGCTACGGCAACCTGGTCAGCCGCTTTGCCGGCCGCAACTTCAACCCGCTGATGGCGATGGCCGCCGACCTGACCATCGCCGAGGTGGACCACATCGTGGAGCCGGGGCAGCTGGACCCGCAGCAGATCCACATCCCCAGCGTGTTCGTCGACCGCGTCGTCGCGGTCGGTGGAGGCCCCGCATGACATACCGCGCCCTCGACATCCACGCCCACTTCCGCACCGGCGAGCGCAAGGTGCTGGCCGAGCAGAACAAGGACGCCGACAAGCAGTTCAAGACGGACCTGCGCGAGGTGGACCCGGTCGCCTACTACGCCGAGCGCAACATGATGGCGGTCATCTTCGACGTGGACGCCGAGACGGCCAGCCGCGAGAAGATGAACAACGACGAGGTCCTGGAGCTGGCCGGCCGCTCCGACGGGCGCCTCATCCCCTTCGGCTCCGTGGATCCGCACAAGCGGGCGGCGGCCGTCCGCGAGGTGGAGCGCATCCACAAGCTGGGCGCCAGGGGCATCAAGCTCCAGCCGATCACCCAGGCGTTTGCGATGAACGACCCCGAGTACTACCCGATCTGGGATGCCTGCCAGCAGCTGGGCATGGCCCTGATCATCCACATGGGGACCACGGCGATCGGCGCCGGCGCCCCCGGCGGCCGGGGCCTCAAGCTCAAGTACGCGATGCCGGTCCCCTACCTGGACGACCTGGCGGCCGACTTCCCGAACCTCAAGATCATCGCGGCGCATTTCGCGTGGCCGTGGCACCTGGACATGCTCGCCATCGCGCGGCACAAGGGCAACGTCTACATCGACCTGTCGGGCTACGCGCCCAAGTACATCCCGCCCGAAGTCATCAAGGACATGAACAGCGTCATCCCGTACAAGTTCGTGTTCGGGACGGACTTCCCGCTCATGGACCCCGATCGCTGGCTGGCGGAGTTCGCCCAGATCGAGCTCAAGCCGGGCGTGCGCGAGAAGGTCATGTACGGGAACGCGTGCAAGATCCTGGGCGTGGATCCCGCGCTCTTCTCGCTCGAATAGCGCGGAGCTCCCCGCGCCATGGCCTGGTCCAACGAAGCACTCGCCGACATCGTCGCCGGCGACATCACCGATGGCTGGTACGTCAACCTGGGCGTCGGCCTCCCGACGCTGGTCGCGGAGCGGCTCCCCGGCCGGCCCGTGCTGGTCCACTCCGAGAACGGGATCCTGGGCGTGGGGCCGCCTCCGCCCGCCGGCGAGGAAGACCCGGACATCATCGACCCGGGCAAGAACCCGGTGACCATCGTCCCGGGCGCGGCGTACATGGATTCCGGGATGTCGTTCGCGCTCATCCGGGGCGCCCACCTGGACCTGTCCGTGATGGGCGCGTTCCAGGTCTCCGCGGACGGCGACCTCGCCAACTGGCGCCTGCCCGGCAAGAAGGGCGGGGCCATCGGCGGGGCGGCGGACCTGGCGGCGGGCTCGCGGCGAGTCTGGGCAATGACCACCCACACCACGCGCGACGGGCAGCCAAAGCTGGTCCGGGCGTGCGACTATCCGCTCACGGCCATCCGCGTGGTGACCCGGGTCTACTCGGACCTCGCGGTGCTGGACGTGGCGAACGGCCGCTTCCGGGTCATCCGGATGGCGCCGGGCGTCACCGAAGACGAGCTCCGTGCCAGCACCGGGGCCGAGATCGAGTTCGCCATCCAGTAGCGCGGGTGTGCCCGCCCCGGGCACGACCGCCCCGGGCGCACCCGCCCGACGAGAGGATCACGTGGAACTTCGCCAGGACGACATCGCCGAGATCGTGCGGATCTTCAACGACTCGGAGCTGCAGGAGCTCCGCCTCGACCTGGGCGGGAACCGGCTCTACCTCTCGAAGCAGGCCGGTGGGGTTGCCGGGTGGGACGCGGCTCCAGCAGGCGTCGCGGCGGCACCCGCGCCCGTCATGGCGCCGCCCGCCGCCGCGGCCTCCTCGCGGACCGGGGCCACGCCGACGCCGGCCCCCGACGCCGCCGCTCACGCCGCGCCCGCGTCGGTCCCGGACAGCAACCTGGTGGACCTCACCTCCCCGCTCCTGGGCGTCTTCTATCGGCGCCCATCGCCCGACAAGCCGGCGTTCGTCGAGGTGGGCAACGAGGTGACCGCGGATGAGCCGGTCTGCATCATCGACGTCATGAAGATGTTCTCGAAGGTCCCGGCCGGCCGCGCCGGGCGGGTCGTCGAGATCCTGGCGCAGGACGGCCAGCTGGTGGAGCATGGCCAGGTGCTGATGCGCCTGGAGCCGCGGTGACCTCGCCCGCTCCCGATTCGGCGTGGCCCCGTTCGTCACGGGTCGCCATCCGCCGCGTCCTGGTCGCCAACCGCGGCGAGATCGCCGTGCGGATCGTGCGCGCCTGTCACGACCTGGGGATCGAGGCGATCGTCGCGTTCTCCGAGGCGGACCGCGATTCGCTCGCGGTGCGCCTGGCGGACCGGGCCGTGTGCATCGGGCCGCCCCAGTCGGCGGGCAGCTACCTGAACCGCGACGCGATCCTCGCCGCGGCCACCGCGCTGGGCTGCGACGCGGTCCACCCGGGCTATGGGTTCCTGGCCGAGAACGCGGACTTCTCCGCCGCGTGCGCCGCCGAGGGGATCACGTTCATCGGCCCACGCCCGGACGCTATCTCGGCGATGGGCAACAAGGTGGAGGCGCGCCGCATCGCCCTGGAGTTGGGGGTGCCGTGCATCCCCGGGTCCCCCCAGCCCGTGGGCCCGGACGAGGCCGTGCGGGTCGCCGACGAGGTGGGCTATCCCGTGATGCTCAAGGCCGCCGCCGGCGGCGGGGGCCGCGGGATGCGGCTGGCCCGTGACGCCGCCGAGCTCGTGGAGATCCTGGGCTCCGCCTCGGCGGAGGCGGCCGCGGCATTCGGCAACGGCGCCATGTACGTCGAACGGTACGTGGGGCGGGCCCGCCACATCGAGGTCCAGGTGGTCTTCGACACCCACGGCAACGGGATCAGCCTGGGCGACCGCGACTGCACCATCCAGCGCCGCTTCCAGAAGCTGATCGAGGAGGCGCCCAGCGCGCTCCCTCCGGCGACCCGGCACGCCATGGCGGCGGAGGCCCTCAAGCTCTGCCGGCACGTCGGCTACACCGGCGTGGGCACGGTGGAGTTCCTGTACGACCAGGACCGCCGCGAGTTCTACTTCATCGAGATGAACACCCGGCTCCAGGTGGAGCACCCCGTGACCGAGCTGACCACCGGCCTGGACCTCGTCGAGCTGCAGCTCCGGGTCGCCGCCGGGGAACGGCTCCCCCTCACCCAGGAGCAGGTCCCCACGCTGGGCCACGCGATCGAGTTCCGGATCAACGCCGAGGACCCGGCCCAGGGATTTCGACCCTCCGCGGGCACCCTGGCGCGCTGGACGCCCCCATCCGGGCCCGGCGTCCGCGTGGACACCCACTGCTACCAGGGCTACCGGGTCCCGCCGTACTACGATTCGCTCCTGGCCAAGGTCATCGTCTGGGGGGCGGACCGCGCGTCCGCCTACGCCCGGGCGCGACGAGCCCTGGCCGAGATGGAGGTGGAGGGCATGGCCACCAGCCTGCCGTTCCACCGCTGGATCCTCGACAACGACGACTTCATCGCCGGCCAGACCAGCACGGGTTGGACCGAACAGCACTGGGGCAAGGGGAGCTGACATGGCACGACGCGTCGGGCTGATCGACACCACCCTGCGAGACGGGTCGCAGTCGCTGTGGGCCACCCGGATGACCACGGCGATGATGCTGCCCATCCTGCCCAAGATGGACGAGGTCGGCTACGACGCCATCGAGACCTACTCCACCGTGCATTTCGACACCGCGGTCCGATTCCTCAAGGAGGACCCGTGGGAGCGGATGCGCCTCATCCGTCAGCGCGTGAAGAAGACGCCCATCCGGATCCTTGGGATGAGCCAGTCGTTCAGCATCTCGCGCGTGCTGTCGGACGACGTGGTGGAGCTGTTCAATCGGACGTGCGCCCGGAACGGCACGGACGAGTTCTGGATCACGGCCGCCATGAACGACACCCGGACGGCCGAGGTGTCCATCCGGGCGGTCAAGGCGATGGGCCTGAGGGCCGACGGCGGGATCCAGTTCACGGTCAGCCCCGTCCACACGGACGAGTTCTTCGCCAACGTGGCCCGCGAGTTCGTGGCGATGGGCGTGGACGGGATCGTGGTCAAGGACGCCTCCGGGCTGTTCACGCCGGAGCGGGCGCGGACGCTGATCCCGGCCGTCATGGCGGCGGCGCCGGGCCTGCCGGTCATCGTGCACTCGCACTGTGTGACAGGGATGGGGCCTGCGGCCAACCTGGAGGCGGTCGCGGAGGGCGCCTCCGCCATCTGGACGTGCAGCCACCCGCTGGCCAACGGCTCGTCGATGCCATCGGGTGATTCGATGACCCGTCACCTGCGCTGGCAGGGCTACGAGGTCGATGCGGACCCGGCGCTCCAGGCGGAGATCGCCGAGTACTGGCTCAAGATCGCTGCCCGCCACGACAAGCCCATCGGCCAGCCGGCCGAATACGACCCCGCCTACTACGCGCACCAGATGCCGGGCGGGATGATCAGCAACTTCGAGGCGCAGCTGGACCAGCTGGGGCTCCGCCACCGGCTGGCCGAGGTGCTCGAGGAGATCCCGCAGGTCCGCAGGGACCTGGGCTACCCCAACATGCAGACGCCCTACTCCCAGTTCCTGGCCACGCAGGCGCTCCTGAACGTCCTCCACGGGCGCTACGAGGTGGTCCCCGACGAGATCCGGAACCTGGCCCTGGGCTACTGGGGCCGGACGCCGGGCCCGGTGGATCCCAACGTGCTGGACAAGGTGGCGCAGGGCCGGGAGCCCATCACGGTGCGCGCCGGGTCGCTGGTGCCGCCCACCGTGGAGCGAGCCCGCAAGGAGCTGGGCAGCCACGTCTCCGACGAGGACCTGCTCCTCTCGCTCTTCTTCATGCCGCAGCTCATGGACGACCTGCGCGCGGCCGGACCCATCCGCCTCGACGACCCGCTCGCGGGCAGCCCGTTGGTGGAGGTGATCCGCCAGGCGGCGGCCGGCAGGAAGATCAGGTCCTTCTCGCTGACCCAGCCCGGCTAGCGAGCACCGCGGCCGAAGTCGTCGGACGACCGAGGGCCTGCGCGGACACTCCCCCGCCGCGCCTCCCACCCCGCGGGAGAGAACGACACCCCCGGCCGCTCTCGGGGGCGGCCACGCGTCAATTGGATCGGATCCTCCCATCCGGGGGCACAGACCGACCGGCTTTCGGCGATTTGGCCGGCCAGGGCGGAACCGGACCGACCTGAAGACGGCCGGATGGGCTTCGACCGGACGAACCTCGTCGTTCTCTCCCGACCCATGGGAGAGGGATCACCCGAGCCCCAGCCGGCAACGCCCCGGGAGCCGCAGCCGGCAACGCCCCGGGAGCCGCAGCCGGCAACGCCCCGGGCGCCGCAGCCGGCAACGCCCCGGGAGCCGCAGCCGGCAACGCCTCAGGCGCCGCTCCGGGTCCCAGCCGCTGCTCCGGGCCTCAGGCGCCGCTCCGGCTTGCGCTCCTTCTCGCCCCACGGGTGAGAACGACACGGTCGGAGTCCCGGAGACCCGGAATCGTCCGAAGCTGGGTCGATATCTCCCGCCCGGCGGGACGAATCGACGCGATTGGCCTGCCGGATGGCCGCAACTCTACCAGACAGGTCGTTCTCACCCGCCCCACGGGAGAAGCGCACAACGCGGCGCCAATGGGCCGAGCTGGGGCCGGCTAGCCTTCGGCCGACTCGGGACCTGACGAGGCGGTGGGGCCAGCGCCCGGCCCTACTCCGCGGCGGCGATCAGCCGGGCCGCCGTCTCCGCGACCGTGACCACGGCGACGTTGGTGTTCGCGTGCGGGACCGTGGGGAGCACCGACGCGTCGGCGACCCAGACGTTGGACAACCCGCGCAGCCGGAGCTCCGGCGTGACCACGGCCCCCTCGTCCCCGTCCAGGCCAAAGCGGCACGTCCCCACCCCGTGCCAGTAGACCCCGAACGTGGTCTGGATGTACTCGTCCCAGTCCTCCTCGGGGCCGGGCTGGATGAGCGGGCCGTAGAACGGCGCCAGGGCGGGGTGAGCCACCAGCTCCGTGATGAAGCGCATGGTCCGGAGCACGGCGTCCACGTCGGCTGGGTCCTTGAGCAACGCCGGCTGGATGTCCGGGTCCGCCAGCGGATCCGTCGACACCAGCCCCACCCGGCCGGGCGTTCGATCGTCCAGCAGGTGCAGCGAGACCGGCATCATCGGCGGCAGGCCGGTCACGCGGACGGCGGGCCGGAAGAAGACGTGGAAGTCGGCGCACGGCAGGTCGGGGTGGCTCTGGTAGACCAGCCGGACCTTGGGGATCACGTAGTCCTCGGCCATCTGGGGCGTCCCTTCGAACGTCATGTAGATGGTCGCGTGGTCGCGGTAGTTCTGGCCCACGCCCGGGAGGTCCACGGCGACCGGGATCCCCAGGCGCTCCAGCTCCGCCGCCGGCCCCACGCCGGACAGCAGCAGGACCTGCGGCGTATGGAAGACGCCCGCGGCCATGACCACCTTGCCGGCCTCCACCCGCCGCGACACGCCGTCGCGGACCAGGTGCACGGCCGTGACCCGGTCGCCCTCGATCACCAGCCGCGTGACCTGGGCCAGATCGAGGATCGTGAGGTTGGGGCGGCCGCGCGCCGGGTCCAGGTAGGCCACCGCGGTGGACTGCCGCTTCCCGCGCTTGATGTTGTAGGCCGACGCGGCGATCCCCAGCGGGTTGGGCACGTTGAGGTCGTCGCACAGGGGCTGGCCCATGGCCTGGGCCGCGGCGATCAGCCCCTCCACCGGCGGGTCGCTCTTCTGGCCCGGCTTCCAGGCGCGCTCGGCGTGGATGGGCCCCGAGTTGCCGTGGATGGGGCTGTCCGGGAAGTCGTGATCCGTCTCGATGGCCCGGACCATGGGAAGCAACGCGTCGTACGACCAGGCCGGCCCGCCAATGGCGGCCCAGGCCGCGAAGTCCGCCGCCAGCGGCCGGACCATGGCCATCATGTTCACGGAGCTGCCGCCGCCCGTGAGCCGGCCCGCCAGGAGCGGGTAGAGGCTCCCGTCGTCGCGCGGGACCATGTACTCCTTGACGTAGGGCGAGCCCAGCATCAGCTCCGCCTGGCGCTTGGCCGACGCGATCTCGTCGGGGAGCGGCACGGGGTCCGGCCCCGCCTCGATCAGCAGCACCCGCCGCGCGGGATCCTCTGACAGGCGCCCAGCCAGCACGCAACCGGCGGATCCCCCGCCGACGATGACCACGTCGTAGCGATCGCTCATCGGCCGAATCTAGCAGGCCGGCAGGGTGGCCGAACGCCCCGAAACCACCCGTGGCGGTGCTAGTCTGGCCACGTTCGGCCCTGGATGGGCGATCGTCGAAGGGGGAGCCACGTGAGCCTGTCGGGCAAGAGTGTCATCGTCACGGGGTCGGCGCACGGGATCGGGCGTGCCTACGCGGAGCGACTGGCGGCGGACGGCGCCAACGTTGCGCTGCTGGACATCGACGGACCACGCAACCGCGAGGTCGCGGCGGGAATCGTTGAGCGCGGCGGAAGCGCGATCGCGATCGAGACCGACATGCGCCAGTACGCCCAGGTGGAGGCGGCGGCGGCCCAGGCGGCGTCGGCATTCGGGGGCCTGACCGGCCTCATCAACAACTGCGGGATGCTCAACGTGGTGCCGGTCTCGCGCGTCACGCTGGAGCACATCACCGACGAGGAGTGGGACGAGGCGTTCCGCGTGAACACCAAGTCCGCCTGGTACGGCGCCAAGGCGGTTCTCCCATATCTCAAGGCCAACGGTGGCGGGAGCATCGTCAACATCGCGTCCAGCACCATCCTCATCGGCCCGGCGACGCGCGGCCACTACATCGCGTCGAAGAGCGCGTTGATCGGCCTCACCCGCGTCATGGCCCGCGAGTGGGGCGACCACTGGATTCGGGTCAACGCGGTCTGCCCCGGCAGCATCCTGAGCGAAGAGGACCCGGACGAGGCGGCCCTGGCGATGCGCAACCGCCCGGTGTCGCTCCGGATGCTGAAGCGCGTGGAGCTCCCGGGCGACATGGTGGGCACCATCGCGTTCCTGCAGTCGGATGACAGCGCGTTCATGACCGGGCAGGTGCTGCTGGTAGACGGCGGCCAGTCGTTCGTGGGGGTCTGACCAAGCCCCCTGGGGGCCCGACCGGGCGTCCCGCGGCCGAAGCGAACCCTTCGCGCAGGCTCGCGCCTGCGACCTAGCCCCTGGACCGCCCCTGCCGGTGGCGCGCGATGAAGTCGAGGAGCGCGTGGTTGAACGCCTCCGGCCGCTCGCGATAGACCATGTGCCCGGCCCGGTTGAGGATCACCATCTCCGACTCGCGGACGTTGGGCAGGATCAGGTTCATGCACGGGATCCCGCACCGGTCCATGGTCGCGGACGGGTCGTCGTAGGCCCACATCACCAGCGTGGGACAGGTCAGCCGCCCCTCGCGGATCCACGCGTGCGTCTCCGCCTGGCGCTCGACCAGGTCCGCCTTGAAGCGCGGCGCGTTCGCCTGCATCCGGGCCTTGCCCGCGGCCGTCTTGGGGAGCTGGTCGATCTCGACCGCGACGTCCAGGTAGTGGTCGGTGATGTGGTCGCCGGAGAAGGAGTTGGCGGTCACCAGGTAGCGGTGGCGCTGGATCAGGTCGCTGTACTTCTGGCCCTCCCGGTCCCACGCCTCGTACTGCGGGTTGGCGGGCGTCATGAGGCTGGAGCTGTCGACGATGATCAGGGTGTCGACCACCTCCGGGTGCTCCAGGACCAGGCGGGTCGCGGTATACCCGCCGCGCGAGTGACCCACGATGTGCGCCGGCCCAAGGCCCAGCGCCTTGATCAGCGCGTAGGCGTGCTCGACGCTGGACCCGATCACGTACTCGTCATCGGTCCTGGGGTTGTCCGAGAAGCCCAGCCCGACGCGGTCGTAGGCGATCACGTGGTACTGCTGGGCGAACGTGTCGAAGTTCACCTCCCAGTCCTCGGCGTTGTAGAAGGACCCGTAGGTCCCGCCGTGGATCAGGAGCATCGGCTCGCCCTCGCCCGCCTCGAAGTAGCGGGTGCGGATCCCGTTGGCGTCGATGTACTTCGCGTCCTTCATCCCTGCTCCTCGTGGGCTGCGTAGTGGGCGTGGGTTGCGTAGCGGACGGGCGTGGCTAGGCGAGGGCCGGTCCCCGCGCCTGTCCCTCGGGCGGTGTCTGCAGCCGGGGGCCCGAATGCGCCGCGTGGGCGGCGAGATCGGGCGTCCCCGCGCCCGCGGGCACCAGGTGGCAGGCCACGAAGCGACCGGGTGACTTCTCCTCGAGCGGCGGCTCCGCCTGGGCGCACAGGTCGATCGCGATGGGACAGCGCGTCCGGAAGCGGCAGCCGCTGGGCGGGCTGAGGGGGCTGGGCAGGTCGCCGCGCGCGGCGGGCCGGAGCGCCTCCTCCGCGGACGCCTCGCCGAGATCCGTGTCGAGCGAGGCGGACAGGAGCGCCTTGGAGTACGGGTGGAGCGGCAGCGAGAAGAGCGCGTGCCGCTCCGAGCGCTCCACGATCTTGCCCAGGTACATGACCGCCACGGTGTTCGAGACGTAGCGCACCACGCGCAGGTCGTGGGAGATGAAGACGTACTGGAGGCCCAGCTCGCGCTGGAGGTCGCGCAGCAGGTTGAGGATCTGCGCCTGGACCGAGACGTCCAGGGCGCTCACCGGCTCGTCGGCCACGACCAGCCGAGGGCGCAGGGCAAGGGCGCGCGCGATGCCCACCCGCTGGCGCTGCCCGCCGGAGAACTCGTGCGGGAACTTGCCGGCATCGCGTGCGGCCAGGCCGCACATCTGGAGCAGGTCCACCACCTGGCGGGCCAGCTCCTCGCCCTTCGCCAGGCCGTGTGCCTTGAGGGGCTCGGCCACGATGTCCATCACGCTCATCCGCGGGTCCAGGCTCCCCCACGGGTCCTGGAAGACCATCTGGAACTGGCGGCGCGCCCGACGGAGGGTCTCCGCGTCCATCGCGGTGAGGTCCTGGCCGGCGAAGAAGACGCGGCCCGTGGTGGGCCGACGGAGCATGAGGATGCCGCGCGCGAGGGTGGACTTGCCGCTCCCGGTCTCCCCCACCACGCCGAGGGTCTCGCCCTGGTGGAGATCGAAGCTGACGCCATCGACCGCCTTGACCGTGCCGAGCAGGGTCTGGCGGACGCGGTCGCGGACGGGGAAGTGGATGCGCAGGTCCTCGACGCGGAGGAGGGGGCCGTCGGCGGCGTCCACGGCCGGGGCAGACCCGGCACGCGAACCCGGGCCGGCCACGGCCCGGTGCTCGGCCGTCATCGGGCCGACCCCGCCAGCGACCCGCCGCCGGCGGGGAGCCGGTCCACCACCGCGCTCAACCCATCGCGCTGGGCCACGATGCAGGCGCTGGTGTGGCTGGCGGCCAGCTCGAGCAGCTCGGGATCCCGCTCCGTGCAGGCGGCCTCGGCCATGGGGCAGCGCGGCGCGAACGGGCAGCCGTGAAGTTCCTGCGCCAGGTTGGGCGGCTGCCCGGGGATGGTCAGGAGGCGCGACGTGGTGTCGGACGCCGTGGGCCGGCAGAGCATCAGGCTCCGCGTGTACGCGTGGAGCGAGCGACCAAGCAGCGCCGAGGTGGGCCCCGTCTCCACGATCCGGCCCGCGTACATGACCGCCGTCCGCTGGGTCATGTGGGCGATCACGCCCAGGTCGTGGGTGATCAGCAGGAGCGCCATCGAGAGCTCGCGCTGGAGGTCCTTGATCAGCGCCAGGATCTGGCCCTGGATGGTGACGTCAAGCGCCGTCGTGGGCTCGTCGGCGACCAGGAGTGCGGGATTGCAGGCGATGGCGATCGCGATCATCACCCGCTGGCACATCCCGCCGCTGAACTCATAGGGATATGCACGCACGCGCGACTCCGCGGCGGGGATCTCGACGTGCTTGAGCAGCTCCACGGCGCGCCCGCGTGCGGCCGCTCCCTTCAGCCCCAGGTGGAGTCGGAGCGTCTCCTCCAGCTGATCGCCCACCGTCATCAGCGGGTTGAGCGAGGTCATGGGGTCCTGGAAGACGAAGCCGATCCGGCCGCCACGAACCCGGCGCAACTCCTTGTCGGACGCCGCGAGCAGGTCCTGGCCCTCGAACATCACCCTGCCGCCCACCACCCGGCCGGGCGGCGCGACCAGGCGCACGAGCGAGAGGGCGCTGACGCTCTTGCCCGAGCCGCTCTCGCCCACGATCCCCAGGGTCTCGCCACGATCGATGATGAAGGAGACGCCATTGACCGCCTTGAACACGCCGGCCCGCGTGGGGAACTCCGTGCGGAGGCCCTCGACGGACAGGAGCGGGGCGCGACCGGTCGCGGGATTGACCACGGCGTTGGCCGTTGGATTGGCCCCTGGATTGGTCGTGGGATCAGGCACGGGCGATGCTCTCCCGGGACCGCTGGACGGGGTCTGCGATGGTCCGGACCCAGCTGGCGACCACGTTCATCGCCAGGACCAGCACGGCCAGCGCCGCGCCGGGGACGAAGGTGAGCCACGGGTTGGTGGTCATGTACGTCTCGGCGTCGGCGATCATCAGGCCCCATGAGACCGACGGCGTCTGGACGCCGACGCCCAGGAAGCTGAGCACGGATTCGGCCAGGATGATCCGGGCCAGCTCCAAAGTCGCCAGCGTGACCAGCGTGGACGCGAGGTTGGGGATGATGTGCCCAAAGATGATCGTCCGCTGCCGGCTGCCGGCCGCACGGGCCGCCTCGATGTATGGCTGCTCGCGGATGCTCAGCGTCTGGCTCCGCGCCGTCCGGCAATAGACCATCCAGCCGTTGATCGCAAACACGATCACCAGGTTGGTCTCGCCGGGGCCGATGACCGCCAGGATCGTCAGCGCCAGGAGCAGGCCGGGGAACGCGGTCTGGATATCCGTGATGCGCGAGATGATCTGGTCCGTGCGGCCGCCGCGATAACCGGCGACCACGCCCAGCACGGTGCCGAAGGTGCCGGCGACCAGGACCACCAGGAAGCCGATCAGCAGCGAGGCGCGGGCACCGTAGATGACGCGGCTGAGGAGATCCTGGCCCAGCGCATCGGTGCCCAGGGGGTGGGCCAGCGCGCCACCCTGGTCCCAGAAGGGCCCCTGCAGCCGACCCACCACGTCCTGCGAGTTGGGGTCGCCCGGGGCGATCCACGGGGCGAGCAGCGCGGCGAGGAGGTAGGTCATCACGATGGTCACGGCGGCCGTCGCGAGGCGGTCGCGCCGGAGCTCCCCGAGGACCGACGACAGCCAGTGCGGCACGAGGCCTCCGCGGACGGGCACCGGAGTGGGCGTGGCAGTGGGCGCGGAGGTGGGAGCGGCTGCGCTGGTCATCCCGTCAGACCATCTTCACGCGCGGGTCGAGCACGGTGTAGAGCAGGTCGATGATCAGGTTGATCACCAGGACGATGATGGCCACCAGGAAGACGTCCGCCTGGATGACCGTGAAGTCACGCCGCAGGATCGCCTGGGAGGCCAGCTGCCCGACGCCGGGCCAGGCAAACACGACCTCCACGGCCACGGTGTAGCCGGCCAGCTGACGGGTGAACTCCCAGCCGCCCAGGGTGAGGATGGGGATCGCGGCGTTGCGCAGCGCGTGGCGCACGGCGATGGCCGGCTCCGAGACGCCCTTGCTCCGGGCGGTGGCGATGTACGGCCGGGAGAACTCGTCGATCATCGTGGACCGGACAAACTGCGTCATGCGCCCGGCGACGGGGAGCGCGACCGCGACGGCGGGGAGCACCAGGTGGCGGATGGTCCCGAAGCCGGAGGTGTAGAACCAGCCCAGGCCCACGGCAAAGACGATGATGAGCACCATCGCGAGCAGGAAGTTGGGCACCGAGAAGCCGGCCAGCGACAGCAGCGTGATGACCCGGTCCAGCAGGGATCGCGGGCGGCGTGCGGCCAGGATGCCGGCCGGGATGGAGATGGCCATCGCCAGCCCGACGCCGGCAAACACCAGCTGCAGGGTGGCGGGGATGCGCTCGACCACCAGGCCCATCGCCGATGAGCCGCGGTCCCAGAGCGATTCGCCGAAGTCGCCGCGAACGGCGCCGGCGACGAAGACGAAGAACTGGGCGAGGATGGGCTGGTCCAGCCCCATCCGGGAGCGCTGCAGCTCGTAGTCGGCCTGCGATGCCGTGGCGGGCAGGATGATCCGCGCGGGATCGCCGATGAGGCGGGTCGTCACGAACACGACGACCAGGACGCCGCCGATGACGATCAGCGAGTAGGCGAGGCGGCGGGCGAGAAACGTCAGCAACGCTGCGGTCCTGCTCGTGGCTGTTGGAGGCGGGTGGATGAGAGGGGAGGGAGGCGGGTCACCCCGCCTCCCTCCCAGGGCGTCGCGCGGCGGCGCCTACTTGAGCGACATCTCCTTGAACAGGATCTTCCCGTCAAGGCGCGGCTTCCAGACCAGCTTGGCCGACATCCCGTAGATGTCGTCCGGGTTGATCAGGTAGAGGATGGGCGACTCCTCGAACTGGAGGGCCGTCGCCTGGTTGTACAGGTCCTGGCGGGCCTTGGCGTCAGTGGTGACGCGGGCCTTGTTGACCAGGTCGGTGTAGGTCTTGTTGCACCAGTCGACCTGCTTGCTGCCGCAGATGGTCTGGGTCAGCGGGCGGTCGCCGTCGAGAAGGTCGGCGGACGTGGAGGCCCAGATCGCGTCGACCTTCTGGTCGTTGGGGAGGAACAGGGTAGAGACCCAGGCGCCGAACTCCTGGATGTCCAGGGTGACCTTGAAGCCGGCCTGGCCCAGCATGCTGGCGACCGCCTGGAGCGTCTCCTTGTCCTTCAGCCAGCGGCCGGCCTCGCCGACCAGCTTGATCGACGGGGTCTTGCCGGCCAGGAGCGTCTTGGCCTTGTTGAGGTCGTACGCGTACGGCTTGAGGTTGGGGTTGAAGCCGGCCCAGTCGTCGCGGATGATCTGGCCCTGCTGCACGGTGCCGTGGCCGGCGAAGAGGGACTTGAGCAGGCCCTCCTTGTCAACGGCGTACTGCGCCGCCTGGCGAGTGGCCTTGTCGGCGAACGGCTTGCCCGTCGACGTGTTCGCCATGTAGACCTCGTACATCTCGATGCTGCGCTGCGTGGCCGTGGCCGGGGCCTGGCTCATCAGCTCGGGCGAGAGGTTGGCGGTGAGGTCGAGCTCGTTGGCCTTGAGGGCCTGGAGCCGCGTGTTGATCTCCGGGATGACCCGGATGGTGACGTCCTTGATGGCCGGCTTGGTGCCCCAGTAGTCGGTGTTGGCCGTGAGCGTGACGCTCTGGCCCTTCTTCCACTCGACGAACTTGTAGGGGCCGGTGCCGACGGGCTTGCTGGCGAAGTCCGCGGTCTTGGCGTAGGTGGGGTCGATGACCTTGAGCCACGTGAGCTGGGCGGGCAGGATCGGGTCCGGGCCGTCCGTGGTCAGATCGACCGTCAGGTCATCGACCTTCTTGGCGCCCGTGATGGAGTTCAGGTACGAGAACTGGGCGGACTTCAGGGCCGGGTCGATGATCCGGGTCACGCTGTAGACCACCGCGTCCGCGTTCATCGCGGCGCCGTTGGTGAACTTGACGTTGGGCCGGAGCTTGATCGTCCAGGTCGTCGGGTCCTTGAGGGTCCAGGAGAGGGCCAGCCCGGGCTCGAAGGCGCTGGTCGCGCCGTTGCGCAAGACGAGCGTCTCGTAGATGTTGTCGTTGACGGCACGCTCGTTGCCGTCATCCGTGGCCTGCGGGTCAAGCGTGGTGGGGTCCGCGCCAACGGCGTAGACCACCGCGCCAGCCGGCGCGCCGGCGCCGCCTCCGCTTGGAGCCGGCGTGGCCGAGCTGCCGCAGGCCGCAAACAGCAGCCCCGCGATCGGCAGCAACGCCAGCAGGAACGGGCGGGTGGATCGGGTGCTCGATGACACGGCTACCTCCCCCGGGGCAGGCGGTCCGGGTTACCTCCCCCGGCCCAGTCATCCGCCCCTTCGTGGCGGACTATAGGGGCGCCCTGTCGTGCCCGTAAAGGTGATTCCTCACTTCCACGATGTGGAATACACGCCGGCTGTCATCGGGCCGCCCCAGGGCCGGTGCTATCCTCGCGCCCTCCAACGCAACGGAGGCAGCTGATGGCGACAGGCGATCGGGGACACGCGCAGCCGCACGGCGACGGCCACTCGCATGCCGAGGGTCACGCGCACGGCGAGGGCGAGGAGATGTCGGAGCTCTCGGAGATGGCCCTCCGCGTCCGGGCGCTGGAGTCCATCCTGACCGAGAAGGACTACGTGGATCCCCTCGCCCTGGACAGGATCGTCCAGGCCTACGAGACGAAGATCGGCCCTCACATCGGCGCCGGCGTGGTGGCCCTGGCCTGGTCGAACCCGGACTTCAAGGCCCGGCTGCTGGCCAACGCGAACGAGGCGATCGGCGCCGTCACCGAGGTGGACACGCTCGAGAGCGACCTGGTCGTCGTGGAGAACACGGCCGAGGTGCACAACATGGTCGTGTGCACCCTGTGCTCCTGCTACCCATGGGAGGTCCTGGGGCTGCCGCCCACCTGGTACAAGTCGGCACCCTACCGGTCGCGCGCCGTCATCGACCCGCGTGGCGTCCTGGGCGACTTCGGGGTCACGCTCCCCGACGATCGGGAGATCCGCGTCTGGGATTCCACCGCCTACCAGCGCTTCATCGTCCTGCCCGAGCGCCCGGCCGGAACCGAAGGCTGGACGGCACCCCAGCTGGAGGCGCTGGTCACGCGCGATTCGATGATCGGGACGGGCCTGGCGCGCCAGCCGGGCCGGGCCGATGACGACGCGGGCGGCGTGCATGACGCTGCCGGCGATGACGCTGCCGGCGCGCGGCCCACGCCGTGAACGGGGTCCACGACATGGGTGGGATGGCCGGCGTTGGGCCGGTGCTTCCCGAGCCGGATGAGCCCGTCTTCCACGAGCGCTGGGAGGGCCGCGTCCTGGGGATGAGCCGCTGCCTGGTCTTCAACGGGGCGTGGAACCTGGGCGCGGCCCGCCACTCGGAGGAGCGGCTCCCGCCGGAGGCGCATCTGGGCGCCGGCTACTACCAGCGGATCCGGCTTGGGATGGAGCAGCTGCTCCGGGAGCGGGGGCTCCTGGGCGCCGACGAGCTGGCGGCCGGCCGCTCGCTCCGGCCCGGGACCGCGCTGCCGCGCCGACTCGCGGGCGATGACATCGGCCCGCTCCTGCTCCGCGGCCGCTCCAGCCGGGCGCCCGACGCGCCGCCCCGCTTCGCCATTGGGGCCGTGGTCCGGGGGCGTGACCTCAACCCGCACGGCCACACGCGGCTGCCGCGCTACGCCCGGGGTCGAGTCGGGGTCGTGGAGGCCCTGTGCGGCTTCAAGGTGCTCCCGGACACGGTCGCGATGGGTGCGGGCGAGCACCCGCAGTGGTTCTACACGGTGGTCTTCCGGGGCCTGGAACTCTGGGGCCCCGGCTCGGACCCGGCCCTGTCGGTGGCGATCGGCGCCGCCGAAGGCTACCTGGAGCCAGCCGGCGAGGGCGTGCGATGAGCGCGGTCGAACCGGGCGCGGCACGGGACTCGGTCGATGCCGTCCCGGGCATCCCGTGCGACGCCGAGGGGCCGGTCTTCCGCGAGCCGTGGGAGGGCCAGGCCTTTGCGATGGCACTCACGCTGCACCAGCGTGGGCTCTTCACCTGGGGCGAGTGGGCGGAGCTGCTGGGTGACGAGATCCGCCGCGCCCAGGCGGGCGGCGACCCGGACACGGGCGAGACGTACTACCGACACTGGTTCAACACGCTGGAACGGGTGGTCGCGGAGCGGGGCGTGACCAGCCGCGAGACCCTGACGTCCTACCGCGACGCCTGGGAGCACGCGGCCCATCGGACGCCCCACGGGAAGCCGATCGAGCTGGTCGCGGCAGACTTCGGCGACAGCCGGGGAACCGTCGAGTAACGGCACCGCGGGCGACGCATGCGGAAACGCGAACGACCCCCAAGCGCGGATCTGGGGGCCTGCGCCATCGGCCAGAGCGGTATCTTGCGACCGTCGCCGTGCTCCGCCCCAGTTGTTGCTCCCTGTCCCGCCCGGCGATTCTTGGAGGGTGCGTGGTGCGTGTCGCTGCCGTGTTCCGCTCGGTCCTGACCCAGTACGCCACGTTCGAGGGAAGGGCTTCGCGCGACGAGTTCTGGATCTGGTACGGGGCTACCGGCCTCAGTGCGGCGTTGCTGGCAACGGTTGCTGCTCTGACCGGCGCACCGGTCCTCTACTTCTTGTACCTCGTTCTTTACCTCGGGGTCCTGGTGCCCTCCCTCGCCGTCTCGACGCGTCGGCTCCATGACACGGGGCGTTCAGGGTTGACGTTCCTCATCGCCTTCGTCCCGCTGCTGGGTGCCTGCCTGCTGCTCTACTTCTGGTCACTGGCGGGTGATCCCGCGCCCAATCGCTTCGGTCGGGGTCGAACTGTCTACGGCGAGGAGATCCAGTCTCCGGCCCAACGCGATCAGCCGCCCCCGCGGGAGAATGCTCCGATCCTGCTCGAACGGTTGAAGGCGCTGTACGACGCCGGGGCGATCACCGCCGCGGAGTACCACGACGCGGACGCACGACTGCGGGAGCAGCGTTAGCTCCGACCAGCGCTCACGGTCGCGCGCCACGGCTTTGAGTGAACGACGGCAGTGAAGATCCGCCACGGCCTGCACGCCAACCGCGCGACGCACAAACGAGCCCCCAAACCGCAGGAGGGTCTTGCCGCGCGACCTGCGGAGCCGTTCGCCTACGTCGATTCGCAGCGAGTGGCGGACGAGCTGGGGACCCTTGAGGCAGAGGCGAAGCGCGCGGGGCGATGGGCGCGAGCCACACGGCGGGTCGGTCGCCGCCTGTCGGCCCGATACGTCTTTGCTGCGGGAGTGGTCGCGCTGGCCGCCTTCGCCATCTCGGTCCAGGTGGAGCGTTTCCAACGGACGGCCACGGCGGCGATCATCGTCGACAGCTCCGCGTCGCATCTCGGCGAGCATCCAGCCATCCAGGCGGGCCGGACCGTGCAGTACTCCTTTGTTGTCGGTGGGGTCGAGTATGGCGGGGTGGCGAGCGTCAACTGGTCGGCGGCGGCGGTCCGAAAAGCGAAGGTCTGCTACGACCCATCCGACCCCGCGAACAACGGCTTGGTCCAGGACACCGGCACCTGTCCCTGAAGGTCACCACGCCGCTCGCGGCGTGGTGACGTCGCTGCAATCCGGTGAGGAGTCGTGGGCCGGGGTCGCGCCTTGTCGCACTCGTAGCGACGGCGACTGGCCCGCTACATTGCGCAGATGAGATCGCGTGGCCGCCTGGGATGGGGAGTATTCGGGGTCCTGCTCCTCGCCAGCCTGTCATTCCGGGCGATCTACTACTTCCTGGGCGTCTGGCCCGCCCTCTTGATCGCCGTCGCGGTTGGGCTGATCGTCGCCTCGGCCCTCTGGGCGCGCGAGAACTCCCGCGCGACGCGGGACCGACTAGTGCAGGCGACGAATCTCGCCGACCTCCCGGAGCCCTCGGCTGTCCCTGCCGTGCTCGCGCGGCTCGCCGAATTGCGGGACGCTGGCGGGATCAGCTACGCGCAGTACGAGGAGTCGCGTCAAAGGCTCGTCGATGCCAGCGGGATGGCGCCACCAACTCCGCCGTCCAGCGGGAGGCGCTAGCCGCGACTCCGGGCACATTCCCGCGCGGCGGGCCCAGACGAGGCGACTCACCCACATGACCACCCGGTGGTCACTCGACGGCTTTGTCCTGCGTTGGGGTTGACCGACACGAGGTCGATCATCCCGGTGGGAGCGTGGACCGGGATGGATTCCGCCGCGGCAGACGCCTCCTGGTCATCGAAACCGACCGCCGCGTCGCCTTGTGGCCGAGGGGCGGTCATCTGGGAGGTTCGGGCGTCCCGCACACGGGCCACCATCACCAGGCGGGTCGCCGCGAGCGTGACCCGGGAAGAATCCCGGGCCCAGTGGCGAGGCGCACAGCGTCGGAGGCACCTCGAGGCAGGCCTACGAGCCCAGCCACGACGACATTGCAGGCAACCTCGCGCCCGGCGGATCGTCGCCGCGGGCTGGGCAGAGGGCTGGGCGGAGGGCCGGGCCAGGAGCGGGACGGAGTCCTGCGAGCCGTGCGGTGCTACTTGGGCTGCGACTTCCTCGTCGGGGCGGCGGTCGACTCGGCCGCCTTCGCGGCCCCAGGTGCGGGCTGCGCCTTGAGGGCCTTCTTGTCCTTCTGGGACTGCTTGTCTTTCTTCCTGGCCATGACGTTCTCCCCGGTGCGACGGTACGAATTGGCACGCTAGAGGTCGTCGACCGAGCCTGAGTCTAGGCCTGTTCTGGAAATGCGCCGCCGGGCGGGTCGAAGTGCCGACGTACGCCGCGTAGAGCGCCGTGCTGCCGCGCGGCGCGATGTCCGGGTGTGGCGCACACTCTGGGCCAGTCAGGAGGCCACGATGAACGACGAGCAGGTCCGGCGCCGACCCTCACCGGGGGCCGGCCAGCAAGGGCAACGGTTCAGGCGACACCAGCTCAAGCTTGCAGACGGCGGGACGCTGACGCTGCGCACCGACGGCAGCATCGTGCAGGCCGACCCCCTCGGGGTGCCCAGCCAGACATGGCTGCCGGGCGATCCCGCGTGGGCGGGCCAGGCGATCCGGTTCGGCCTCCACCCGCAGGCGCAGACCGTGGTGCCCCAGGGCCGAAACGTCCGCGGCACCATGATGCCCCGCCAGTAGGGGCATCCCGCGCGGCCGGGTCCGGCGGCATCACCGACCGGCGGCATCACCGCCCGGTGGCATCCCGGCGCGGTGGCGGCGGCCGCTCTCGCGGACCTCAGCCCGCGACGACGCCCTTCCGACGAAGGAACTCCATCGCCCACGCGTCCCAGGCCCACGGCTGCTCGATCTGGCAGGCGTGTCCCGCGCCCTGCATCGCCAGGAATTCGCAGCCCGCAATCTTGGCCGCCAGGACCTTGCCCGGCTCGTGGGCGCGATCCTCGGTGCCAGAGATGATCAGCGTCGGCTTGCCATACGTGAACAGCCAGTCCGGGTCCGGCACGTACAGCGCCCGGAACATCTCGATGATGGTGTCCAGGTCCGCGGACCCGTTGCGCTCCGCGAACAGGTCGGCGAAGTACTGGCCCAGCGGGGTCGCCCCCCACGCCGCGCTGACGATCTCCAGGAAGTAGTCCCGGCGGTACTCAACGCCGCGCGCCCTGTACGTCTCGATGCGCTCCAGGCAGTAGGTCTTCTCCTCCCGGTAGCTGGTCCCAGACAGCAGCACCGCCGCAGTCTGGTCCGGCCGCTGCGCGGCCATGTGGAGCGCGACGTGCGCGCCCACGGAGCAGCCCACGAGGACGGCCGGCTCCCCGGAGACCGCGTCCACGCGCTCCCAGCACGCCGCCGCGATCTGCTCCATGGTCAGCCCGGGCAACGCCCGCGGCGACCGGCCGTAGCCGGGCAGGTCAATCCCCAGCGCCCGGAACCACGTCGAGAAGTGGGCCATCTGGTAGGTCCACACGGAGAGATCCGTGGGGTTGGGGTGGAGGAAGACCATCGGTGGTCCCCCGTGCCCCAACTGCTCGGTGAAGAGCGGGCCGGTGATCCGGCTGGCGGGCTCGCTGACCATCAGACCCCTCCTGCGGCGAAGAGACGGAGGATACGGCGCCCGGCGCCCGGCGCGGGCTGACCGCCGCGGGCCGCGGCAACCGGCAAGCCCACCAGCAACACCACCGGCAACGCCGCTGACCGCCGCGCGCTCGAGCCCCCGTCGCGGGCCCGAGCGCGCGCTACCATCGCCCCCATGCTCGACGCCGAGACCCCAGGCGCACTCCCGCGGGACCCGGCGGGGGCCCTCGCGCTGCTCGAGCGGATGCAGCTGCTCCGCGCGTTCGAGGAGAAGGTCGCGGAGCTGTACGCCCGCGGCCAGGTCGCGGGCCTGGTCCACCTCGCCATCGGCCAGGAGGCCACCGCCGTCGGCGTCTGCGGGCTCCTTCGGCCGGGTGACACCGTCTACGGCGGCCACCGCTCCCACGGCCACGCGCTCGCGACGGGCGCGGACCCGGAGCGCCTGCTCGCGGAGATCGCCGGGCGCGTGAGTGGCTACGCCCGGGGCAAGGGCGGCTCCATGCACCTGGTGGCCGCGGCGACCGGGTTTGTCACGGCGACCGGCGTGGTCGCGGGCAACATCCCGCTTGCGCTGGGCGGGGCCTTCGCGACCCAGCTGCGCGGGACCGGCGGCGTGGCGGTCGCGTTCTTCGGCGACGGGGCCGGCCAGTCCGGCCAGTTCCACGAATCGCTCAACCTGGCCGCCCTCTGGCGGCTCCCCGTGCTCTTCGTGTGCGAGAACAACGGCTACGCGGAGTTCTCGCCGCTCTCCGCCCACACGGGCGTGGAGCGGCTGGCGACCCACGCGGCCACGTACGGGATCCCGGCCGTGACCGTGGACGGCAACGACCTGGGCGCGGTCCGCGAGGCGGCAGCGGTGGCGATCCAGCGGGGACGGCGTGGCGAGGGACCCTCGTTCGTGGAGTGCCTCACCTACCGGCTGCGCGGCCACTACGAGGGCGACCCCGCCAAGTACCGCGACCGGGCGGAGCTGGCGGCCTGGCGGGCGAAGGACCCCATCGAACGCCTGGCGGGGCGGCTGGCCGAAACCGGCCTGGTGGACGCCGAGGCCGCGGCCGACGCGAACCGTCGGGCACGGGCCGTCATCGCCGCTGCCGCCGACGCCGTCCTCGCGTCGGGCCCGGCCCCGGCGAGCGACCTGACGACGGACGTGACCGCGTGACCGCGACCGAGATGCGGATGGTGGATGCCATCCGGGAGGCGATGCGGGCCGAGCTGGCGGCGGACCCGTCGGTGGTGCTGCTGGGCGAGGACGTCTCGGTCGGCGGGCCGTTCGGGGCGACCAAGGGGCTCCAGGACGAGTTCGGCGCGGCCCGGATCCGCGACACGCCCATCAGCGAGGCCGCGGTCATGGGCCTGGCCGTGGGCGCGGCGGCGGCGGGCCTGCGGCCCATCGTCGAGATCATGTTCATGGACTTCGCGACGCTGGCCCTGGATCAGCTGGTCAACCACGCGGCCAAGCTGCGCTACATGTCGGGCGGCCAGCTGTCCATCCCGCTGACGGTGCGGATGCAGGCCGGCGCATCGGGCGCCTTCGGGGCCCACCACAGCCAGAGCCTGGAGGCGTGGCTGGCCCACGTCCCGGGACTCAAGGTGGTCGCCGCCTCCACGCCCGCCGACGCGTACGGGCTGCTCCGAGCGGCGATCCGCGACCCCGATCCGGTGGTGATCATCGAGCACCGCGCGCTCTACTGGGGCCGCGGTCCCGTGGAGACCGGCGAGGCCGGCATCGTGCCGCTGGGATCCGCCGTGGTCCGCCGCCCGGGAGTGGACGCCACCATCGTGTCCTGGTCGCGCATGACAGCGACCGCGCTGGCCGCCGCAGACCTGCTGGCGGCCGAGGGGATCCAGGCAGAGGTCATCGACCTGCGCGGGCTCCAGCCCATGGACACGGGGACGGTGCTCGCCTCCGTCCGGCGCACCGGGCGCGCGGTGGTCGCCCACGAAGCCGTGGGCTTCGGCGGCCTGGGGGCCGAGGTCGCGGCCCGCATCGGCGAGGACGCGTTCGATGCGCTGCGGGCACCCGTGCAGCGGGTGGCCGCGCCGTTCACCCCGGTCCCCGCCGCCCCGGACCTGGAGCGCGCGTTCGTCCCGGGCGCGACCGCGGTCGCCGCCGCCGTGCGCCGCACGCTGGCGAGGCCGGACCCGCATCGCCGTTCACTTGAGGAGGGTCGCTGATGCCGTCCACCGTCCCGTCCGGCGCCCTCCCGGCGCCCCAGCGGCTCCGACAGCTGAGGACGATGGTCCGGATCCGGCGCTTCGAAGAGGCGCTGATCGAGCTGGCCCAGGCCCATGACGTGGGCCATTTCCACGTCTACATCGGCCAGGAGGCAACGGGCGGCCCCGCCCTGGCGCTGCTGGAGGACGGCGACGTCGCCTACTCCACGCACCGCAACCACGGCCACCTGCTGGCCCGCGGCGTGGACCCCAACGCCATGCTGGCCGAGATCCTGGGCCGGGCGACCGGCACCAACGGCGGCAAGGGCGGCACGCTCCACCTGGCCGCGCCGGCCCACGGCTTCCCCACCACGTCCGCCAGTGTCGGCGGTCCGCTGCCCATCGCCGTGGGCTCCGCCTTCGCCTTCCGCGAGCTGGGCCGCGACCGCGTCAGCGTCGCGCTCTTCGGCGACGGCGCCCTGGAGGAGGGTGCCTGGCACGAGGCCGCGAACATCGCCGCGCTTCGCCAGCTCCCGGTGGTCTTCCTGTGCGAGAACAACAGCGTGGGCGCGGTGACACAGCAGGCGGGCGACTACCCGTCCTCCACGCTGGCCGTGGGCACGCTCGCCGATCTCGCCCGGCCGTTCGGGATCCCGGCCGTGGTCATCGATGGCTCGGATTCGGGCGCGGTCCACGCGGCGATGTCCGAGGCCCTGGCGCGGGCGCGCTCGG
Organism: uncultured Chloroflexota bacterium; assembly: GCA_903822495.1. Classification (GTDB taxonomy): domain Bacteria; phylum Chloroflexota; class Limnocylindria; order Limnocylindrales; family CSP1-4; genus CAIJPD01. Next base: position 28,446 of record CAIJPD010000013.1, on the reverse strand, counting down.
GCGGCGGACCCAGCTTCATCGAGGCCCGCACGGTCCGCTGGCCGGGGAACCAGGGCATCTGGGCCGAGCTGGTCACGGGACGGGTGCAGGTCCACTACGGCTGGGACCCGGCGACGATCCCGGATCCGCATCGGGCCTGGTTCGCGGAGCACGACCCGGTGGTCCGCGCGGTCCGGGAAGCGCTCGCCTCGGGCGCAGGCCGGGACGCGATCGCGGCGATCGAGGCGGACGCGACCCGCGAGATGGCGGCGGCGGTTGCCTTCGCGCTGGCCAGCCCCTGGCCGGACGCGGACGAGGCGTTCGCGAATCTGTACGCGGATCCGCGCGTCAACGCGCTGGCCACCGGACGGGGGGCCGTCAGGTGAGCGCGGTCTACGCCGACGGCATGGCCCTCGGCCTGCGCGAGGTGCTCGCGGAGGATCCGCGCGTCTACCTCATGGGCCAGTACTTCTTTGGCCTGACCCGGCACCGCCGGCTCACGGTGGAGCTGATGCGCGACTTCCCCGGGCGCGTCTGGAACCCGCCCATCGCCGAGGTGGGCTACGCCGGCACGGGGATCGGCGCGGCCATCTCGGGCCTCCGGCCGATCGTCGACATCGCCACCGCCAGCTTCATCTTCCAGGCCTGGCCCCAGGTGGTCAACGAGGCGGCCAACATCCGGTACATGACCGGTGGCCAGACCGGCGTGCCGGTGGTCTTCCACATCACGCACGGGATCCGTGGCGGCGGCGCGGCACAGCACAGCCACAGCCCGCAGGCGATGCTCATGAACACGCCGGGTCTCCAGATCATCAGCCCGTCCACGGCACGCGACGTCCGCGGCCTGATCCGGGCGGCGGTCCAATCGGACGACCCGGTGGTCTGGATCGACCACGTCAAGCTGTTCGATATCGAGGGCGAGCTGCCCGACGCGCCGGAGACCATCCCGCTGGGCGTCGCCGACATCAAGCGACGCGGGACGGACCTGACGATCGTGGCCACGTCGCTCCAGGTCCAGCGCTCGCTCGTGGCGGCGGAGCGACTGGCGGCGGAGGGGATCCAGGCCGAGGTGGTGGATCCGCGCACCCTGGTCCCGCTGGACCGGGCGACGATCCTCCAGTCGGTGGGCCGGACCGGGCGGCTGGTCGTCGTGGACGAGTGTCACCGGAGCTGCGGTGTCGGGGCGGAGATCGCCGCCACCGTCGCGGAGGACGCCTTCGACGCCCTTCGAGCCCCCATCCTTCGGGTGGCCACGGAGGATGTGCCGATCCCGTTCAGCCGGACGATGGAGGAGGCGGTGCAGCCCACCGTCGAGAAGATCATCGCGGCGGCGCACGCGGTCATGGAGGGGCGCCGACCCCGGGGCTGAGTCGCGCGCCGGCCCGGGGCTGAGCGGGGCGCCGGGCGGTCGTGTCCCCGGCGAGGCGGATCGAACCCGCTCATCCCGGATCAGTGGGTGTCGAAGATCTCCTGGTAGGCCGCCAGCGCCTGGTTCGTCGCCGCGACCTCGTCGGGCGTGGGGCGGTCGGGGTCCGCCGCCGGCGGCAGGGCGCCCAGCCTGAGCAGGCAGGCCATCAGCAGGATCCGTGCCTTGGTCGCGGTCAGGTTCCCCGCCGCGATGCCCAGCTGGACCCGCTCCGCCACCACGAAGCCCTCGGTGTTGCCGCGCCCGGTCCGGACCACGGGCATCCCCAGGAAGACGGCGCGGCGCAGCGCGGCGGAGGCCTGCGGGCTGGACTTGCCGTGGGGCGCCGTGCCTTCCACGACGAAGCCGGCCAGCGGATGCTTGCGCAGGTGCTGGTCCACCTGGGCGAGGATCGCGACCTCCTCGTCGGGGGCGGTGCCGCTCTCGCCGCGCAGGTAGCGGGCGTGCTTGTGGAAGCCGACGGCCGGGATCGCCTCGGCCAGCAGGTTGCCGGCGTCGTCCTTCACGCGGACCGCCAGCGGGCGGGCCGCACCGCGTGCGTCCCCGCGCACGCCGAGCACCTCGGCCGGGAGCTGCGAGATCCGCACGTCGGAGGTCCAGGTGTGTCGGTAGAGCGGCAGGTACGTCAGGCGCGGGGCTCCCGGCTCGGCGGTGCTGCCCACCACGCCCCCGTGCCCGCCGGTCGCCACCACGCCGCCCGGCCGCTGGTCGGCCTTCTGGGCGTCGCGCGACGCGAAGAGCTGGGTGGCCGAGATCATCACCGCGCCCACGCGGTCGCGGCCCAGCTCGTCCCGCCAGCACCCGGAGGCCAGGTACCGGGCGGCGTCCACCAGGTGGCGGTCGCCGGTCGCGGCGAGCGTCCCATGCGGCACGTCCGGCGCCTGGCAGCCCACGATCGGCACGGTGGTGTCGATCAGCAGGTTGAGCCAGTAGGTGGTCTCCTCGGTGGAGGGGCTGCCCTCCAGCCAGATTCCGCCGGCATAGTCCCCGCCGCCCAGGGCCGCCTGGACCCGGTTGGTGATCTGCGCCAGCGTCCCGCGACCCGGCTCGCGGCCAAGGTGGGCGGGCCGGTACGGGAAGTAGTCCTCCCAGATCCGCTCCGGGGGAATGTCGCCGTCGCCCGTGTCGGTCCGCTCGGCCGCGGGAAGGCCCGCGGGGAAACCACCGGACGGGAGCACCCGGAGGAAGTCGTAGTCCGCCTGGCGCGCGAGCAGGTTGCCGGTCCCCGTCTCATCGAGGCCCAGCCGATCGATCTCCTCGAAGACGCGCGCGGGATCCGGGTAGAACGGCTGGCGCGACGATTCCGGCGGCGCGCCGGGGACCGCGGTGTCGCCCTCCCAGGCCGAGCCGTCCGCCTGGCGCGCCATGTAGGGCAGGGGGATCACCCCGTCCTCGGGTCGGAGATGCACGGCGTAGACCGGGGTGTCGGCTGCACCGGAGCGCTCGGGATGGAACGCCCCGGCGGCGTCCAGGTACCCGTCCGGGGCCGCGTACAGGTGGGCCGCGGCGCGCTCCATCGGGTGCGCGGAGAACTGCTCGACATAGACCGTGACGGGCGCGGCCAGGCGCTGCGGCCGGAGCACGTCCTGGGGAAGGGGCTGCCCCCAGCGGTCCATGCGGAGCGGCAAGCCGTGCTCGCGGCGGGCCTGGTTGGAGGTGACCAGGGGCGCGCTGTTGAGGACCGTGGCGGTTGGCCCGGCGAAGACGACGATCCTGGGCTTGGCGGCTGCCATCAAGGCCTCTCCTGGTGGTGCCCGGACGCCGCTTCGGGGCCCGGGAAAGTTGACCGCGGGATCGCGCGAGCCATAAGATACCGTTGCATACAAGGAGCCTCCGAGCCTCTCTCCGCGCGCCGGCTGGCGCGCCCCCCGCACACGGCAACCACCCGGTCGATCATCGTCCCCGGCAGCGGGGCCCCGGGCGCCGGCAACACTCTCAGACCAGCGGCAGTGGACAGCACTGGAAGGATGCGGACGTGACAATGACGGCGGATGCGAAGCAGAGCGCAAGCGGGCAGCAGGAGCCCTGGGACGACACGCGCGAGTGGATCGCGCGGGCCCAGGCCCGCGGCGAGCTGCGAGTGATCAGCGGGGCCAACTGGCAGCACGAGATCGGCGAGATCGCCGAGATGCTCGACCACAACGAGGGCTCGCCCGCCGTCCTGTTCGACAACATCCCGGGCTACCCGGCCGGTCGGCGAGTCATCGTCAACTGCAGCGGCAACCCGGCCCGCCAGGCCATCACGCTGAACCTGCCGGACTCCGAGGGGAACCACGACGGCCTCTTCAAGTTCTGGCGCGGCGTCCTGGATGGCCTCGAGCCCATCCCGCCGGTCGAGGTGACCACCGGCCCGGTCTTCGAGAACATCCTCGAGGGCGACGACATCGACCTGGAGGCCTTCCCGGTGCCGATCTGGCACCCCCAGGACGGCGGCCGGTTCATCGGCACCTCCAGCCTGAACATCCTCAAGGACCCGGAGTCCAGCTGGGTCAACGTGGGCACCTACCGGAACCACGTGTTCGGCAAGGACGAGATGGGCGTCTTCATCAGCCCAGGCAAGCACGGCAAGCTGATCCGCGAGACGTACTTCGACAAGGGTGAGCCCTGCCCCATCGTGGTGGTGGTCGGCGCCAACCCGCTCCTGTTCATGGCGGCCTGCGCCGAGGGCATCCCGTACGGCACCGACGAGTTCGCGTGGGCCGGCGGCGTCCGCGGCAAGGCCATCGAGGTTGTCCGCGGCAAGCACACGGGCATCCCCTTCCCGGCCACGGCCGAGATCGCGATCGAGGGCTTCATGTACCCCGGCGATCTCCACGAGGAAGGCCCCTACGGCGAGTGGATGGGCTACTACGCCAGCGGCGAGAGCATCTCGCCGATCATCCACGTCAAGGCCATCTACCACCGCAACGACCCCATCCTCATGGGCTGCCCGCAGGGCAAGCCCCCGCACGAGGACAACAAGTTCCTCGCGTACCTCAAGTCCGCGATGATCGAGACCCAGCTGAAGGCAGCCGGCGTCCCGAAGGTCACGGGCGTCTGGTGCCCGCCGGAAGCCGGCAACCGGATGATGACGGTGGTCGCGGTGGACCAGGCCTACGCGGGCCACGCCACGCAGGCGCTCCTCGTGGGCAGCCAGACGGGGACCTCGGCCTACGCGGGCCGGATCGCCATCGTGGTGGATCCCGACATCGATATCACCAGCCTCCAGGACGTCATGTGGGCCGTCATGACCCGCTGCGACCCAGCCCGGGACGTGACGATCATCAACCGCGCCTGGAGCGGCCCGCTTGACCCGGCCATCCACCCGGATGAGCGTGGCTTCAACTCGCGGCTCCTCATCGACGCCACCATCCCCTGGGAGTGGCGCGAGCGCTTCGCCGATCCGGTCGTGACCGCCGACATGTCGAAGGCCACCAAGGAGCAGTGGGGCTGGATCCTGGATCCCGCATCGCGAGATCCGCGCTCCTAGTCAGGTCTTGGGGCCGCACGTTCCCGATCCCAGCCGACCGTCGCCCCAGCGGCCCGGCCGATCACCCAACACAGGTCTCGTCACCGCGCCCGCATCGGGCGTCAGGACGGAGAAACAGGAGGATCCATGGCAGGCAAGGTCGATCTGATCGTCAAGAACGGGACGGTCGTGACGCCGACGAGCGAGATGCAGGCCGATGTCGCCATCTCCGGCGGCAAGTTCGTGGCCATTGCACTGCGCGGCGAGCTTGGTCTCGAAGCTACTGAGACCTACGACGCGGCCGGCAAGTACGTCATCCCGGGCGTCATCGACGGTCACGTCCACTTCCGCGAGCCGGGCTTCGAGTACAAGGAAGACTGGCGCACCGGCTCCACGGCGGCGGTCATGGGTGGCGTGACCACCGTCATCGACATGCCCAACACCAACCCCAAGACGGACACGGTCGAGGGCGTCGAGCTCAAGACCAAGCTCGGCGAGGAGAAGTCCTGGGTTGACTTCGGGATCATCGGGCTCCTGGTCCAGGACTCCGTCCCGAACCTCAAGGGCGTCGCTGCGGCCGGTGTCTGCGGCTACAAGAGCTTCCTTGGCGAGACGATCGGCAAGATCCCGGCGCCGGACGACGGCATGATGCTGGACGGCCTCAAGGAGATCGCGGAGACCGGTCTCCGGATCGGCTTCCACGCCGAGAACAACGAGATCATGCAGCACCTCATCCGCCAGATGAAGGCTGCGGGGCGCTCCGACTGGCAGGCCCACGTCGACTCGCGGCCGGCCCTCGCCGAGTGCGAGTCCATCCAGCGGATGGGCCTCTTCGCCAAGGCGATCGGCACGCGCATCCACATCTTCCACCTGTCCTCCTCGGACGGGCTGGACATGATCGACAAGTGGCGCGCCGAGGGCGTTGACGTCACCTGCGAGACGGGTGGCCATTACGTCTTCATGAAGGCCGAGGACATGGACCGCGTCCATGAGCGCCTCCGCATGAACCCGCCGGTCCGCTGGGGCCACGAGGGCCACGGCCCGGCGCTCCTCGACGGCCTGAACGAAGGCCGCGTCAACCAGATCGCCACGGACCACTCGCCGCACACCGCGGAAGAGAAGCTCACCGGCGACATCTGGACCGCGATCTCCGGCTTCCCGGGCGTCGAGACCAGCGTCCGCCTGTTCCTCACGAACGGCGTCAACGCCGGCCGGATGACCATGCAGCAGTTTGTTCGCGCCACCTCCGAGGGGCCGGCCAAGACGTGGGACCTGTACCCGCAGAAGGGCGCCATCGCGCTCGGCTCGGACGGCGACCTCACGATCATCGACCTCAACAAGGAGGGCGTGATCAAGGACGACGATCTGCACAGCCGGAACCACGTCACCCCCTTCGACGGCATGAAGACCAAGGGTGCGCCGGTCGCGACCATCCTCCGCGGTCGGATCATCATGAAGGACGGCGAGATCGTCGCCGACAAGTCGGACGGCAAGCTTGTCCGCCCGCATGCCACGGCCTCCACCTGGAAGGGTGGCTACCGCTAGGTTCTGCCCCCCGGCCCTCGGGCCGGGAACTCTGCTCAGCCGGAAGAGGCCCGTCGCGCAAGCGGCGGGCCTCTTCTTCGTGGGGCGCGGAGGCGGATGGGTCAGGCGGGCGGGCTGCGGCGTTGCTCGGCCACGCACCTGTGGGTGCGCGCGGTCCGGTCCAGCAAACCGCAGATCGCCGACGCACTCGTCGCCACCGCACGATCCACGCGATGGCGCTCGAGGGGTAGGCATTCGCAGGGACAACCGAATTCGGCGGGAGCCCCGCGGCAGCCGCCTTCCGCGGGGCTGCAGGGGGCTTGCGCCGCCGCACTCGACTCGGTAGGCTCCGGGCTGTCCCGCATCCGGCCCACGGAGGCGTCCCCGACGGCATGACAACGATCATTCCCGGCGGCCAGCCCGGCCGCATCGTCCCGTGACAGCGCCGGTCGCGGCACCCCGCGCCCCGCAGGCAAACCCGGCGATCACCCAGGCCAGGGCATGGCTGCGACGGGCGCTCCGCCTGGCCCGAGCCGAGGCGCGCGTGACGGTCATCTACGTCGTGGTCGGCTTCGCGGTCGGTTGGGTGGTCAACATCCTCGCGATGGGTGGCACCTACGGCGGCTTCTACACGCCCGCCGGCTCACCGGTCAGCGGGGTCGGCAACCAGGTCCCGGGGTTTGCCTTCTCCTTCATCGCCTCGACGCTCGTGGCATCCGTGATCGCCTACCGGCTCTCGGTGGGCCCCGAGCGGTTCTCGCGCGAGGCGCGGGCCATCCCCGCCGACATCCTCGCGGCGTTCCGCGGCGGCTCCCGGGCGTCCCGCGCCCAGCTGCTGCTGGGGCTAGGCACCGCGCTGCTGGCCACAGCGGTGCTGGGACCGTCCATCGCCTTCCTGCTGACGATCGCATCGGCCGTGGCCTTCGCGCCGCTCCTCCGGCCGATCGCGACGGGCCTCGTCCTCTTCGTCTACGGCCTCGTCGCGCGGACGCTCCTCCCCGGGCGAACCGGCCAGCCCGGATCCCAGGCGGTCATGGTCGGGCTGGCCGGGGCGGGGGCGGGCTTCCTTGTTGGCTGGGTCCTGCCCACGTCGCCGGGCCCGCCCGGCGCCACCGTCGCCCTGGCTGTCCTGGCCATCGGCGTGGCGGTGGTGATGTCGCGGGGCACTGCTTCCGGCGGCGGCGGCGCGATGGTCGTGCTGGCGATCGGCGGCGGCCTGGTGGCCGCCCTGGCAGCCCATCCCGGCGTGGCCCTGGCCGACGATGGCGGGTTCAGCGAGTGCGGCAACCTCGGGCTCCTGGACTGGCTGAGCAAGTGCAAGGGCAGCGGCGGCGTGCTGGGCAACAGCCTGATCGGCGCGCTCGGCTCGGCGGTTGGCTCGGCGCTGGGCGCGGGTCTGGGCGCCAGCGCCGACGGTCTCCGCCGGCAAGGCTGGCAGGCCGCCCTCGACGGCGGCTTCGACGGCTTCGTCAACCAGTTCCAGCACCTGGGCATGCGCGACGTGGTCGACCCGCTGTCGGTGCTGGCCGCGCTTGGCGGGGCGCCACGCGAGGCGTTGCTGACCGGCGACTCCAGGGCCGTGCGGTCATGGGTGGACTCGGGCAACGCGCGCAGCCTGTACGAGGATTTCGCGGCTGATCCGATCGAGTTCGCGCAGAAGCACGGGATCGGCCAGTGGCTGACCGACTTTCCGAACGAGAACCACAGCCCCATCACGCAGGACGACATGACCCGCTACGCCGCGCTGTACGGCCAGTACCAGCAGGCGGTCGACGGGAAGGATGACTACAACGCCAACCGCCTCAAGGGCATGCTCCTGGCCACCACCATCTGGCTGGGCGCCCAGGTGATCGACCCGGAGGTCGCGGCCGAAGGTGTCCTCAGCCGGCTTGGTACCCGGACCGCGGCCGGCCAGCTGGAGCGCGTCGTGGCCAGCGGGGTTGTCGCCGCCGAGCGGAAGACCTTTGCGCATATTCCTGGCGAGTTCACCCTGAATGCCGAGCAGCGCCTGTTCCTCGAGCGCGACATGCTCGCCCTCGAACAGATCCTGGACGCGAACGGCAATCCAATCCAGACCCTGAACACGACCCAGCGAGTCGTGTTCGACGACGGCGGACGCGCCATCCTCAAGCCGGAGTCTGGAGTCGGAGCGGACATCGGGGCAGGCTCGGTTGGGACGAAGTACTCGCGGGAGGTGGGAACCTACATCACCGACCAGCACCTCGGCTTCAACCAGGTGCCGACCACGGTCGTGGTCGATCATCCCGTGCTCGGCCGGTCGTCCGCGCAGCTATGGGCCAACGGAACGCCGGTGCAGTCGAGCGGGGCCTTGTCGGCGGCGGACCAGCAGATGGCCGCCGTGCGGGACTACATCACCCTTGAGGCGGACCGCCACCTTGGGAACGTCCTGCAGTCGCCCGATGGCAGGCTGATCGCCATCGACCACGGCGAATCATTTCCGACGGGGTTGGAGGCTCCGGTGATCCGCAGCGAATTTGTCTACCACGCCCTGGACCAGAACCTCGATCCGGCGGTCCTGGCGAGCGTCCGGGCCGTTGACCGCACGGCGCTGGGCCGGGACCTGCTCAACGCCGGGCTCACCCAGCAGCAGGTCAACGGGGCGCTGGCGCGCCTCGATTCAATTGCGACCCAGGGCCGGCTCACAACACCGGGGCTGGGCCGCCCAGGAGACTTTGTGACGATCTTCGACGCCAACATGTCCATCCACCAGGCCCTGGTGCCGTGAGCGTGTCGCGCAGGCTTCGCCTGTACGCCGACCAGTTTGACCGGGCGGTTCTCGGGCTGACCATCGAACTCGATTCGGACGGCACGGTCTCCTTCACGACCGGGGAGGATGAAGCGACGTCCGCGTTCCTGCTGAGCCTGGTCGGCCGCGCCGCCCCGTCGGTCACCCAGCCGGGCGTCGTCGTCACGCCCCAGGACGGCGGCGCGTACCTCGACGCGGTCGCGAGCATGCTCGGCCGGACCAGCCGCTGGCTGGTGGTCGCGGAGTAACGGCGGCCGGTCTGGGTGGCGGCCGACAAGCACCGCGCGCCCCGATCAGGGAGTGCCGTCAGTACGGGCGGACGTCACCGCGCCACGACAGGACCCCACCCGAGGCCCAGAAGGCTGGGACTCCACGCAATGAGCGTTCTCCGGTGGTGTCCCCCTTGGGCGGCGGCCCCTGCGCGTGATCGCCGGGGTGGTTCTGCCAGTACGTCCACCCCATGAGCTCAATCCAAAGCGGACCACGGTTGGCGGCCGCTGCTGAGCGTGGCGGCGGGGATCGTTCTGCCGTACCGCTCACCCGGTGGACGTACTGGAAGGGATCGTGCGATAGCGCTCACCCGGTGGACGTACTGGAGCTTCTGGCACAGCGCTGGGTCTGGAGGGTCCGGCGGGGTCACGCAGGCTCGCGGCGTCGCGGGGCCCCGCACCGAAGCGCCCCGCCAGGCCGGCGGGGCGCTTCGGGATGCACCCCCGATCGCCCCGTACCGGCACCGGAGAATCGCGACGCCCGCCGGGGAATCGGCGGGCGTTCGATCGGCTAGAGTCTGGGCGGGGCCAGGGGCCCCGCACCGGCGAGGAACTAGCCCGCGTTGATGGCCTTGGCCATGTTCTTCGCGAACTCCTCGACGATCTGGTCGGCCTTCTTGCGCATCACGGCCTGACCAAACTCGCCCAGCTTGCCCAGGATCGAGGACTCGGTGTGGATCTGCAGCTCCGTCTCGGTGGCAGACCGGGAGACCGCCGTCAGCGTCGCGTGGGCGGAGACCGCGCTGTTGAGGCGCTTCTCGGCCGCCTGGACGTCCATCCGGGACCGGTAGTTCTCCGAGTCGCGCTCGACAACAACGACCTTGCCGTTGAGCGTCACGCTGATCGGACCGACCTTGACCTTGAGCGCGCCGAGGTAGTTGTCATCGTCGACCTTCTCGAACGACTCGACGCCGGGCACGCACGTGCTGATGGCCGCCATGTCATTGACGAAGGCCCAGACCTTGTCGATGGGGGCCTGAATGGTCACCTTCTGATCGAGAATCACCGCAGGGGCTCCTTCACGTGGGCCGCAATCTTCGGTTCTGAGTGTACCGCCTTCCGCCCCGGTCGAGCGCCCCGGAGCGGGTCGGGCGCCGGTCTCGACGCCGGTCTCGGCGGCGGTCCGGGTGCTGAGCTGGGCACCGGGCCGAGCGCGGGGTCGGGCGCTGAGGTGCGCGCCGGTCGGGTCGCCGGGTCGCCCGCCGGCTTCGGCTTCGGGCGGCGCGCGTGACCGCCCCGCTGCCCGTCGGCACCGGGACGCCCGCCGGCACCAGAGCTCCCGCCGGCGCCGGAACCCCAGGCGGCACCGCTTCCGGCGCCGGAACCCCACGCGACATCGGTCCCGGCGGCGGCTCGACCGTCGGGCATGCCGACTGGCTGCGCGCCTTCACGATCCAGCTGGTGGTCGCCGTCCTGTGCGTGACGTCCATCCACGCGAGCCGGCCCACGGTGACCTACCGCGCCCTCGAGCTGGGCGCCTCGACCTTCGACATCGGCCTCATCCAGGCCGCCTTCTCGATCCTGCCCACGCTCCTGGCCGTGGTCATCGGGCGCTGGGTGGACCGCACAGGTGAAGGGGCATGGATGGCGGTCGCGATGGCCTGCATGACCATCGGTGGCGTCATCGGGACGTGGAGCGACTCGCTCCTGGGCCTGGGGCTGTCGCAGCTGGTCATGGGCATGGGCCAGATCCTGTTCCTGGTCGCCGGCCAGTCCATGGTCGCCAATTACGGGCCACGCGACGGCCGCGATGTGCGCTTTGGCCACTATGCGACGGCGCACTCCGTGGGCCAGCTGATCGGCCCCGCGTTGGCCGCTCTGGTCATCGGCGGCGGGCTGTGGTTCACCGCCGGCGGGCCGATCGCCGCCCTGCTCCCCGCCACCACACCGGGCCAGGCCTTCCTGGTGACCACGCTCCTCACCGCGGCCGCCATGGTCGCCGCCCTGCTGCTCCCCCGCCCGGGGCGCCGCGGCGCGGCCGCCGGCGAGGTGCGCGTGCCCCAACCTGGGCTCACGACCATGACCCGCCAGGTGATGGGCCGACGCGGCATGCCCGCCGCCATGGTCATCAGCATCATCGTGGCGTCCTCGGTGGACATGGTCATCGCCTATCTCCCCGTCTACGGCGAGGAAGCCGGCCTGTCCGTGGCACTGGTCGGCGTGCTGCTGTCGCTGCGCGGGGTGGCGGCGCTGGTATCCCGCTTCTACATGCAGCGGCTGATCGAGCTCCTGCGACGCGAGCGCACCCTCGCCCTCAGCATGGTCCTGGCCGGCGCCGGGCTGCTGGCACTGCCCTTCGTCTCACCGTCGCTCGAATGGGTCCTGGCGGCCCTGATGATCGCCGTGGGGCTTGGCCTTGGCCTCGGCCAGCCGATGACGATCTCGTGGGTCGCGACCATCTCGCCGCGCAGCGAGCGCGCCACCGCGCTCGGCGTCCGGATCACCGGGAACCGCGCCTCCCTGCTCGTCATCCCGCCCGTCCTGGGCGCCGTGGCGGGCGCGACGGGCGTGGTGGCGATCTTCGTCGTGCTGGCGCTCTCGCTGCTGGGTGGAGCGGCCGTGGCGGCCGTCACGCCGTTCGACGAGCTGGCCGAGCGCCCGGACCGGCCTACCAGCGCCCCAGCGACCTGACCGGCCCACCCGGGCGCCAGGCGTCGATCACCAGGTGATCGCGGGCCTCGGCCTCGCGGACGGTGCTGGCCTCGGTGATCCGGAGGCGGATCAGCTCAAAGGGTCCAGGCGGGCCGCCACCGGCGGCCACCAGGAAGTCGGCCTTGACGGCCTCGTCCTCCTCGAACAGCGCGATCCCCGTCAGGCGCGCGTCGCCCTGGAACGCGGGGGGGTCGTCTGAGCCGCTGTGAATCGCCAGCCGCGGATCGCGCCGCAGGTCGACCATCTTGAACGAGCCGGGCATGCTCCCGATCCATACCTCGCCGGCATGGATCGTCAGCTCGATGCCACTCAGGCGCGGCGAGCCGTCGGCCCGGATGGTGGCCAGGTAGCGGTGGCGATGCGCCAGGAGGCGCTCACGGACGAACCCAGCCATGCCCGGCGCCGCCGCTTCGAAGTCGGCCCACGCGGCGCCCACCCCGGCGACGCCCACCCCGGCGACGCCGGCCCTGGCGGCGGCGCTCACGCGATCCGCCCGGGCTCCATGGCGCTAGACCAGCTTGCGGGTACCCGCGACCATGTCGGCGAGGGCGATGCCGCGTCCTTCACGCTGGGCGATGTCGATCGCGTTGCCCAGCGCCGTGGCGATCTCCACGTTGGACCAGCCCTCCGTCCCGGCGACGATCTGCTGGACCTGCGCGTCCTCGATCTCGACCTGGTCGCCCGCGACGCGGTGGATCAGGTCGGCGCGAATCGCCGGCTTGGGCAGCGACAGCTCCAGGTGGACGCCGAGGCGGCCGGGCCGGATGAGGCGCGGATCGACCAGCTCGGGCCGTGCCGTGACGCCGATGATGGCGATCCCGCCCTCGGCCAGCGCGCGGTCCACGCTGGAGAGCAGCGCGGACTTGATCCGCTCACCGGCGCTGTCGGACGCCTCCGCGACGGGAGCGATGGCCTCGAGGTGATCCAGGACCACCACCGACGGCTTGACCTCGGAAGCGCGGCGGAACGTGGCCCGGATGGCCTGCTCCGACTCGCCCAGCCACTGGTTGAAGACGCCCAGCCCCTCGATGGAGACGAAGTTGGCGTTGAGATGGCTGGCCAGCGCGTTGGCGAGCGTGGTCTTGCCGGTCCCCGGGGCGCCGTGGATGAGCACTCCCTGCCGGCCATTGGCCTTGCTGATCTGCTCGCGCGCCGCCTTGGCCAGCGTGCCCATCACCTTGGGCTCCTGGGCGATGTCCTCCCAGACGATGGTGATGGGCGGGGTCTCCGCGCCGCGCAGCAGGCTGGGTGTCGTGTGCGCCAGGGCGGTCTGGAGGTCGGATGCCCGGACCACCATGTCCTTGGGCTGGACCCCGGGCGGGAGCGAGCGGGACTCGTCCTCCCAGCGAACCATCGCCCCCAGGGCGGCCTCGCGGGCCAGCTGCATCAGGTCGGCGCCGACGAAGCCGGCCGCCTCCCGGGCAACCGCCTCGAGGGCCTGCTCGGCGGGCCGCGAGAGCGGCATGTCGCGGGTGTGGATCGACAGGATCTCGGCACGGCCGGCCGCCGTGGGCGGCCCGATGTAGAGCTCCTCGTCGAACCGGCCCGGGCGCCGGAACGCGGGGTCGATGGCGTCGATCCGGTTGGAGTTGGCGAGCACGAGGATGCCGTCGATCTGGACCAGGCCGTCCATCAGCGAGAGCAGCTGCGTGGCCGCGCGGACATCGTTCATGGAGGCCAGCCGGTCACGGTTGGTGGCGATGACGTCGAATTCGTCGAAGACGATCAGCGTGGGCGCCTTGGACAGCGCCTCGGCGAAGAGCAGGCGGAGGTTGGACTCCGTCTCGCCCTGGTAGCTGCCGACGAGTGCCGTGGCGGCCGTCACGATGGTGTTGATGCCGATCTCGGCGGCCACGGACCGGCCGAGCATGGTCTTGCCGGTGCCGGGCGGGCCGTACAGCAGGACGCCGCGCGGAGGCTTGGCACCGGCCCGCCGGTAGACCTCCGGGCGCAGCAGCGGCAGCTCCACCAGGCGATGAAGCCGTTCGATGATGTTGCCCAGGCCACCGATGTCGCTGTACGAGGCGGGCGGGTTTGCCAGCTCCTGGTTGGCCGTCATCCACTCCGGGCTGATGGACGCGTCCAGGTAGGCCGGGGCCGGATCCACCTTGTCGATCTGGACGGTCAGGCCCTGGTTCCCCTGGAACGCCTCCACGTAGATCCGGGCTCCCGGATACAGGACGGTGCCGGACGCCCGAAGCCCTTCGACGATGCGGTCGGCCAGGTGATGGTGGATCTCGGCCGGTGGCGTGATGACCAGGCGGGTGGCGGGACGGAGAGGTGTGGCCTCGATCTCGAGAACCTCACCGGGCCGGACGCGGAGCGCCGGCCAGAGCAGCCGACCCAGCGAGACGGTGCCCGCCTCCGCGCGACCCGGCGAATCCGAGATGCGCGCGTACGCCCGGCCGGTCCCCGACCGGATGAGCGCGGCACCGCCGGCCTCCAGCCCGGTCTCGCGAAGCAGATCAGGCGAGAGGGCGATGTCATTCGCCCCCAGCGCCTTGCCCGATGCCGGTCGTCCCGCGGTCGCCTTCAAGCCAGCTCTCCCCGTCCGTTCCCTGGTTGCCCTACTTGGCCTTGGCCGCCTCGGCGGCGTCCCACTCCGGGCAGTTCTCGGTGATCTGCATGACGACGCCGGCCTCCGGCCCGTTGGCCGAGTCGAAGTTGGGCCACGTCACGAGCATCCGGGCGGCGTTCAGGCCCGTGTTGTGGTGGCGGAACTGGATGCCGGCCTCCTTGACGGGGAGGGCGATGACGTCGCCCGCCTCCCACTGGTGCTCGACGCCGTCGTACTCGGTCCAGCCGGACCCCTCGAGCACGAAGTGGATGACGCCGCCCTGGTGCTGCATGAGGCCGGAGCGGGAGCCCTTGGGGATCTCCAGCTCGAAGAAGTAGAGGGCGCGGGTGCTGGGCTCCTCCAGCGCGGGGTGGAGGTACCAGCGCAGGGTGCCAAGCGGGGTGAGCTCCGCCGCGAGCTCCTCGCGATTGACGTGGTTCTTGCCGCGCGCGACGCGCTCCCGCTCGATGCGGGCGGCCTCGAGCAGCTGGTCGAAGAGGGTGAGCTCGGTCATTGGGTCGATCTCCGTCGTGGGCGTCCTGAGGGTGGTTGGCAGGTTGGGCTCAACCGCCCTCGGAGTGGGCCTCCTTGGCCTGGCGCCAGTTCGGCTGCTCCTGGACCTGCTCCAGCATCGACCCGGTGGCGTGCAGGAAGGGGAGGAACACGAAGGCGATCCACTGGGCGCTCTCGCCCTCGGGGAGGTCGTTGAAGTGGACGTGATCCACGCCGCCCGGCTTGACCGGCAGGATCATCAGGCTGCCCGGCTTCCACGGCAGCTTCTCGCCGTCCAGGATGCTGTAGCCCTGCCCGCGCGTGACGTAGATCACGAGGCCGCCCTGGTGGGTGTGACGCCCGGACTGGGAGTGGATGTCCTTGGCGAACACGTACCAGTCGCGGAGAGCCTGGGTCTCCTCGCCGCGGATGTGCAGGTAGTACTTGCTCCGGCCCTGGCGCGACTGCTGCCACGGCAGATCCTTGCCCTTGAAGACGATCTGACCGGTCTGCGAGGACTTCCGACGCTCCTTGAACGCGGAGAAGAGGACCTCGTACGGGTGCGACGCTTCCAGATCACGGTCACGCTCGCGAAGCCTGGTTCGCTCCAGAGTCATCGATCTCGCCTACCTTCCCACTGGCCTGTCTGTCGCCGGAGGCCATCTGGAGCCCCGATGGCGACGTCCGCCCACCTGGTGCTCAATGCTCGTCGGCCCCGGAGGGCCGCATCGGGGGATGTCGGCGGATCACGGGCGCCCATGGCGGACGGCCCCCTCCGATACCCGGGAGCGATCGTAGCGCAATTCCCCGCCCCCGGCCGGGTCGGTCTGCACCCGCACATGACGCCGGACCGCCGTCCGTGCAGGCTAGGATGGGTCGCGCAGCAGCCAGCACAGCACGATGCACCGGAGGGCGCCATGGCGGAGCGAGAGCGAATCTGGGACCGGTTCCTCACCGAACAGGACAAGGCGAGCCTCGAGGTACCCGCGCATCACGCGCCCGGGACCCGGCCGGCCCTGGTCATGGTGGACTTCTACCGGTGGGTCTTCGGCGACCGGCCGCAGCCGCTCCTGGAGGCGATGCGGGACTGGCCCGGGAGCGTGGGGCTGGCCGGCTGGAATGCCCTCCCGGATGTCCAGCGGGTGTTGGCGGCAGCGCGCGCCGCCGCGATCCCGGTGATCCACCTGAGCCAGAGCGAGGCCATCGCCGGCTGGCGCGACCGGACCCCGCCGACCAGCCCGCCCAGCGCCGAGATGCTGGACCGGATGCGACGCAAGTACGACATCATCGACGAGACGGCGCCGCTCCCGGGCGAGGTGATCATCCGCAAGACGGCGCCCAGCGGCTTCAACCAGACGCCACTGCTGCACCACCTGCGCGGCCTGGACACGGACACCCTCATCGTGATGGGCGAGTCCACCAGTGGCTGTGTCCGGGCGACCGTGGTGGACGGGAAGTCGTACCGCTACCCCATCCTGATCCCGGAGGAGTGCGTGTTCGATCGCCACGAGGCGACGCACGCCATCAACCTGTTCGACATGGAGCAGAAGTACGCACACGTCCAGCCCGTCGAGGACGTGCTGGCCTACATCGAGCGCATCGCGGCAGGCCGGCGCCCCGCCGGCTGAGCCCCGGACCGGCCCAGCCGGCCGCATCGACGCCGGAATCACGAAGGCCCCCGGGATCGCTCCCGGGGGCCTTCGTCGTGGTTTCGGGATTGACTACAGCGACGTGGGGGCGCCGATCTTCTTGTAGAAGCCGATGTCGACCAGCTTCTGGAGGAAGCTGTGGTCGCCGGCGGCGTGGATGTCGGCCATCATGACCGAGGGCGAGATCTTGGCGAACGTCTGCTGCGTGAACGCGAAGTCCTCGTCAACCCACATCATCGACGGGTTGACCTGAGACTGGATCAGCTTGATCGCGTCCTCGGCCTTGGCCGCGTCGATCTGGGCGAACTTCGCCCACTCGGTGGCGCTGGTCTTCAGGTCGTTGATCAGGATGGTCTGCGCCTCCAGCAGCGCCGCGGCCAGGATCAGCGTGGTGTTGGGGTACTTCTGAGCGAAGGACTTCAACGTGGCGATGCCCATCGCCGGGTAGCTGAGCGTCTTGTCCTTGGACAGGTCGATCAGCAGGTTGAGGCCCAGGTCGGTCATGGTCTTGGACTGGTCCATGGAGACCGGGGCGCAGGCAACCGCGCCCGACTTCATGGCCGTGATGCGCGCCGCGTTGTTGCCGACCTGGACGACGGTGACGTCGCTCTCCTGCATCTTCAGGCCCTTGAGCGCGAGGATCACCGAGGCGTGCGCGGTGGTGCCCAGGGTGCTGATGGCGACCTGCTTGCCCTTGAGGTCCGCCGCGGACTTGACGTCCTTCTGGCACCAGAGGCCGTCGAACACCTGGCGCTTGTAGACCGAGATGGCCAGGCCTGGGGTGTCGGTCAGCTGCGAGGTCAGGACCCAGTCCGAGCCGCCGTTGCCGGTCACGTCGTTGGCCCCGGACAGGACGGAGGCGGTTGAGTCGCCGCCAGCGTTGAACTTGGTGATGGTGACGTCCAGGCCGTACTTCTTGTAGATGCCCAGCTGGTCGGCCAGGATGACGGCGAACTGCGAGGCCTCGCCGATCGGCGTGCCCATCTTGACCTTGACGAGGTCAGGCGCCGGCAGCGTGCCATCCGTGGTCTTGGTGGCGGCCGCCGTGGGCGCCGCCGCCGTGGGCGCGGGGCTCGGAGTGGCAGCGGCCGCACAGGCGGCGAGCGCGACGCTCGCGACCATGGTCAGCGATAGCAGCCTGCGGGGTGCAGACATCGGCGTTGGACCCTCCCTGAAGCCGTATCCCGTCCTCGTGACGGGACACCGTCCGACCAAGGCGAACGTAGCGCGGACTGTACACGGCCATGTCAAGACCGGAAAGGCCCGTTCATCGTCGGCCCCTTCACCGGGCGGTCGGGGAATCACGAAGGCCCCCGGGATCGCTCCCGGGGGCCTTCGCTCGTTTGCTCCGCCAGGACTAGCTGGTGGGGGCGCCGATCTTCTTGTAGAAGCCGATGTCCACGAGCTTCTGCAGGACGCTGTGATCCCCGGCCTTCTTGGGGTCGGCCAGCATGACCGACGGGGAGGCCTTGGAGAAGATGAGCTGCGTGAAGGCGAAGTCCGAGTCGTTCCACATCATGGTGGGGTTGACCTGGGACTGGACGGCCTTGACGTCGGCCTCGGCCTTGGCCGCATCGACCTGGGCGAACTTCGCCCACTCGGCCGCGGTGGTCTTCAGGTCGTTGATCATGATGGTCTGGGCCTCGAGGACCGCAGCCGTGAGAACCAGAACGGTGTTCGGGTTCTTCTTGGCGTACTCGGCGGTGACGCCGACGCCGATGGCCGGGTAGTTGAGGGTCTTGTCGAGCGAGAGGTCGATGAGCAGGTTGAGGCCGAGGTCGGTCATGGCCTTGCTCTGGTCCATGGAGACCGGGGCGCAGGCGATGGAGCCGGCCTTCATGGCCGCGATCCGGCTGGCGTTGTTGCCGACCGGGACGACGGTGACGTCGTTCTCCTGCATCTTCAGGCCCTGGAGGGCGAGGAGCACCGACGCGTGCGCGGTGGCGCCCAGCGTGCTGATGGCGACCTGCTTGCCCTTGAGGTCGGCGGCCGTCTTGACCGTCTTCTGGCACCACAGGCCGTCGAAGACGCGGCTCTTGTAGACCGACGTGGCGTAGGCGTAGACGTCAGTCATCTGCGAGGTGAGCGCGAAGTCCGAACCGATGGCCGAACCGAAGTCAACCGCGCCGGCCAGGAGGGCCGAGACGGCATCGCCGCCCGCGTTGAACTTGGTGACGGTGACGTCAACGCCGTACTTCTTGTAGATGCCCAGGGACTCGGCCATGACCGAGGCGAACTGGGACGGCTCGCCGATCGGCGTGCCGAGCTTGGCCTTGGTCTGCTCCGGCTTGGGGAGCGTCCCGTCAGTGATCTTGCTGGCCGCTGCCGTCGGAGCGACGGTCGGGGCCGGGCTGGGGGTGGCGGCTGCCGAGCACGCGGCGAGCGCCAGGCTCGCAACCATGGTGAGCGACAGCAACCTGCGAGTTGCAGACATCGGCTTGTGTGCCTCCCTGAGCCGTTTCCCGTCTACATGACGGGACATCGCCCACGCGGGGCGTACGCGGCACTGTACACGAGACGTCAAGGGGCAGAGGACCGGTAGGCCCCGGCCGAAGGACCGTATCCGTGCACGTTGCGAAAACGAAGGCCCCGGATCGCTCCGGGGCCTTCGTGGTTGTGCGCGATACGCCAGCGTCTGGCGTTCGCGGCAGCCTAGTTGGTGGGCGCGCCGATCTTCTTGTTGAAGCCGATGTCGACGAGCTTCTTGAGGTAGCTGTGATCGCCCGCCTTGGCCGGGTCGGCCATCATGGCTGACGGAGAGACCTTGGAGAAGACCAGCTGGGTGAAGCCGAAGGACGAGTCATCCCAGTTCAGTGAGGGATTGACCTGCCCCTGGACCGCCTGGATGTCGGTCGTGGCCTTGGCCAGGTCGACCTGAGCGAACTTCGCCCACTCGGCCGCGGTGGTCTTCAGGTCGTTGATCATGATGGTCTGCGCCTCGAGGAGCGCGGCGGTGAGCACCAGGACGGTGTTCGGGTTCTTCTTGGCGTAGTCGACCAGGAAGCCCAGGCCGACGGCCGGGTACTGGAGGGTCTTGTCCGTTGAGAGGTCGATCAGGAGGTTGAGGCCCAGGTCGGTCATGGCCTTGCCCTGATCCATCCCGACGGGGGCGCAGGCGACGGAGCCGGCCTTCATGGCCGCGATCCGGGTGCTGTTGTTGCCAACCGGGACGACGACGACGTCGCTCTCCAGCATCTTCAGGCCCTTGAGCGCGAGGAGCACGGACGCGTGCGCCGTGCCGCCCAGGGTGCTGACGGCAACCTGCTTGCCCTTGAGGTCCGCGGCGGTCTTGATGTCCTTCTGGCAGAAGATGCCATCGAAGACGCGGCTCTTGTAGACCGCGGTCGTCACGCCGGGCGAGTCGGTCAGCTGCGAGGTCAGCGCAAACTCCGAGCCAATGCCGGAGCCCGCGTCCACCGCGCCGGAGAGCAGCGCCTGGACGGCGTCGCCGCCGGCGTTGAACTTCGTGATCGCAATCTCGATCCCGTACTTCTTGTAGATGCCCAGCTGGTCGGCCAGGACGATCGCGAACTGGGACGCCTCACCGATCGGCGTGCCGAGCTTCACCTTCGTCTGCTCGGGCTTGGGAAGGGTGCCGTCCGCGGTCTGGGAGACGGCGGCCGTGGGAGCCGTGGTCACGGCGGGGCTGGGGGTGGCGGCCGCCGAGCATGCTCCGAGCGCCACGCTCGCGACCATGGCCAGTGACAGCAACCGATTCGTGGAACTCATAGACGAGTGTGCCTCCGTGAATGGCGGAGCATCCGCCCCGGGAAACAAAAACACCCCCGGCTGGGGGCGTGCTGATGACTGTAGCCGAGGCGGAGGCCCGCCGTGGGCCGAACGCGCAACGCAGGGCCAGGCCCCCGTCCGGCCACGCGGTGGCGGGACGGGGCCGGCGCCGAGGCCGTCTGGCTAGCGGACCACCCCGCCACCCTCGACGATCAGGGTCTGGCCGGTCATGTACTCGCTGTCCTCGGACAGCAGGAAGACCGCCGTGCCCACGAGGTCGACCGGCTTCTCGACGCGCTTGAGGGCGCGCCGCGCGACCGGATCGGTGCGCATCTGGACCACCTCCGGAGACGGGTTCTCCTCGCTCAGGGTGCTGCCCGGGGCGATGCAGTTGACGCGGATCCAGTACTTGCCCAGCTCGCGGGCGATGACGCGGCTGAAGCCGATGACGGCGGCCTTGGTGGCGACGTAGTGGGAGCGCGTCTCGAGGGACCGGAAGTAGGTGCTGGAGCTGACGTTGACGATGCTCCCGCCCTGGCCGTCCTTCATGTACGGCGTCCAGGCCCGGCAGCAGTTCCAGACGGACTTGATGTTCTCGTCGAACATGAAGTCCCACTCTTCTTCGGTGATGTCCTCGAACAGGGCACGCGACATGGGGATGATCGCCATCATGCCGGCGTTGTTGACGGCGCCGTCAATCCGGCCGCTGTGGGCCGCGGCGTCCTTCGCGACGGCCTGGAGGGCCGGGAAGTCGCGGACATCGACGCGCCGCGCGAAGCCCTTGCCGCCGGCGGCCTCGATGCCGCTCCAGACCCCCTCCAGGGCGGGTCCGTCCTGGTCGATGGCCACCGTCCAGGCGCCCTCGTTGGCGATCCGCTCCGCGTACGCGCGGCCGATG
This sequence comes from uncultured Chloroflexota bacterium, assembly GCA_903822495.1. Lineage (GTDB taxonomy): Bacteria > Chloroflexota > Limnocylindria > Limnocylindrales > CSP1-4 > CAIJPD01. Next base: position 7,056 of record CAIJPD010000013.1, on the reverse strand, counting down.
CCATGCGCCGCGCCCGTGACGATGATGGTCTTGCCAGCCAACCGGCCGGTGCCCTGCAGGGTGCTCATGATCTCCTCCAGCAATGACGATGGCGCCGCGCACGCCGCCGCACGCGGTCCGGGGTATTCCTGTCACACACCGGCGCCCGGGCGGCACCGTTGGCGACCTGTCGATCCCGGCCTGGCTGGTGCCGCGCCGGCACCGGCCAGGGGCCGGTCAGGAGCCGGTCAGGCGATGAGCGTCCCGCCCCGCAGCGTGGCGCGGCGCAGGAAGATGGACATGACGACGGTGATGCCGAGGGCAAGGATGCCCACCGCGCCGGTGGAGGCGGTGTCGGCCTTGTCCCAGAAGCCAAAGACCAGCGTGGAGAGCACGACGGTCTGGGGCGTGCCCAGGATGAGCGGCAGCGTCAGGTTCTTGATGGAGCCCAGGAAGACCAGCAGGTAGCCGTTGATGAAGGCGGGCCGGATGAGCGGCAGGAGGACCCGCCGCACCGTCGCGCCCCACGACGCCCCGCTGATGTCGGCCGCCTCCTCCAGCTCCAGCTTGATCTGGGCGATGCCGGCCGACATCAGCCGCGTCGCCAGGCTGACGTACTGGGTGCTCTGGGCGATGATGATGATGAGCAGCGTGCCGTACACCGGGAACGGCAGGGCCCGGTCCATGATCAGGTAGATCAGCAGGATGCTGAGGCCGATGATCACACCCGGCATGGCGTGCGGCAGGAAGGCAAGGAGGTCCAGCAGCACCCGCGCCCGGCTCTTGGTGCGGACGAGGATCCAGGACACCAGGGTGCCCAGGATCAGCGTGCCGGTGGCCACCGACACCGCCAGGACGAGCGTATTGGTGATCGCCCGCAGGGTGGCGGGATTCCTGAAGACTTCGCCGTACGCGGCGAAGGTGATCCGGGCGAACGACTCCGCGCTGGGCAGGGCATAGAACGGCTGGATGCTGGCCCAGAAGAGGGTGAGCGCCGGGGTGACGAAGCTGAGGATCACGAAGCCCAGCCCGAAGAGCGCCGCGGGCACCTTCCAGACTCCCAGGTCGATCCGGCGGGGCGTGTAGCCGCGACCCGTGATCGTGGCGTAGCGCTCGCTCTTGGAGATGATCCGGTTATAGAGGACGAGCGGGCCCAGGGCGATCGCCAGCAGGAAGAGGCTGTAGGTGCTGGCGAGGCCGTACTCGGGCAGGCCGGACGCGGGGTGTGCCTGGACGTAGATCTGGGTGCTCAGCACCGGGATCCCGGCGCGAATGCCGATGACCAGCGGGATGTCAAACGACTCGACGACGGTCACGAACTGGTAGACGAAGGCCGACAGGAGGGCAGGGGTCAGGAGTGGCAGGGTGACACGCCGCATCACGGTCCGGAACGGCGCGCCCGCGGCGGCACCCGCATCCTCCATCGAGACGTCGATCGCCCGGAAGGCGGCCGACACCAGGAGGTAGGTGATGGGCACCAGGCTGATGCCCTGGACAAAGATCATCCCGGGCAGCGTGTACAGGTCGATGGGGCCCGGACGCGCGAAGCCGAACGTCTGGCGCAGGAACACGTTCACGAGCCCGTTGACCGGGTTGAGGACCAGGTCCCAGGCGATGCCGATGATCACGTTGGGGATGCCCAGCGAGGCGACGACCGCGACGAACAGCACGTTGCGGAAGGGCATGTTGGTCCGCTCCGTGAGCCAGGCCAGCATGCAGGCGACCGTGAAGCCCAGGAACAGGGCACCCAGCGAGAAGCCAAAGGTGTTGATCAGCAGGCGCCACGTGGACTCGCGGCCCAGCACCGCGGGGTAGTTGTCCAGCGTCCAGGTGGCGATCGGGCTGAACGGGAGCGCCCCATGCGAGTCCCGGAACGTGCTCAGGAAGAGCATCACCAGCGGGCCGATGATCAGGTAGATGAGGACCCCGAGGACCACCGCCGTCGCGACGGTCCGGCCGGTGATGGGCGAGCGTCGGCGGATCCGGCCTCCGGGCTCCGCCGCGTCCGCGGCGGTGCTCATGCGTCCTGCCCGGCGAGGCCTTCGGCGGCCGGCTCGGATCCGGCCATCGAGAAGACGCGGATCGCGTGCACCGGCAACTCCACGACGACGTCGTCGCCGCGGGTGAAGTCGATGCGTGAGCTGACCCGCGACTGCACCAGCTGGCCGGCGACGCGGAGGTGGTACTCGACGGAGACGCCCGTGAACAGGCCGATCTCGACCACCCCGCCCAGGCTGTTGGCCGCCTCCGGCCCGCCGGCAGAGCGCCCGCGGTGGAGGACGACGTCCTCGGGCCGGACGGCGATCATGACGTCCGCCCCGGCCTCGTGGCCCTCCGCGTCCGCGACGATCCGGCCCGCGGCCGTCTCGATCAGGGCCTGGCCCGTCTCCGCGTCACGCGAGATCACGCGGCCCGCGAAGAGGTTGGTGGAGCCGATGAAGCCGGCGACGAACTGGTTGGCGGGCGCGTGGTAGATGTCGCGAGGAGCGCCCTCCTGGACGATCAGGCCGCGGTCCATGATCGCGACCCGGTCGGACATCGAGAGCGCCTCTACCTGGTCGTGCGTGACGAACAGGGTGGTGATGCCGACGCGGCGCTGGATCAGGAGGAGCTCGCTGCGCATGCGCTCGCGCAATTTGGCGTCGAGGTTGGAGAGCGGCTCGTCGAGGAGGAGGACGTCTGGCTCGCGAACCAGCGCGCGGGCCACGGAGAGCCGCTGCTGCTGGCCGCCGGACAGCTGCGTGGCCATCCGCTTCTCGAGACCCGCCAGCCCGACGAGGGCGAGCGACTCGCGAACCCTCCGGTCGATCTCGGAGCCGGCGACCTTCTGCTTGCCCACGCGGAGCGGGAAGGCGACGTTCTCGAAGACCGTCATGTGTGGCCAGACGGCGTAGTTCTGGAAGACCATCCCGATGTCGCGTCGGTAGGTCGGGATGAAGATCCGGTCCGAGACCACGACGGTCTGACCGAGCTTGATCATGCCGCTGTCCGGCCGCTCGAGGCCGGCGATGCACCGGAGTGTCGTCGTCTTGCCGCAGCCGCTGGGTCCAAGCAGGGTGTAGAACCCGCCCTGCTCCACCGTGAAGCTCACGCCGGCAACGGCCGGGCTGGTGGCGCCAGGGTAGGTCTTGACGAGGTCACGGACTTCGATCACGCGCGGGGTCCCCCGATCACGGTCATCGGATCCGGGCGGCGAGGAGGTCCGGGACGAGGTCCTCGGCGACGCGGAGCCGGGTGAGCCACGGAGCGGGCCGGCTGGCCCGCTCCGTGTGCTGATGTGCGTTGGATGCGCGGGACCCGGCGGGCCCCACGCGGGCTACTTCGTGATGCCGGTCAGGAGGTCGCCGATCTTCTTGCCGATGGCGGCAACCGTCTTGGCGCTGTCGGTGGTGATCACCTCGGCGTACTTGGTCTCGGCGGGAGCGCCCTGCGGGACCGTCGTGTTGGACTTGAACTCGATCTTGTCGTGGACCGCCTGGCCCTCGTTGGCCAGCCAGGAGACCATGCACGCCGCCGCATTGGGATGCTGGGCGCCCGCGGTCACGATGTTGTGGCTGTCGATGGTGGGGATGACGTCGAGGAACTTGAGCTCGATCGGCAGGCCCTTGGACTTCTGCTCGGCCGTCTCCGCCGAGCGGCCGCCCGCGACGATGGAGCCCTGCTCGCTGGCGATGGCCAGGATGCCCGCGGTGCCGCCCTTGATCACGAGCGGGTTGATGGCCTTGAGGGTGCGGACGTAGTTCAGCGTCTGCTCCTCGCCCCAGATCAGGGACATCTGGTCGAACGGCCGGCCGCGCGGATCCGTGACGATCTGGCCCTTCCACTTGGCGTCGACCAGGCCGGCCCACGTGTTGGGCAGGTCCGCGGCCTTGACGAGCTTGGTGTTGTAGGTGAGGCCCATGGCCACCCGGAAGAGCCGGACCGAGTTCATGACTGGGCTCAGGAGGTCAGCGTTCACGCCCAGGGACTTCCAGTCGATGGTCGTGTTGACGCCCTTGACGGCCTCGACAGGCTGCAGGATGTTGAGCTCGCCGTAGAGCATGTCCGCGGTGGGCTTGCGGCCGGCGGCCAGCTCCGTCAGGAGACCCTGGACCAGGTCATCGGGGTGGTTGCTGACCAGGTCGACCTGGATGCCGGGGTAGGCCTTGTTGAACTCCGCCACGATCTTGTCCGGGCTGGAGAACAGGTTCCAGTAGACCAGCTTGCCTTCGGTCTTGCCGGCGTCGCAGACCTTGGCCCGGGCGGCGGCGCTGGCCGGGACCGCGCTCGCGGCCGAGCTCGCCGCGGCGGACGCGGCAGGTGCTGCCGTGGGGGCAGCGGTGGGGGCCGGCGTTGCCGCGCTTGAACACGCGCTCACCAGCATCAGCGTCGCGCCAGCCAGCGCGAGCCATCGTCGCGATGCAGAAACCCGCATTGTCGAACCTCCCTGTTGAACCGAGCCTTCGTGCTTCAACCCCCGGCGAACCGGAGAAGGTCCGACGCCGTCCGGTAGCGACGGCGTGACCGAGATCCGGGTCTCGCTGAGAGGCTGTGCCCCGAGGCGAATCCGCGAAAAGGGTATACCACCGGCCAGCGGCCGATGGGATCGACAACGCATGCGCGCGAGCCCCTCCGGGCCCACGCGCATGCTTCAGCCGCGGGCCTGGATCGCCTGCAGCACCCGCTCCGGCGTGAGCGGCAGGTCGGTCACGCGGGCGCCCACCGCATCGGCCACCGCGTTGGCGATTGCGGGCGCCACGGGGCAGTTGGAGAGCTCGCCGGCCATCTTGGCCCCGAACGCACCAGGGCCCAGGGCCGTGGGCACCAGGATCGCGCGCAGGTTGGGGACGTCGCGCATGGTCGGCAGCTTGAACTCGGCCAGGCTGCGGCCCACGACCACGCCCTCTTCGACCTGGACGTCCTCCATCAGCGCCGCGCCGACGCCAAAGCCAAAGCCGCCCTCCAGCTGGCCGCGGTGGGCCACCGGGTTGATGATGGTGCCGACGTCCGCGGCCAGGACAGAATCCACGAGGGTGATCGTCCCCGTCTCCGGGTCAACCGCCACCTCGAAGGCGTAGCAGGCGAAGTTGTTGTCGCCCGGGTCGTCCGGGCCGTGCGTTCCGGCGTCGTGCGTGGCGCTCAGCTCGACCGGCTCGTCGGGCTGGACCAGCCGCGCGACCAGGGTCCCGAAGTCCATCAGCTGCTCGCCCGTCGCCGGGTCGATCAGCGCGTCGTTGCGGAGCTCCGCGTGCTCGGGTCCGTTGGGCAGGACCCGCGGCAGGCGCTCCTGGAACCATTCCCGGACCTGCTGGCCCAGCAGCTCGGCGGTGCGGCCGCCGATGTTCGTGACGCGACTGCCGCCGACGCCCTGGTCGTTGGGCTGGTCGGCGGTGGTCCGCTTGGTGACGAAGATGCGGCGCTCGTCCACCGACGCCACCAGGGCGAAGACGCGCTTGAGCATGGTGCTCTGGCCGCCGCCGACGTCCACCAGGCCCGAGATGAGCTCGATCCGGCCGTCGCTGTGGACGCGGACGCCGAGCGACATGGCGCCGCCGCCGACGTGGCGCACGCCCAGGGCGATGCCCACCCCGTGGTTGGCGGGGCGAGGATTGGTCCAGCCGATGGCCGCCGCGGCCGCCTCCAGCAGCTCCGCGCCCTTGCTCTCGCGGAAGTTGTCACCCAGGGCGCCGCGCTCGCCGTCGCGGACGACGTTCTTCAGGCGGAACTGGAGCGGGTCCATGCCCAGCTCACGGGCGATCATGTCGAGGTGCGACTCGCCGGCGAAGATCGCCTGGACCTCGCCGGGCGAGCGGACGTGGCCGGCGGGCACGGTGTTGGTGTAGGCGACCTGGACGCTGATCTTGACATTGGGCACGCGGTATGCCGACATGACCGCGGTGCCGCCGGCAGGAGCCAGGGCCGGGAGCGGCTTGGCGTTGGCATAGGCGCCGCCGTCCATCAGCAGGCGCGACTCGTGGGCGATGAGCAGCCCGTTCTCGTCGACCGCCGAACGCAGGCGCATCTGGGCGGCGTGCCGGACGTTGTAGGCCGCCAGCTCATCCGCGTAGCGCGTCACGGCCTTGACCGGACGCCCGGTGGCCTTCGCGAGATAGACGCACGAGTACTCGTCGATCGAGTAGCCCTTGCCGCCGAAGTCGCCGCCGATCGTGCCGGCCTCGACCACGATCTCCGCGGGCTTCAGGCCCATGGCCTTGGCCATCTGCGAGCGCAGGTTGAGCGGGGTCTTGTTGGTGCTGATCACGTGGATCAGCCCCGCCTCGTCGACCCAGCCCATGGCCGCATGCGGCTCGATGAAGCCGGCGTGCTGGCGGGGCGTGGTGAACGTGTGCTCAAAGACGCGGTGGGCGCGGGCAAAGACCGCCTCGATGTCCTCCTCGCCGCGCTTCTTGAGGAGCTTGCCCTGCATGTTCATGTGCGGGACCGGCGACCGGGTGCCGCCCAGGTAGCCATACGACGCGGCGTCGGGGTGGAGGATCGTCGCATCGGCCGCGAAGGCGGCCTCCAGGTCGAAGTTGGGGGTGAGCTCCTCGATGTCGACGTCGATGGCGCCCACGGCGGCCTCGGCCTGCTCGAGCGTCTCGGCCGCGACGGCCGCCACGCGATCGCCCACGAACCGGACCACGTCCCAGCAGATGACCGGGCGGTCCAGCAGGCGGCGGCCGAACAGGATCCCCTTGACGTCCTCGCCGGTCAGGACGGCGTGAACGCCGGGCATGGCCCGGGCCTTGCTGGTGTCGATGGACCGGATCCGGCCGTACGGGACGGGGCTGCCGAGGAAGGCGGCCCAGAGCATCCCGGGTCGCTGCATGTCGCCGGCGTACTGCGCCGTGCCGGTGACCTTGTCGGGACCGTCGAGGCGGTACTCGGGGGTGGCCAGGAAGGCGGCCTCGTCGGCCGTGGGCGGCGTGCCCAGCTCGTGGTGGTCGAGATGCTCGTCGTGCTCGCTCACTTGGACACCGCGCCTGTCGTTGCGGCCGGGGCGTCGGCGGCGGCCTGGATGGCGCGGATGATGCCGGCATAGCCGGTGCACCGGCAGATGTTGCCGCTCATCCAGTCGCGGATGTGGTCCTCGGTCGG
>CAIJPD010000012.1 GCA_903822495.1 uncultured Chloroflexota bacterium | reverse complement strand
CCGCCGGGAAACGCCGTCGGGCCGGCCGCTCGCGGACCTCTGGATCGGGGATCGTGTCCATCGGCCAAGGATGCACGCCCGGTCGCGGGAGTGCCGCTGAGATCGCCATGTCGGGGAACCTCCGTCCCCGCCCTCGTTCAGTAATCAGCGGAGGTGGGGTGTCTCACCCGATGTTGGCAGAGAGGGCTCGGCACCGGTTGGCCCTGCTAGCGGCCATTGACAGTGCCCCGATATCCACTCGCGAACGGATGGCCGAGACGATCCTGTCCTGGCTCGACCAAGTTCAACTCGCGCCACCTGAGGCGGTGTGGTGGCAGATCCGACACTACCTCTACTTCGGCCGTGTACACCTCATCGTCGGGGTCACCAACCAAAACCGAGATCTGATGCGTGAGGCTTTCGGATATCTGGTGCAGCTGCGCCACGTGGAGCGCGGCGAAAGATCATCAGTACAGGCGGAGATCACCACGGTTGGTGTTCTTCTGCAGCCACGCAGCACCGGCCGACGGCCGTGGGACACCACCGCTGGGATGGTTGAAGGTGCCCTCTCGATGGACCCCGAGCGTCGACGGGGTGCGCTGCGGATGTGGGGGTCCGTTGAGGAGGCGGTGCGGCGCAATGCCCCGAAGGTTGACGCCTCCGGTGGCTCCATGCCGGACCAGAAGGGCGCAAGTGGGCCGGAAACTTGAGGGACTAGGACTACGCGGCTGCGACGACCGGCGAGACGATGAGTGAATGGTGGGTCCCTGCCTTGGGCTGCTGGAGCGCAATCAGCCCGCGCTCCAGCGGACGCGATCGCGCGCCGGCCGACGTTCTCCATCATGTCGCTGGCCGGCGACGAGGGGCTCGCGGGCTTGCTCGCGGCCTTTGACTGGGCACTGTCGAGGGTCCGTGGGATCGTGGCGCCAGCCGCAACCAGCCGGTCACGCAGCTCGGAGCGCAAGGCCGGATCCGAGAACGGCGGCTTGGTGGCCAGCCACTGGAAGTGAACCTCGAGCTTGCCATCGGACCACTGTTCGAAGAACTGACAGCCACCTTTAGGCGTGTCCAGCACTGGGATGAAGCCGCCAAGCTGGGTCCCGCGTCCCCACCACACCCGGAGACCTCGATTAACGGCCCAGCTGAGGGCGCGATCGGCCCGCTCGGCGGCTGTCGCGACGGCCCGGCGACGGATGCCCGGGTCACCGTCCGCGAGGTGCCGCCCCAGCTCAGCCACCGCGAGCTGTGGGTGGTCATGAAATGCGCAGAGAGTTGATCACCAAGAGTGCAGAGGCCCCCGGGGTGACCCGGGGGCCTTTCCATTGGGACGGAAACGACGAGGTCCCTCCTGTCAGGCTCGGGCTGCTGAAGCTTCGAACCCGGACAGGAGGGACACCTTGCAGTCTGAGGACACCTGGATGGAACTGCACGCGCTCCATCACCACGGCTGGTCGATCGCCTCCCTCGCCCGTGAGTTCGGGCTCACGTGGCGGACCGCCCGGCGGTACGCGACCGCCGACGTGGCGCCCCGCTACCGGCCGCGGGCGAGACCGGCGGAGCTCTCGGCGGCCCAGCTGGCCCACGTCGAGCGCCGGCTCGCGGCCTGTCCCGACCTGCGGGCGACCGTCCTCCTGCGCGAGCTCGCCGACGGGTACGCCTACGGGGGCTCGTATGCCAGCCTGCGCCGGCGGGTCGTCATCCTCCGGCCGACAGTGACCGGCGAGCCCGCCCTGCGCTTCGAGACGGGACCCGGGATCCAGACCCAGGGCGACTGGGCCGATGTCGGGAGGTGGCCCCTGGGCGACGGGACGGCCGACCTGTTCGCCTTCGTCGCGATCCTCGGCTGCTCGCGGATGGTCGCCCTCCGGTTCGCGACCGACAAGACCCGGCCGACGACCCTGCGCTCGATCGTCCGCTGCGTCGACGACCTGGGTGGGGCGAGTGCCGAGTTCCTGACCGACCGGGACACCGCGCTGATGGCTGGCAGTCGCGCCGACGGCGCCCCGATCTACGCCACCGAGTGGCTCGACATCGCCGCGCTGCTCGGCACCCGGCCGCGGGCCTGCCGCCCGTACCGGGCCAAGACCAAGGGCAAGGTCGAGCGGGTCATCCGGGAGGTCAAGGAGGACTTCCTGGCCTGGCTCACCGGGCAGGTCCTCCCGGAGCACCCGAACCTGGCCTGGTACGACGCGATGGGCCGGCGCTGGGCGACGGACGTCCACGGCGCGCGGCGGCACCGGACGACCGGGCGGGTGATCGGCGAGGCGTGGGCCGAAGAGCGGCCGCTCCTGCTCCCGGTCAGCGGCCGCCTGATCGCCCGGATGGACGGCCTGACCACCCTCGTGCCGGTCCCCGGGCCGGCCCGGCCGTCCACGAAGCTCGCGGCGGCCGGCGAGACCGTCGAGGTGCGGCCCCTCGCCGCCTACGCGGCCCTCGTCCGGTGAGCGCCGGTGCGGCGTCGCGGGTCGCCACTGCCTATGCCCGGACGCGGGAGCACCTCGCCTACCTCGGCCTGACCACCGCGTCCGAGCGCCTGGCGGCTGAGCTCGAGCGGGCGACCAGCGAGCCGGTGGCCCCGGTCGAGGTCCTGGAGCGGCTGCTGGCAGCCGAGGTCGAGGCCACCGCCGCCCGCCGGCTGTCGGGCCGGCTGCGCTTCGCCCACTACCCGCTCGAGAAGCGCCTGGCGACCTTCGAGTTCGACTACCAGCCGTCGATCGACCGGGCGGTCATCGCCGAGCTCAGCACCCTGCGCTTCGTCGAGGAGCGCCGCAATGCCCTCTTCCTGGGACCGCCGGGGGTCGGCAAGAGCCACCTCGCGATCGCCCTCGGGATCGCCGCCACGGAAGCCGGCTACCGGACCTACTTCACGACCGCGGTCGATCTCGTGGCCCAGCTCCAGGCCGCCCACCTGGAGGGCAGCTGGTCGAGCCGGATGCGCCGCTATACCGGCCCCTCGGTCCTCGTCATCGACGAGCTCGGCTACCTGCCGATGGATGCCACCAGCGCCCACTGGATCTTCCAGGTCGTGTCCCGCCGCTACGAGCGCGGCTCGATCGTGCTGACCAGCAACCGGGGCTTCGGCGACTGGGGCCAGGTGTTCGCCGACCAGGTGGTCGCCAGCGCGATCCTTGACCGCCTCCTGCACCACGCCACCGTGGTCAACATCAAGGGCCAGTCCTACCGGATGCGGGCCCACGTCCCGTCAGCCAGGGAGGGCGCTGCTATGCTCGGCTGACCTCGATCGCCTCTGCTCTTTTCGTGGCGATCTCTGTGCACCTTTCGTGCTCACCCACACGAGCGGGGTCGAAACCGGCGGGCTGGCAAGAGCGATCCCGGTGATGCCCTCGCGATCGCCCGGGTGGCCGCCCGGGAGGCCGACCTGCCTCCGGTCCGCCTGGCCGACCGGACGGCCGAGACTCGGCTCCTAGTCGAGGCACGCGAGGACGCCGTGGCCGAGGCCACCCGCGTGCGCAACCGGCTCCATGCCGACCTCGTCGTCATCGCCCCGGGCACCGCGACCGTCATCCGCAACCTCGTCAGCCAGCGCGACCGGCGGCTGGTCGCAGCGGCGCTCCGGGGACGGGCGGGTGTCCAGGTCGAGCTCGCCCGGGCCCGGCTGGCCCGCCTGCGGGTCATCGATCGGGAGGTGGCCGGGCTCGAGGCGCGGATCACGGCGCTCGTCGGGCGCCACCCGCTGCTGGGCCCGTCGGGCGTGGGAGTGATCACCGCTGCCCGGCTGATCGCCGAGACCGGCGATGTCGGGGGCTACCGCTCGATCGATGCCTTCGCGATGCTGGCCGGGGTGGCGCCCATCCCCGCGAGCTCCGGGCAGGTCCAGCGGATGCGTCTCAACCGGGGTGGCAACCGCCAGCTCAACCGGGCCTTCTGCACGATCGCGACCGTCCAGGCCGCCCACCATCCGCCAGCCCAGGCGTTCCTGTCCCGCAAGGCGGCCGAGCACAAGTCGGGAGGAGATCCGGGCCCTCAAGCGTCAGCTGGTCCGGACGGTCTTCCGGCTGCTGGTCGAGGGGCGCTCCGGGGCTGGCATCGGCCGCTTGACAAGATAGGAGCTTGTCTTGCCCATCACTCACGTTTGGCAACACCTAACCAAGATGGTTGGTCTCCTATCTCGAGTTCTAGTGCCGCTTGCGCTACCTCTCAGCCACGGGCGTTCCGCCGGAACCTGTCAAGGACTGGGATCAGCCACCAACTCCATATGGCGCCCGTCGCCGTGCTGGCCGTGGACAGAAGCAGCAATCGCACAAGGCCTTCAGGGATGTCCGAACCAAAGCCTCGTAGACCGACTTCAAGAGCCGCCACCATGGCGGTGATCTTCTCGATGAGAAGGTAGGGCACAACAGATGCCATAGACGCAAGGCCAACCAGCACATCACGAGGCGATCCGGGCATAGTCCGCCATAGTGCCAAGGCCACAACACACGCCACGAAGACCAACTGAAGAAGAACCGTCCCGGCCTGAGCACTGTGATCATCTAGCCCAGAAGTCAATAGCATCTTGCGCAGGGCCGGTCCTAGTGAAAGATCGATGCCCCATCCCAGTAGGCTCGAGATCGCTACGGCAACCACTGCCCAAATCTTCCCGTTCGCGGTGGAGGGGCTGGGTGCGGGCGTCGGAACGGCAGCCTGGCGTTTCACAGTGCCTTTATGCCTCCGCCGGTCTGGACGTAGTCGGTGGGCTGCCATGTTACCTGCTCGACTGGGAGGTGAGGGATGTCCAACTTCTCTTGGTCGGGGTCGAGCCCGATGCCAGTACTGACCGCCTTGTAGACACCCCAGGTGCTGAGCCCCACAGCAGCGACCCCAACGGCCACGCGACAGGGGGTTGATGTACAGGGATTGAACGGGGGATATGGGTCCCCGTTGTTTCCGGACCCGATGCTGT
>CAIJPD010000011.1 GCA_903822495.1 uncultured Chloroflexota bacterium | reverse complement strand
CGGCGCCTTCACCCCACGCACCTTCCAGGTGACCGGCCGGGGTGGGGTCCCGGCGAATGCCACGGCCGTCACCGGCATCCTGACCGTCACCGGCCAGACGTCGGGTGGCTGGGTCCTCCTGGGTCCGGTCGAGACCACGTCGGCCACCAGCAGCACCATCAACTTCCCGCTCGGTGATGACCGCGCCAACGGGGTCACCGTGGCCTTGAGCGGCACCGGAACCCTGTCCGGCCTCTTCGGTGCCGGGGCCGGCAAGACCGTCGAGCTCATCCTCGATGTCACCGGCTACTTCGTGCCGTCGGGCGGGGCTGTCCCCGCGCCCGCCTACACCTGGACCCAGGTCCGCCTGGTCGCCCACGACTGAGCCTGTTCGGGCCTATCACATAGCCACGCAGTATGTGATAGCGTTGGATCCCCCGGCTGAGGCGCTCTGCGGCACCTGTTGTGCACAGATGGTTGGGCGCACAAGGGGATGGAATGTTCAACCGGATCCGCTTTCTGCAGCGCCGGCGATCAGGCGCAGTCGAACACCGAGGTTCGTCGGTCGGACGGGTCGCCGCGCAGGCGTTCGCGCTGATGGCGGGTCTCATTCCAGGCAGGCCACGGCAGGACTTGCTTCCCCTCGCGCATCGCCGCATCAAGCAACTGGGCCTGGTCGCCCTCGCCTGCGCCTCGCTCCTGGCCGCCATGGCCCCCGAGGCCGGTTCCGGGTCAACCGGTGATGGAGTTCCCGCTGCCGCTGCCGCGATTCCCCTGGTGGAGGTGCTGGCAGCTGACGGCACCATCCGTGCCGATACCGGGATCAACGCGTCACTGAACACGACGGGCTGGAGCCTGATCAGCAGCCTGTCCGCAGGGGAGGCTCCCCGCTTTGGCCAGACTGCGCCCGTGGGATCAGAGGTCGTGGCCTGGAATGCCCTGGGCGACAACGGTGAGCTGGCCGGAGGCCTCGTCTCGGCCGTCGCCGTCTTCGGCAGCGATGTCTACGTGGGCGGTTCGTTCACGGACGCCGCCGGCATCCCCGAGGCCGACTACCTTGCCACGTGGAACGGCAGTACCTGGTCCGCGCTAGGCGACAACGGAGCCGGGGACGGCGCCCTGAACAGCTATGTCAAGTCCATCGCCGTCTCCGGCACCGACATCTACGTGGGCGGCATATTCGAGGACGCCGCCGGCATCCCCGAGGCCGATCGGATTGCCAAGTGGGATGGCACGGCGTGGTCTGCCCTGGGCGACAATGGCGCCGCGGACGGTGCGCTGAATACCTACGTCGGCGCCGTTGCCCTCTCCGGCCCCGCGACGACACGACCCACCGCGACAGCGCGCCCGACCGCGACAGCGCGCCCGACCGCGACAGCGCGCCCGACCGCGACAGCGCGCCCGACCGCGACGACACGACCCACCGCGACAGCGCGCCCGACCGCGACGACACGACCCACCGCGACGACACGACCGACCGCGACACCCACACCAACGCCGACGCCGACCGCCACGCCGACGCCGACACCGACCGCGACCGTGATCCCCACGCCGACGCCCACGCCGACGCCCACGCCGACGCCCACGCCGACGCCCACGCCGACGCCCACGCCGACGCCCACGCCGACCCCGTCGCCGACCCCGACGCCGTGGACCGTAACCGGCGACGTCTATATGGGGCTCGGCGGCGGCACCATCACCCCGTCATCACAGTCTGTGCTGCCTGGCGCGACGGCGACACTGGTCGTAGACCCATCGCCCGGCAAGATCCTATGGTGGATCAATGGGTGCGACGGGTCGCTGGACCCTGACGGAAAAACGTACACCACCGGCGCGATCTACCTCGACTGCACCGTGTTCGTGAGGTTCACAACGCCGTGGACCGTAACCGGCCTGGTCTATATGGACGGCGGCGGCGGCACCATCACCCCGTCATCACAGTCTGTGCTGCCTGGCGCGACGGCGACACTGGTCGTCGACCCGTTGCCCGGCTGGACTGTTAAGGAGGTCCAGGGGTGCAACGGGTCGCTTGGCCCTGACGGAGCCACGTACACCACCGGCGCGATCAACCTCGACTGCGCCGTGATGGCGTTCTTCACGCCGCCGCCGACGCCGACACCAGATCCCACGCCGACGCCGACACCAGAGCCCACACCGACGCCGACACCAGATCCCACGCCGACGCCGCCGCCGGCGCCGTGGACCGTGACCGGCGAGGTCTATTGGATGCAAGGCGGCACGATCACCCCGCCATCACGCTTTGTGGTGCCTGGCACGACAACGACACTGGACGTACAGCCGTCGCTCGGCTGGACTGTTCAATGGATCAACGGGTGCGACGGGTCGCTTGACCTTGACGGAGCCACGTACACCACCGGCCTGATCTCCAGCGACTGCACCGTGACGGTGAGGTTCATGCCCACACCGGATCCCACGCCGACGCCAACACCGGATCCCACGCCGACGCCAACACCGTGGACCGTGACCGCCGTTGTATCGGGACCCGGCGGCACGATCACCCCGTCATCACAGTCTGTGCTGCCTGGCGCGACGGCGACACTGCAGGTGTACCCATCGTGGGGGGCTGGACTATTGATTTGATCTGGGGGTGCGACGGGTCGCTCAGTGGGACGACGTACACCACCGGCCCCATCGCCAGCGACTGCGAAGTGACGGTGTGGTTCATGCCGGGCTCGATGCCGTTGGGCCCGATCGGCAGCCTGTCGGCAGAGGGCGCTCCTCGCTCTGGCCAGACTGCGCCCGTGCGGTCGGCGGCCGCGGCCTGGTTCAACCCGGACACGTTCGGCGCCGGCGTTCGGCACACATTCCAGGTGGCGGGCCATGGTGGGGTACCAGCAAACGCCACCGCCGCCGCTGGCATCCTGCCCGTCACCGGCCAGACCGCCAGCGGCTGGGTCCCGCTGGGTCCCGTCGAGACCACGTCGGCCACCGGCGGCAAGATCGACTTCCCCGTGGGTGCAAGATCGACTTCCCCGTGGGTGATGACCGCGCCAACGGCGTCACCGTGGCATTGAGCAGAACCGGCAGCCTGTCGGGCCTCTTCGGTGCCCCGGGTGGCCAGACCGTCGAGCTGATCTTCGACGTCACCGGGTACTTCGTGCCCTCAGGCGGTGCTGCCCCCACGCCCGCCTACACCTGGGCCCAGGTCCGCCTGGTCGCCCACGACTGAGGCCGTTCGGGCCAGCGGCCTCGCGAACGTATACACCCCCGTCTCCCTGGACGCCGCGCTCTCCAGCTCCCGGCTCGTCGTGACGCTGTAGGTGGCAACGCGCTCCAAACCCACCGGCAGGTAGGCGCGTCCCGGATCCCCCATCAGGACCCGTGTCCCCGAGGCCGCCGCCGCGGCCAGCCACGGCAGCAGGCGAGCAGCCATACCGGGCTGGTAGCAGACGTCCCCTGCGAGGATCACGTCCACATCCGGCGGACCGTCACCGCTCATGTCTCGACCCACGAACCCGACGTCGTGACGGTTCTCGCGGGCATTGAGCCAGACTGCCGCCCCGGCCAGCGGGTCGATGTCGTTGGCGACAACGCGCAGGGCGCCCTCCCGCGCGGCGACAAACCCGCACAGCCCGCTCCCGGCCGCCAGGTCGAGCACCCGCAATCCGGCCACCTCGGCGGGCCGCTCGATGAGATGGCGAGCGACGGCCAGCCCACCCGCCCACGGGAACGCCCAGTAGGGCAGGTCCGGATCCGCCATCCCGAGCTCCGCTCCGGCCAGGGCACACAGGGCCATCACGTCGCTGCCCATGTGGAGGCGGAGCCCGGGAACGTCCGGGACAGGCTGCAGGCGCGTGTGCTTGCGAACGAATGCGCGCAGCCGGGCCGACGACAGCGATGTCACGCGGGCAAGCGTACCGGTCTCGTCTTCGGTCATGCTCTGCACGCACCGGCCCGGGCAAGCGAGATGTCAGGCATCGCCCGCCGGAGGCAGACCGGGAGCGTCATGATCGGCCTGGGGACCCTCATCAACGTCGTCGCGATCCTGTTGGGCTCGTCGCTGGGCGTGGCGTTCGGCCATCGACTCCCCGAGCGGACCACCCGCACCGTGACCGACGCGCTGGGCATGGTCTCGCTGGTGATCGGCGCCATGAACATCGTCGCCCTGCGGGACCCGGACTATGTCGCGGTCGCAGGCAGCGGGACGCTCCTGATCATGCTGGCTGCCCTGATCCTGGGGGGCACGGCCGGCTCGCTCTTGCGGATCGAGGATCGCCTGGAGTCCTTTGGTGGCTGGCTCCAGCGGCGCTTTGCCGGCAAGCCGGTCCCCGCCAGCGCCGAGGGTGAAGCCGGCGAACCGCCCGCGGCGAGTGCGACCGCCGACGCCCGCGCCCGGTTCATCGAGGGGTTCGTGGATGCATCCCTGATCTTCTGCATCGGCCCGCTCGCGGTGCTCGGATCGCTGAGCGACGGCCTGGGCCGGGGCATCGACCAGCTGGTCCTCAAGTCGACGATGGACGGCTTCTTCTCGATCGCCTTCGCCTCCACGCTGGGTTGGGGCGTGGCCGCGTCGGCGATCGCCGTGGGCGCCTACCAGGGCGCACTGACGCTCCTGGCGGTCGCGCTGGGCGGCCTGCTGCCGGCCGCGGTCACGGCCTCCATGACGGCCACGGGGGGGATCCTGCTCCTGGGTGTCGGCCTCCGCCTGCTCCATATCCGCCAGGTCCCGGTGGGCGACCTGATGCCCGCGATCCTGCTGGCGCCGATCATCACCGCCGTGGTGATGCACTTCTCGTAGGAGCCAAGGCCTGGGGCCGGGAACCGAACCGTCGGCCCGGGCGTCCACCGCCCAGCGAACCCAGCCGGCCCGTAGGCCGATCCCAGCACCGGAGGCCACGCATGCTCCGCCAGGCCCTCAGCCTCTCCCTCGCCGCCGTCCTGCTCCTCCCGGCGGCCGGCCTGGCCGCCGATCCGGTCGCCCCGCCGATCGCGCCCGCGGCGCCCGGCCGCTACTACGTCGTCGAAGGCGTCGAGCGCGGCGCCAACACCATCAAGGTCCAGGGCAAGCTCTGGATCGAGGGCGGCCGGCTTGGGGTCTCGGTGGGCTGCAACACCATCGGGGCAACGGTCGCGTTCGATGGCAAGACCCTCCGGATCACGGGTCCGCTGGCGACGACCGAGATGGGCTGCCCCGCGGACCTCGCGGCGGCAGAGTCCAGCCTGATCGCCGCGCTGGGCGGCGGGCCCTTCAACTTTGACGGCTCGGCGTTCAGCGGGAAGGACGTCCGGATCCTGGCCACCGCGATGGGCACCAGCACGGGGCCAGCCGTTCCGCCCGGCGGGGGCGTCATCGTGGGCCCGGGCATCGCGTTCGACCCGCTCCTGTGCAAGGACCTGGTCGCCCCCGAGGAGTGGGCCGCCGTGTTCGGTGTCGGGGGGGCGACAGGGGTCTCCGGCGCAGCCCCCGGGTCGGGCCCCGGCTCGCAGCCGGGCGCCGTATCGGGGTCCGGCACTGGATCCAGCGGCGGATCCAGCGGCTCGGGACCCGCGACGATCACCAGCCCTGCGGCCGGGCAGGTGGCGCCGGCCCCGCCCATCGGACCGCCGGGAACGCCCGGCGCGGTCGAGCCCTTCCCGCGCCCGGGCGTCGTCCCGCCCGCCGTCGGTCTGCCGCTCCCGACCATCCCCGCCGGCAACGGCGCTCCGGTGATCGGGCCGGGGCCGGCGGCGACGCCCAGCGCAGAGCTCTGCCGCGAACTGCTCACCCGCGTGCAGGTGCTGGCCACCGACATGATGGCGCCGCCCAAGGCTGCCGGCGGTGCGACGAACGAGCTGACGGTCGCGCGGGATGCGGCCGCGATCACGCGCCTGCCCGGCGAGGCGTCGTTCGCGCTGATCCTGGCGCTGGGGCTGCTGCTGATCGGCTGGATCCGCTCCGTCGCCGGCCGGCCATCGCCTGGCACCGACTGAAGGCTGCCTCAGCGCACGGTCACGTCGGCCGCCGCCGCCCTGAGCCATCGCGCCACGTCCGCGGGCAGTCCCCCCTCGTCGCGGATCTCGCGCGGGTCTGCTCCCAGGATGGCCCCGAACAACACGCACGCCGCCAGGTAGCTGCCGGCGGCGCTGGGGTGAGAGCCGTCGGGACCCCACAGCCCGACCTCGGGATGTGCCACGACCACGGATGCCCAGGCCCTGCCGACGGGAGCGACCGGGACGCCCAGCCGCAGGCCCACCTGCTCGTACCCGTCGATGAGCGCGGCCTGCATCGACCCGTAGTCCAGGCGCAGGTCCGCCCAGCCGTCGCGGTGGCCCCAGGTCTCGAACAGGATCGGCTGGGCGCCCATGGCGCGCGCCAGATCCACCAGCGTCGCGGCGGCCGGTGCCATCTGGGTCTGGCGTGCCGTGACCGACGCCGGGATCTGGCTCTGCTCCTGGAGGACCACCACGTCCCAGCGCGACCCGCCCAGCGCGTCGAGCGACCCGCGATCAACGGCGTGACCGGCGAAGGTCTGGCCCCCGGGCGCCACCGACACCGTCTCCACCTGGCGACCCGCGGACGCCGCCAGCCGGCGTACCACTGCAGGCAGGTCGTTGGTCGCCGTGTAGCTGTTGCCGAGGAAGAGGATCCGGGTGCAGGCGCCCGGGGCCCCGCCGGGCGGGCACGTGGTGGACCCCAGCAACGGCACGACATGGCCGGCAACTGCGACCAGCGCCAGCACGGCGACGAGCGCCAGGCCGACCGCGACGGCGGTCCAGTGGGATCCCGCCCGATCGTGAGCGCCTGACCGCTCGCCAAACGCCGACCCCATCGCCGCACTCCCATGGATCCGGACGGCCCGGGGCGTCCGTTCGTCGCTATGATCGCCCGCTTTGGCCCCCGCGATTGCAGGCCCGGACGCAGGACGGCCTAGGGGGCGTCCGGAATCGTGGTCACGATCGCGCCCTGCCAGACGCTGGTCGATGGCGCGATGGTCTCCCAGTACGGGAGCATGACCTTGCGCATCGTCTCGATGGAGTACCACTGGTCGGGCGGCGGATCGTAGAAGCCCCTCTTGAGGACCTGGCGCGGGTAGAGCGGCCCCTCGACGTAGACGCCGGTCAGCTGCCAGTCATCGCTGACGAGCGGGTCGACGGTGGCCGTGAAGCCGCTCATCACCCAGGCGTGCGAGCCCCAGTTGACGAAGAGGGCGGCGGGCCGCTTGAGCGTTCGGATGGCCAGGGCGGCCTCCCGGAGCGCGTCATCGCTCGACCGGTTCCTGCTCCACCGGTACGACCCAACCCCGAAGGCCGACAGCGCCGCGACCATGCCCTGGGGATCCGACCCCGCGATCGATGACGAGTAGCGATCGCGGGCGTGCTCGAAGCCGATGATGGCCAGCTGGCCCGCGTAGCTGGCGTCCTGCTGGCCCTGGACCATGTTGGCCATCATCTGCACGGACGCCGCCGTGCACCAGGTCCATGTCTGCTGCGGGGCGTAGACGCCGTCGCGGTACAGGTCGAAGCGAAAGAACGGCTCGGGCGGCGCGGCGACCCAGAGCGGCGGCGACACCTGGTCGTGGGTCTCGGACTCACCCAGGACCATGTGGACGGTGTAGCGGTAGCAGCGCCCGGCGTTCAGCCTGCCCGTGGCAGCCACGTGGTCCACCGGTGCCGGCATCGCCGAGACGCGCACGAATGGGGCGCACGCGCCCCCCACGAAGGGCGCCTCCTCGGTGATCAGCGTCCTCGACGCGAGGGCGGTTCCGGTGGGGCCTTCTGCCCAGGTGACCAGGACTGGCTGGTCAAATGGCACCGGGTCCTCCGGGATGCCGCTGAACGTGACGAGCGGCCAGGGCACGACGCTCCACGTGGTCTGGCCGAAGCTCGCCACGGCGACCCGGCCCTGGTCAGAGGCCGCACGGGGGCCCCCAGCGGCGTGGCCTCCTTCGCGCGGCTGGCCGCGATCGGGGCCGGCCGGGTCCGGGACGAGGGGCGCGGGCTCGGAGTAGCTGGCGAGCATCGGTCGGGCCGCCATCGGGCCAGGGGCCGCGGAGACGGGCGACTGTGGCGCGATCGCCGGAACGGCGCAGTCGGCCGCAACCAGGGCGGCAGCCAGCAGCCCAACGACTCTGAAGCCACGCCAGACACGCACGCGCGCCGCCTCCGCGACAGTTGGCAGGGTTCCGGGACGCGCGGCGGACCGTTGTGACGGCGGCACGGCGGCCTCGAGAGCCGATTTGGGTGCTCCGGCCTGGGGACCGGGGCGTGCCACCGTCGCGGACCGCCGTGGCCCGGACGTCAGAGAACCTCCCTCGCCGGGACCTCCTCCCCCGAGGCATCCCGACCGGCGCACGATACGGGACCGCGCTTGCCTGCGCAACGCGAATCCGCCGCGCGCCGGCCGCGCCCGGCGCGGCCGGGAACGCCGGCCTGGGCGTCGTGGTGCGGCCAGGCACCGGCCACTAGGCGACGGGCCTGCGGGGCACGCCTGGCGAGGCGCGCCGACCACCGGGCCAACGCCGGCGGACCGCGATCGCGAGTGCCCCCGCCAGCACAGACGCCGCCGCCAGCCGGATCAGCCCGCCCAGTCTGGCGCCGGCCAGGTCCGCATCGATGGAGGCGGTCAGGGCTCGCGTGCTGTCCAGGTTGATCGCCTGGACCGCGCCCTCGGCCTCGAGCAGCCGGTGCACGAAGTCGGTCCCCAGGAGGCCCAGCTCCTGGAGTGGATCACGGGGCGCCGCCACGTGGTCCCGCGCCTCCCCGACCAGCTGCGCCGCGGCCTGCTCATCGGCGAGCTCGCGGTCGATCAGGTCGAGCGCCGCACCGGCCGCCGCGCGATCGGCCTGGGCCACGGCCGCGACCGCCGTCGCCAGCTCGGCCTCCAGCTTGGCCGGCGGCAGGCCGAGCGCCTCCAGAACGGGCCGGGGCGCGGCCACGCGGGCGGTTGCGGCGGCCACGGCCGCGGCAGCCTCCGACTGGTCCCTGGCCGCGGCCGCGGCTCGGCTCAGCGCAGGGGCGTCCAGGGCCCCCTCGAAGAGTCCCCTGATGGCCCCCGATCCCACATCGGCGTCGGGCAGCAAACGGTCCGCCTTCTCCACGTCGGCGATCAGGTCGAGGGCGATCGAGATGGCGGCAGCCGTCCCCGCGCAGAGTTCGGGTCCGCTCGGCAGGGCCACGGCGGCGGGCAGCTGCCACGGCGCCGCGGCCCCGGCGAGCACGGCCCGCTGGGCCACGATCCACTCCAGCATCGGGCAGGCTGCCTCGGCGCCCACGGCGCGTCCGGGTGCCAACAGGGTGACGCCGACCAGGGCGAGGGCGGCCACGAGGGCGCGTCCTGCGTCGCGTGCACCCATCGCTGCTCCTCCGGCCAGGGACTGCTCATCGTGTGCGCGGGGCGCCGCGCACGACGGAGTCTACGGGCTGCCGGTCGGGCACCTCGCGCCCACCGAGCCGAACGGGTCCGCCTAGCAGGTCACCGGGTGGGGCGCCGGGTGGGCCGCCGCATCATCCACCGTCGACTGGCCGACCAGCGTCGCAACCACCTGCAGCTTTGGGACCGCGGCTCCCTGGCCCTCGGACGTCTGCAGCCAGAGCGATTCGGGCCCGTCCCAGGCGAAGGCCGCGCTCATGTCGGTGACGTGGCGGCGGACCTCGTCGATCCGGTAGCTGAATCGAAGGCTGTCACCCGTGTAGACGTCGACCAGCATGCCCAGCATCGCCGCGCCGTCGTTGACGAGCGACGTCTTGAGGAGCGGCAGGAAGCTGCCGGTCTGGGCGTGGGCATACAGGTACGTGACGCCGGTCGGGCCGACGCCGGGCTGGTCCAGCTCGACGATGTACATCGCGACGCCGCACGCCGGATACGGGGTCGCCTGTCGCATGACGGGCAGGTCGATCCCCAGGGCGCCCACGGCGACCCGCGTCGCGACACGGTCCGTCGGCACCTTGATCGGCTTGGGCGTCGGGCCCGGAGTTGGGGGTGCGCTGGGGGCCGCTGCCTGGCTGGCGGGGGCATCCGTGACCAGGCCGGAGGGCGCCAGGGTGAGCTGCGACGCGAACGTCGGCACAAGGGTGGGGGCGACGGCGAGGACGGGAACCATGGTCGATGCGACCTTCGGTCCGGCCTTCGGCTCGGCCGGGCGCAGCCCGTCAGCGGTCACGACCGCGGCCGCCAGCATCGCCGTGCCGCCGGCCAGGACGATCAGGCGGCGGAGAGTGGTCCGGGGTCGCGGCTGCTCGATCACCAAGTCCACGATCGTACCGCAAGCCCACCGGGTGACCCGCCGCGATGGGACGTGGCAAGCCTGCACATGGTGCGTCCCGGCCCCGGATTCCGGCCCCGGATTCCGGCCCCGGCGGCACGCGCCGCCGCGGCCGGGCCTGGCTACCATGCGGAGATGGATTCGTCGCTGGTTGCCTTCACCGGGGTGGCCGCCCTGATGACGATCTCGCCCGGCCCGGACATGGCGTTGATGCTCAGGAACGTGCTGCGAGCCGGCCGGCCCGTGGTGCTGCCGACCACCCTCGGGATCGTGTCCGGCCTCGCGGTCTGGGCGGTCGCTTCCGCGGTGGGGATCTCCACGCTCGTCGCGGCTTCCGCCGAGGCATACGCGTCGCTCCGGCTCATTGGCGGTGCCTACCTGGCCATCCTGGGGCTCACGGCGCTCCGACACGCCGTCCGGTCACACGATGGACGGCGCGGCGGGTCGCCGGAACGCTCGCCGGGCGGGTCCGCGTCCGGGTCGCCGGGTGGGTCCGCGTCCGCCGGGGCCTCGACCCCGACCTCGCCCGGCGGGTTGACCGGCGCGGGGGCGTTCCGGATGGGCCTGGTCACCAACGTGACCAACCCCAAGGTCGGCGTGTTCTACGCGACGCTCCTGCCCCAGTTCATCCCGGCGGGGGCGCCCGTGCTGGGAACGTCGCTCCTGCTGGCGGGCATCCACGCCGTGCTGGGCATCGCGTGGCTGGTGTCCTACGGGACCGCGCTCAGCAGGCTGGGCACGGTCCTCGACCACGGCCGCGCCCGGCGCATCCTGGAAGGGACGACCGGGATCGTGCTGATCGCACTGGGGGCCCGAGTCGCGATTGCGGCGTGACCGGCCCCCGGGGGGCGTCCCCCCCCCGACTCAGCCCTTGAGGTGAAGGATGTGCCGCCAGGTGCCGTCGGCGTTGTGGGTGCTCTCGCACCAGCCCGACACGCCCGCGTAGGCGCCCGAACCCCCGACGATCGGACGGATCGTCGTGGTGCCTTCCGCGATCGTCGAGCCGGCCGACGGATAGACGCTGGCGCCCAGGACCGTCACCTGGTCCTCGCCCGTGCCGAAGGTGAAGATCAGCTGCCCGGTCCGGATCTCCGTCCCCTTCTGGGGCACGTCGATGCCCGTGGTCGACAGGATCGCCTCGAGGCGGCCCACGCCCCCGTCGCCGCCGACGACGATCGAGAAGTAGCGCTGATCGCCCACCGACGTGCCGGTCGGGGCCGCGTCGACGAGCGTCGCGGTCACGGCGGCGTGGGTCACGGTGACGGTCCGCTCACGTGGCCCGGCCGCGGTGCAGGCGGCGAGGGCCAGGACGAGAACGCCGGCGAGGGCGAGGCGGAGAGTGCTGGACACGAATCTGGTCCTTTCCATTGGGAGAGCCTGGGCGGTGGGCCGGCGGGCTCCCGGATCGTGAAGTGGTTGTCAAGGCGCGGAGGGCGGCGGGCGCGCTTCCGTGATTGGGGCGAACTCGCCGTCACGCAGGAGGGTGGTCTCCAGGATCACGACAAGGGTATCGGTCTTGCTGATCCCGAAATGGACGACCGCTTCGCGTTCGACGATCCACTCGCCGACCACGATGAGGTCCGAGCCGCCTGCCGCGATGATCCGGGTGCCGCCAACGTGCTGGTGGACGACTCTCCAGCCGCGACCACAGTGTAGGTGAGCCGTCCCCGCTCGATCAGCCCTATCCGGGTGCCGGGATGGTGACGGGCGCCGCCCCGATCTGGCTATCCCACCCCGGACCATCTGCCCGGATCGACGACATCGGATGGCCCTGCTACCTTGCGCAGCCTGGCCCGGACGAACTCACCGGGGGTCGGATGAGCGACCCGGGCCCGCGGGAGTACCTGATGACCGTCTTCGCGTTGAACATCAATGGCCAGGCCGTGACGGTGGACTGCGACGGGACCACCCGCCTGCTCTGGGTCCTGCGCGACATCCTCGGGATGACCGGGACCAAGTACGGCTGCGGCATCCAGGTCTGCTGGGCCTGCGCCGTGCTGGTCGATGGCCAGGCCGACAAGTCGTGCGGCCTCGAGATCAAGGAGATGGTCGGCAAGAAGATCGTCACGGTCGAGGGGATCGGGGCCACGCCGCAGGGGGCCAGGCTCCAGCAGGCCTGGATCGACGAGCAGGTCCCCCAGTGCGGCTATTGCCAGTCGGGGATGCTCTGCCGCGCGACGCAGCTCCTCGCGGAGAAGCCCAAGCCATCTGCGGGCGACGCGGCCGGGATGCCGAACATCTGCGTGTGCGGGTCGTATCAGCGGGTGCAGAAGGCTGTCCTTCGCGCCTCCGGCCAGTAGGAGGACGAACGATGACCACCGAGACGAACCCGCGCGGCACTTCCTTCATCGACCAGATTCTCGACGCAACCCTCAGCCGCCGGCGATTCCTCGGCGGCGCCGGGGCGCTCGCCGTGGCCTTCGCCCTCTCGCCGCGGGCGACGCTCGCCGCGACCCAGCCCAGGGCGGGCGATGACCCGGCCGGGACGCCCGTGGGCGGCTGGGTCGTGGTCGCGGCCGACGGCACGATCACCATCCTGTATGGCGGCGCGGAGATGGGCCAGGGCACCAGCACCGGTCTGGCCCAGGCCATGGCCGAGGAGCTGGGCGCCAGGTGGTCGGACATCGCCGTCCAGAACGCCCCCGTGGGCGCCAGCTGGACCACCGGCGTGCCGTGGACCACCGGCGGATCCAGCGGCATCACCCGGCACATCGCGGCGATGCGAGTAGCCGGCGCCCAGGCCCGCGAGATGCTCAAGGCCGCCGCGGCCGATGCCTGGGGCCTCCCGGACACCAGCAACCTCATCACCATCGACTCCACCGTCCGCAACACGTGGACCGGGCTCTCGCTGCCCTTCGCCCAGCTCGCGGCAGTCGCGGCCACCAAGCCTGTCCCGGCCAGCCCGGCGCTCCTCAGGACCGGCCAGTTCGTTGGCGTCTCCGTCCCCCGCCTGGACATCCCGGCCAAGACCAACGGATCGGCGCGCTACGGCATCGACGTCGTCATCCCCGGGATGGCCTTTGCCGTGGTGAAGAACGCGCCCGTCCTGGGCGGCACCCTGAAGGCGACGCCGAAGGTCCCGGCCGGGGCCACGGCGGTCGTCAACCTGGGCAACGCGTGTGCGGTGGTGGCCACCAACACGTGGGCCGCGATCATGGCCGCCAAGCAGCTGTCGGCCTCGTGGACCACCCCGGCCGACGCGACCAGCAACAGCAGTGCCGCAGTCCTGGCGACCGCCCAGGGCCTCATGACGAGCGGCGCCGGCCTGGTGGTCGCCGAGGGGAACCCCGCGTCGGCCGCGGGCATCCTGGGCGCGACCCCGACGCTGGACCAGACGTACTTCCTCCCGTACATCGCCCACGCACCGATGGAGGTGCCCAACACCACCGTCGTCCCGACCTATGACGTCCTGGGCACGTTGACCAAGCTGGACATCTGGGCCTCCACCCAGTCGCCCACGGGGGTCAAGGCGGCGGCGGCGGCCCTGGTGGCCCCGGGCGTCGTCATCAACGTCCATTCGACGCTCCTCGGGGGCGGGCTCGGCCGGAAGATCGAGACCGACTACCCGGTCCACGCCGTCAAGACGGCCCTGGGGATCAAGAAGCCGGTCAAGGTGATCTGGCCGCGCGAAGAGGACGTCACCCACGACCAGTACCGGCCCATGGCGCTCTCGCGCGTCCGGGCCAGCATCGACCCCACCAGCAAGCTGATCACGGCCTGGTCGAACCGGATCGTCAGCCCGTCCATCGCGTTCCAGCGCGGGCGCCTCCCCACCAGCGGGATCGACTCGTCCGGGATCGAGTGCGCGGCCATCGCCACTGGCGTGCCATACGTGGCGGCCAACCCCAACCACGCGGTCGAGTACGTCCGGCATCCCAGCTCGATCTGGGTGGGCTACTGGCGCTCCGTCGGCGCGTCGATCAACGTCTTCGTCGTCGAGAGCGCGATCGACGAGCTGGCCCTGGCCGCCGGCATGGACGAGTACCAGTTCCGGCGCGCCCAGCTCCTGGCGTCCACGGATCCGCGGGCCCCGCGGTTCCTGGCGGTCCTGGAGGCGGCGGCGGCGCTGGGCGGCTGGTCAACGCCCGTCCCGGTCGGCCGGGCGCGCGGCATCTCTTTGGGGACGTGCTTCGGCTCCGTCGTCGGCGAAGTGGTCGAGGTCTCGGCCCCCGTTGCGGGGGCCCTGGTGGTCCACAAGGTGGCGGTGGCGGTGGACTGCGGCAACGTGGTCAACCCCAACGCCGTCGAGGCCCAGATGCAGGGCGGCGTGGTTCACGCGCTGTCCGCCACGCTCTGGGGCCAGATCACGTTCACGGCCGGCAAGGCCGACCAGAACAACTTCAACAAGTACCGGATGCTGCGCGGCCGCGAGATGCCGGTCGTCAGCACCACGATCATCCGGTCCACCGCCGACCCGACGGGCGGCGTGGGCGAGGTCGCTGTCCCGGGCATCGCTTCGGCGATCGTGACGGCCTATGCCAAGGCGACGAAGACCGCGCGGATCCGGAGCCTGCCGATGTTCCCGGCGGCGTCCACGATGGCCGGCTAGCTCCGCGCACCTGCGCCTGCCGCGCGGCGGGCACGATCCGGGAACGACCCCGCGAGGCAACCCGCCTGCGGGGTCGTCCCATGTTCGGCCGGACTCAGACCCGAGGATCCCCGGCGAGATTGCGGATGACGTCCTCGCCCGACCGGCCGGATTGGCGAGCGGCCTCGGGGCTCTCGCGACCCAGGTCGGTCTCGGCCACAGCGGCATACAGGCCGGCAATGCCCTCGAACAGGTCCGGGGTGAGGCCGGTCTCCGCGAATGTGGCGGCAATCTCCTGCATCTCGGGGACCCAGCGCCCTGCCTTCGGCGGGAGGGTGGGAAGCGACCGCAGCTGGGCATCGAGCAGGTCCGCGCGGCCCTCCCGGAGCTCCGCGAGGAGCGCGTCACCGACGCCCAGCCGCTGTGCGGCGACGAGCAGCTGGAGCACGACCGCGGAGAGGCCCTTGGTCAGGGCCGCGTTGCACATCTTCAGGGCCGACGCGTCGCCGACCCGATCTGACAGGACGCGCACGTGGAGCGCCGGGTGCCGGATCTGCTCGAGCAGCGCCGCGTCCGGGCCGGAGGCCAGGATGCGCACCCGCTGCTCCCCGCGTGGCGGCACCCCCAGGATGGCGCCGTCGATGAACCGCCCGCCCGCCTCGGCGACAAGGCCCGCCGCGGCTCGGGCGTGGCTTGGCGAGATGGCGTTCAGGTCCGCCAGCACCACGCGGCGGCCGGTTCGTAGCATCGCCCCGGCAAGCCCGCCGGCCAGGTCCAGGGCGGATGCCGGATTCACCACCGAGACGACCAGGTCGCAGGTGGCGACGAGCCCGTCCAGCGTCTCGCAGTCGTGGAGTGCCGCCGCGGCCGCCAGGGCCCGGGTCCGTTCGCTGCGGCCGCCCAGAGCCGTATGCACCACGAACCCGGCCTCGACCAGCCGCACAGCCAGCGCCTGGCCCATGTCGCCGGGGCTCATCACGCCGACGTGCCTGATCTCCATGACTCCCTCCCGCACCCTGCCCGGCAGGGCCTCCGCGGGTCGCCGGACGCCTACATCATGCGCCGGCCTGGGCCGTCCGGCCAAGCCGCACGCGCCAGAGCTCCGGCCCCTCCTCGAGCCACTCCCAGGTGAAGGCGCCCGGCTGCTCCGCCGAGAAGTGGTAGTAGAGCGGCTTGGGATCATGGTCGACATGGATCTCGAACCCATCACCCGGCGCAAGCGCCGCGAAGGTGCTGAAGATCGTCGAATGACGGCTGGCGTGCGGGATGGTGCGGACGTCGATGATGGGCTCGCTGGCCATGTGGGTGCCTCCTCAGTGGATTGCGGATGGGACCATTATGCACGCCTTGTTACGTGTAAATTAGCACGGTGATGGACGAGCGCCGAAGGCACCGGATACTGGCCGGGGAGACGCGCGACCGGATCCTCGGCGTCCTCATCGCCACCGGCCGACCCATCGGCGTGCGGGAGGTGGCCATCGCCGTGCGACGCCACCCCAACTCCACTCGCGAGCAGCTGGACCAGCTGGTGGCCGCGGGGCTGGTGCTCCGGTCGGCTGCTGCGGCGTCCGGCCGTGGCCGTCCGGCCCACCAGTACGCCATGGCGCCGGGTGCGGCCGACCCGCAGCTCGCGCCGGGGTCGGAGAGCTACCGCTCGCTCGCGGCGGTCCTCGCCGACCAGGTCGCGGCCGTGCCCGGCGCCGGGGCGGCCTCCGTCGCGGCCGGCGAGCGCTGGGGCAGCGCGCTGGCGGCAGGCCCGGTCGCCGAGGACGACGGGGCGGCCGTGGAGCGCCTCCTGGGGATCCTCGGCGAGGCCGGGTTTGACCCGGAGCGGCCGGATCCGCACGGGCCGGTCGAGCTGCGCCGTTGTCCCTTCGACGCGGTGGCCAAGGCCCAGCCCGGCATCGTGTGCGGTGTCCACCTGGGGATGATCCGCGGCACCCTCGCCACGTTGGGATCGACGATCGACGTGGATCGCCTGGAACCGTTCGTCACGCCCGGCACGTGCCTCGTCCACCTTGCGTCTCGCCGACAGGCACCCGGCGGCGAGACGTCGTGACCGCCACCAATCGCCCGCTGATCGCGCCGGACGGCAACCCCGGGCTGCCTCGCGCGCCGCGCGCGGCCCTGCTGCTGATGGCAGGCGTCGCGCTGATCGCGGGCCTGACCGGCGCGCTGCTGCTGCTGGGCATCCGCATGCCCGACGGCACCGCCCGGCTGGCCTCGGGCCATGGGCCGCTCATGACCCTGGGCTTCCTTGGCACGCTGATCGCCCTGGAGCGCGCGGTTGCGCTGGGGCGGCCGTGGGCGTACGCGGCGCCGCTGGCGGCGGGGGTCGGCGGGCTCGCCGTGGTGGGCGGGGTGTCGCCCGCCGCCGCTGCCGTTCCCCTCGCGATCGGCGCCGCCATCCTGCTCTGGATCTACGCGGCGGTCGCCCGCGTCCACCCCTCCCTGCACGGGAGCGTCCAGGCCGTGGGGGCGCTGTGCTGGCTGGTTGCCGCCATCGTCCTTCGCCTGGAGCGGCCGGTGGCGTCCGCGGTCCCGTGGCTGGCGGCCTTTCTCGTGCTGACGGTCGTCGGCGAGCGGCTCGAGCTCTCTGCCCTGGTCCGGCCGTCCGCCGCCGCACGCCGGGCGTTCATCGTGGTTGCCGCTGTCTTCGGCCTGGGCGTCCTGGCCAGCCTGCCGGCCCCGGACGCGGGGTTCCGCGTGGCCGGATTGGGCCTGATCGGGATTGCCGCCTGGGGAGCGCGCTACGACCTCGCGCGCCGCACCATCCGTGCGCGTGGAGTGACACGCTTCATCGCGGCCTGCCT
>CAIJPD010000010.1 GCA_903822495.1 uncultured Chloroflexota bacterium | reverse complement strand
CCGGGTTGGCGCCGGACCGGACGAGGCAGGCAGCGATCACATCAAGGCCCGCCGCGCTCCGCTCCGACCTCCGCTCCCAGCAGTTCCTTCGGGCGTTTTCGTGTGCGCGGCAGGTCGTGCGTCGGACCGCCCGCGCGGCGGCGTGAGCCCGCCTGGGGCCGTGGGTGCGCCCGTCTCGAGCGACCAGCCGGGACGGCGCGGCCCGGTCGGGGTAAGGTTGGTGCATGAGCAAGCACGCGGAGCACTTCCCCGACATCATCGAGGTCGTCGTCGAGATCCCGCGGGGCAGTCGCAACAAGTACGAGTACGACGAAGAGGTCGGCGTCTTCCGGCTGGACCGGGTCCTCGCCTCGGCCGTCCACTACAACTTCGACTACGGCTTCATCGAGGGCACCCGAGCGGACGACGGCGACCACACCGATGCCCTCCTGCTGATCGACGAGCCCACCTTCCCGGGCTGTCACGTCTGGGCGCGCCCCATCGGCGTGCTGGAGATGAGCGACGAGAAGGGTGCCGACTTCAAGATCCTGTGCGTGGCTGTTGACGATCTCCACCAGGCGCACGTGGAGCGGCTCGACCAGGTCCGACCTCACCGGCTGGTCGAGATCGAGCACTTCTTCGACACCTACAAGGCACTCGAAGACAAGACCGTCGACATCCTGGGCTGGAAGGGCCAGGCCCGGGCCCTGGAGGTCCTGAGCGCGGACCGCAAGGTCTGGGAGCGCGAGGTGAAGGCACGTCCGGAAAGCGCCGCTCCCACCGCCGGCTCGCCGAAGCGCGCGACCGCGGCCCCCGTGGCCAAGCGAACCCGCGCCGAGTGACCGAGCCCGGCGCCGGCGCACCCGGGCCCTTCGTCCGCCGGGGCCGTGACGGACGCCCCGACTTGGAGCCCGGTCGGCGGCTCTTCATCGCCGTCCCGGTTGCGGCGACCGTCAGCGAGATGGTGGAGGAGCTCGTCGGACGCATCCGCGTCGCCGAGGGCGAAGGAGGTCCCGGCGACGGACCCCCGGGCCCGGGCCGCCAACCCCATCGCGTCCGCTGGGTGAATCTGCACGACCTCCACCTGACGATCCGCTTCCTGGGTCCCACCCTGGACGATCGCGTCGAGGCCCTGCACGACGTCGTGGAGCGCGCGGCCGCGGGTATCCCTGCGTTCTCGCTCGCCATCGGCGGCGCCGGGGCGTTCCCGAACCTGGATCGGCCACGTGCGCTCTGGATGGGCGTCGCGGATCCGGGCGGTCAGCTGCATGCACTGGCCGCGGCAACCAATCGCGAGCTCGAGGCCGCCGGCTGGAGCGGCGACGACCGCCCGTACAACCCGCACCTCACGCTCGCCCGGAGCGATGGCGTCAGATCGGCACCCCGCGTTGGACGCCGCCTGGTGGAGGCCGCCAGCGCGATCGAGGTCTGGTTTGAGGTTGACCGCCTGGTCCTGTTCGAGAGCCACACGGGTGGCGGCCCGGCTCGCTATGTGCCGCTGCACGAGGCCCGCCTCCGCGGCTGACCGCCCGCGTGGGCGCGTTGCACAGTCCTCGCTCGCCCGGTAGGCTGGCCCCTCACCCGGCCCAGCCGGGCGGCGTCCACCCGCAGACTTCGGCCCCTGTTCCCATGACCCCAGCCCCACGAGGAGGCACGCGATGGCCAGCACGCCCCGGCGGACCAAGTTCATTCTCGACGAGGACCGGATCCCGCGATCCTGGTACAACGTCCTGGCCGATCTCCCCGTACCGCCCGCCGCCGTCCTCCACCCGGGGACGCATCAGCCCATCGGCCCGGCCGACCTCGCGCCGCTCTTCCCGATGGCCCTGATCATGCAGGAGGTCTCCGGCGAGCGGCACATCGAGATCCCCGAGCGGGTCCGGGACGCGTACACCCTCTTCCGGCCCAGCCCGCTGTACAGGGCGCACCGCCTGGAGCAGGCGCTGGGCACCCCGGCCCATATCTACTACAAGTACGAGGGCGGCAGCCCGGCCGGCAGCCACAAGCCCAACACGGCCATCCCGCAGGCGTACTACAACCAGCAGGAGGGCGTGACGCGGCTCGCCACGGAGACCGGGGCAGGCCAGTGGGGGAGCAGCCTGGCCTTTGCCGGGGCCCTCTTCGGGCTCGAGGTCAAGGTCTACATGGTGCGGGCCAGCTACGACCAGAAGCCGTACCGGCGACTGCTCATGGAGACCTACGGCGCATCCGTCGTGGCCAGCCCGTCGCCAACCACCAACTACGGCCGCAAGGTGCTGTCCGAGACGCCGGACAGCCCGGGCTCCCTGGGCATGGCGATCAGCGAGGCGGTCGAGGACGCGGCGAGCCGCGATGACACCAAGTACGCACTGGGTTCCGTCCTCAACCACGTGCTCCTGCACCAGACGATCATCGGCCAGGAGGCGATCGAGCAGATGGGGATGGCCGGCGAGTCGCCGGACGTCGTCATCGCCTGCGCCGGGGGTGGGTCCAACTTCGCCGGGATCGCGTTTCCCTTCGTCGGGCGCAACCTGACCCAGGGGGCCAAGCACCGGATCGTGGCGGTGGAGCCGGAGGCGGCGCCCAGCCTGACCCGCGGCGTGTACGCGTACGACTTCGGCGATACCGGCATGATGACCCCGCTGGTGAAGATGCACACCCTGGGCAGCGGCTTCATCCCGGAGCCCATCCACGCGGGCGGCCTGCGCTATCACGGCATGGCGCCGCTGGTCAGCCTCCTCAAGGAGAATGGGTACATCGAGGCGCGGAGCGTCCACCAGACCGCCGCGTTCGAGGCCGGCATCCAGTTTGCCCGGACCGAGGGCATCCTCCCGGCGCCGGAATCGACCCATGCGATCCGCGCGGCGATCGACGAGGCCCTGGAGGCCAAGGAGGCCGGCGAGGCCCGCGTCATCCTGTTCAACCTGTCCGGGCACGGGCACTTCGACCTGGCCGCCTACGGCAGCTATCTCGAAGGCAAGATGCAGGACTTCGCCTTCCCGGCCGATAAGGTCAAGGAAGCCCTGGCGGCGCTGCCGAAGATCTAGCGTCGCGGCAGCCACTGGCGCGCCGGTCGACCGGCGCGCCCGCCTGCCCCGCGGACGGCCGACTCGCGCCGGCGCGGGCCTGAATCCCGGTGCGCATGGCGCGGCTCCCGCCGCGCCCCGATAATCGGGCGATGCGGATCGCCTTCCTTGGATTTGGCCTGATCTCCGGTTCGATCGCGCGCGCCCTGCGTGCCTCCCCGGACCCGGCGTGGTCGCGCGCCCGGCTCGTGGCGTGGTCGCCCAGCGGACGGGGGCCGGCGCGGGCGTCCGTGGACGGGGTGATCGACCATGCGGCGGGCACCGCGCGCGACGCGCTGGCGGGCGCGGATCTCGTGGTCCTGGGCGCGCCGCCGCACCTGGTCCCGGCCCAGATCGAGGAGTTGGCCGGCCCCCTCCGGGACGCCCTCCACCCCGCGGCCGTGGTCACCGACGTGGCCAGCACCAAGTCGCTGATCGTGGCCGCGGCCGAGCGGGCCGGCCTCCGGTTCGTGGGCGGCCACCCGATGGCGGGCCGAGAGCAGGCGGGTTACCAGGCGGCGACCGCGGACCTGTTCGTTGACCGGCCCTGGATCGTGGTGCCCGCGCACGGGGCCGAGGCCACGGACATCGCCCGCGTGGAGGCGCTGGCGTGGGCCTGCCTGGCGCGGCCGATGCGCCTTGGCGCCGCCCAGCATGACGACGCGACAGCCGGGATCAGCCACCTGCCGCTCATCGCCTCGGCGGCGCTGGTGGAGGCCGTCGCGGGGACGACGCGCGGGGAGGCGCCCGGCTGGGAGCTGGCAGTCGAGCTGGCGGCGGGCGGCTGGACGGGCATGACGCGCCTGGCCCGCGGGGACGCGGCGATGGGTGCCGGGATTGCGGCGACCAATGCGGCCGCGCTGGTCACGCGACTGCGTGCCTACCGCGACGCCCTGGACGGCTGGCTCGCGGAGCTGGAGCGTGATGGCGGGCCGGATGCCGCGCGCCTCGAAGCGCGCTTCGCGGCCGCGAAGGCCCGCCTGGAGGCGCCGCCTGGCGAAGGCCCGGACGGAGGGGGCGGGTGAGCGACGACGAACTGGTCCTGGTGGTCCCGCGGGCGGCCGTCGTCGAGGACGCCGGCTGGCAGGGGATCCGGCCCGGCAGCCCGGAGTCGTTCCTGGCCACCGTTGCCGCACGGGGGTCGCATCGCCGGCGCGGCGACATGGAGCGCGATCCCGACTTCAAGCAGGTGATCCCGTACCTGGTCCTGCGCGATGGCGAGCGGTATTTCCTCATGCGCCGCACCCGCGCGGGCGGTGACAGCCGCCTCCACGACAGCTACTCGATCGGCATCGGTGGTCACCTGAACCCGGAGGACGGCGGTCCGCTGGAGGGCCTGGTTCGCGAGTGGGCGGAGGAGATCGACGCCGACTTTGTCCCGGACTTGCGCTTCGTCGGCCTCCTCAACGACGACGAGACCGATGTGGGCCGAGTCCATGTCGGCATGGTCTTCCAGGGTGATGCCGCTGGACGCGCCGCTGCCATCCGGGAGACCGACAAGCTCGAAGGCCGGTTCGTCGCGCCGTCCGACGTGGCCGCGGTCGCCGATCGGCTGGAATCGTGGAGTCGGCTGGCGTTCGAGCACCTCTCGCGCGCGGCCGGTCGCTAGGCGTCGCTCGCCGGACCGCTGGCGTGCGGTGCGATACTGACGTCGAGACGCATGACCACACCCCATCGCACCGTGTCTTGGACTCGCCTGGCGTTCGCCGTCGTGGCCGCCGCCTGGCTCCTCGCGGCCTCCGGAGTGGCCGCCGGGGGGCGCCAGGTCGTGCTGCTGCCCACCACGGGCGTGGTCGACGACGTGATGGCCGGCTACCTGGAGGGCGGCATCGCCTCCGCCGCCGCCGACGGCGCCTCCGCGGTGATCATCAAGCTGGACACGCCTGGCGGGAGCCTGGACGCGACCCAGCGGATCGTGGGCACCATCCTCGATGCGCCCATCCCCGTCATCGTCTGGGTGGCGCCTGCCGGCGGGCGGGCGGCCAGTGCGGGCACGTTCATCACGCTCGCCGCCAACGTCGCGTTCATGGCGCCGGGGACCAGCATCGGCGCCGCCTCGCCGGTCGGCAGCGGGGGGGAGGACATCGGCGGCACCCTGGGCACGAAGGTGAAGAACGACGCGATCGCCAAGATCACCTCGATCGCCGAAACGCGCGGCCGCAACGTGGAATGGGCCGTCCAGGCGGTCCGCGACGCCCGGTCGTCGTCGGCCGCGGAGGCCGCGGGCCTCAGGGTCGTGGACGGGCTCGCGAGCACCCTCGACGAGGTGCTGGCGAAGGCAGCCGGACGCACGGTCACGGTCGCCGGGGCCCCGGTCACGCTGGACCTTGCCGGCGCGGACGTCCGCGAGGCCGGGATGAATCCATTCGTCGGCCTGCTGCACCTGCTGTCGGACCCGGACATCGCGTTCATCCTGTTGCTGCTGGGGGCCTATGGGCTCCTGTTCGAGTTCCACACGACCAACTTCGTGACCGGGATCCTCGGTGGGATCGCCCTGATCCTCGCCTTCACCGGCTTCGGCAGCCTGCCCCTCAACATCGCCGGCCTGGCCCTGATCGGCGTGGCGTTGCTGCTCTTCGTGCTGGAGACCGCGATCACCAGCCACGGCCTGCTGGCCATCGGTGGCGCGATCTGCTTCGCCCTGGGCACCTCCGCGCTGTACACGGGTCCCGTCGATCCGTTCGAGCCCGTGGCCCGCGTCGCGCCTGCGCTGCTGCTGGTGACGACCGGGACGACTGTCGCGTTCATGGTCCTGATCGTCGTGGCGGCGGCGCGCTCACGCCGCGCCTACCCGGGCGGGCCCGGCATCGTGGGCAGCCCGCTCGCCGCCGGGAGCACCGGCATCGTTCGCCGCCCGCTCGCGCCCGTGGGCTCCGTCCACGTCGGCGGCGAGGAGTGGACCGCCCGCTCCAGTGATGGTCGCCCGGTCGAGCGCGGCGCCGCCGTGCGCGTCATTGGCACCGAGGGGCTTACCCTGCTCGTCACACCAGTCGATCCGGCGTCCTGACGCCGGCCATCCCGCCAGCCTTCGGAGGACTCATGGATACCCTGGTCATCCTGCCGATCGTCGCGTTCCTCGTGGTGGTCGTGCTGACCATCCTGTACATGTCGGTCCGGGTGGTCCGGCAGGGCTACGTCATGGTGGTCTACCGGCTGGGCCAGGCCCGCGAGGAATGGGTCCGCGGCCCTGGCCTGCAGTTTCTGGTCCCGGTGATCTGGTCCGGCAAGATCGTCGACATCCGCGAGCAGTTCATCGAGGTTCCCAGCCAGACCACGATCACGAGGGACAACGCCCCGATCAACGTGGACTTCCTGATCTACTGGCGAATCAGCGACCCGCTCAGGAGCGTGATCAACGTCACGAACTTCGCGGGTGCCCTGCAGGGCGTGGCCACCACCACGCTGCGCGCCGTCATCGGCGACATCCTCCTCGACGAGGTCCTGTCCAAGCGCGAGCAGATCAACGAGGTCCTGCGCGTCAAGCTCGACGAGGTGACGGAGCGCTGGGGCGGCAAGGTCACCACCGTCGAGATCCGCGAGATCACGCCGCCGCGCGACGTCCAGGACGCGATGAACCGGCAGCTCTCGGCGGAGCGGACGCGACGCGCCGTGATCACGGAGTCCGAGGGCACCCGCCAGGCCGCCATCAACGTCGCGGAGGGCCAGAAGCAGTCGGAGATCCTCAAGGCCGAGGGTGATCGCCAGGCGGCCATCCTGCGGGCCGAAGGCTTCAGCGAGGCGCTCACCCGCATCTACGGCGCGGCCAGCGGCATCGACGCCAAGACGATGGCACTCCAGTACCTGGAGGCCCTCAAGGCGCTCGGCTCGAGCCCGTCGACCAAGTTCGTCATCCCCACAGAGTTCACCCGCCTGCTCGAGCCGTTCAACGGGTTCCTCGAGCGCGGCATGGCCGCGGATCGTGGCTCCGATCCGGGCAAGCGTTGAGGGCCCGGCGCCGGCCCGGCCCCGTCCGTGTCGCGGCCGCCGTGGCCGCCACCGTCCTGCCGTTCGCCTCATTTGGGCTCCTGGTCCGCCGGGGGGCGAACCGGCTGATGGCCCCGCCCCGCCGGCTGCCCGAAGAGGCAGGGCTGGTGTCCGAGTTGGACGCCCTGGGTGGGGAGGTTGTCCGACTCCGCTCGCGCGACGGCACCCGACTGGCCGCCCGCTGGCTGCCCGCAGCCCCGGATGACGGTGTCGCGTGGCCGCTGGATGCGCACGAGGCGATCCTGCTCCTTCACGGCTGGAACGGGTCCATCGCCCCCGACATGGTTGAGTACGCCCCGTTCCTGCGCCGCAGCGCGGCCGTCCTGGGCCTCGATTTCGGCGGTCACGGCGACTCCGACGACGCGCCGACCACGTTCGGCTGGCGCGAGGTGGAGGATGTGGCCGGCGCGCTCACATGGCTGGGCGAGCGCGGGATCCGCAGGGTCGTGATCATGGGCTCGTCGATGGGCGGGATCACGGCGATCTCGGCGGTCGCCGTGCTGGGCGATGGCGCCCTGGCGGCCGCGGATGCCGACCCGGATGCCCCGGTGCCCAGCGCGCCCGCTCCGCGTCCCAGGATCGTCGCGGTCGTGGCCGATTCGGTGGCTCCGGACCTCGTCACGGCCGTCGCCAACCGCATCCACACCCCCTTGCCGCGGCTGGTCGCCGGCCGGCTCCTCGCCGGGATGGCCGCGCACTTGGGCGCTGACCCGCGCGCGACGGAGCCGATCCGGGTCGTGGGGCTGGTGGAGCCGGTGCCACTCCTGCTGATCGCGGGGGCCGACGATCGGACGGTGCCGCTGGCGGCCGCCGACCGCCTGGCTGCCGCGGCCGGGCCGTCGCACCGCCGCCTCGTGGTGCCCGCCGCGGATCACGGCCTGGCGCACCGCACAGATCCCGCCGGCTACGAGAGCGCCGTCACGGAGTTTGTGCGGACGGCGCTCGTTGAGGCACGGGATGCTGCAGGTATACTCCGCGAAGAGCCGCGCCGGGCGGCCGGTGCACCGTCGGGCCAGCCGCACCAGGAGCCCATCTAGCCAATGTCAGCCAGCATCCTCGTCGTCGAGGGCGATCCGGTCGCGCAGCGCCTGCTTCGCGAGATTCTCGAGCAGGCTGGCTACCGGGTTGTGACCGCGGCGGACGGGCTGGATGGCATTCGCCTCCTGGCGATGGAGTCGCCGGCGCTCGTCCTCCTCGACGTGGTGCTGCCGACCGCGGATGGCTACCAGATCGTGGCGCGGATCCGGTCCGAGGAGGGGCGCGCTCGCCACGTCCCCGTGATCATGCTGACGGCCGAACGCGACGTCGAGCAGAAGATCCGTGCGCTTCGCGCCGGGGCGGACGACTACCTGGTCAAGCCAACGGACCCAAGCTTCCACCCGGCGGAGCTCCTCGCCCGCGCCCGGAGCCTGCTCGCGCGCTACGCACCACCGGCTCCGGCCGTCGCCCGCGCCTCCATGGGCCGGGTCCTCGCCTTCTACGGCTCCAAGGGTGGGGTCGGCGCCACGACCATCGCGATCAACTCGGCGATCGGGCTCCAGCGTGAGGGACGGTCGGTCTGCCTGGTCGACGCCAACCTCCAGTTCGGCGACCACCGGGTCTTCCTGGATCTGGGCCAGGACCTCAAGAGCGTCGCAGAGATCGCCAGCGCCCCCACCGTGGACCCGGAGATCGTCCGGAGGGTGCTGGTGAAGCACGAGACCGGTGTCGAACTGCTGCTCGCTCCGCCGTCGCCCGAGTCGGCGGACCTTGTCCGGCCCGAGAAGATGGCGGCGATCGTCGGGCAGCTCCGGACGATGTACGACTACGTCGTCGTGGACGTGAACCAGCGCCTTGATGACATGACGCTCGGCCTCATGGAGGCCGCGGACTCCGTCTTCATCGTCATCACGGCCGACCTCTCCTGCCTCAAGAACGTTCGCCTGGTTCTCCAGACCCTGGGGCACCTCGGGGTGGACGGCAACAAGATCAAGCTGGTCCTCAACCGATCGACCGCGGTGACCGGCATCAACGTGAAGAGCGCCGAAGGCGCGCTGAAGCGCCCGGTCGACCACCGCATCGTGAATGACTACCGGACGGCGATCAGCGCGCTCAACTCCGGCGCGCCATTCCAGGTCTCCAAGTCGGACTCCCCCCTCGGTCGGTCGATCCACGAGTTCATCAAGGAGTTCCAGCAGGCACAACCGGGCCCGGCGGTCGCGGCGCCGGAGCGGTCTGCGGTATCACGACCGGCCTTCCTGCGCCGCTGAACCCGGCAGCCATCCGGTGCCCCTCGGGATCATCGACGTGCCCAGGTAAGTCCCCGGTGATCGCTCGCCGGTAGGGTCTGCGGCATGCTAGCAACGCTGCTCTCCGCCACCGTCAACGGGCTCGATGGCCGGGTGATCCGGGTGGAGGTGGACGTGGCCCCGGGCCTCCCGGGCTTCACCATCGTCGGCCTCGCGGATACGGCGCTGCTGGAGGCACGCGAGCGGGTCCGCGGCGCGATCCGGAACGCCGGGTTCGTGCATCCGCCCCGGCGCATCACGGTGAACCTGGCGCCGGCGGACCTGCGCAAGGCTGGGGCGTCCCTGGACCTGGCGATTGCCGTGGGGATCCTGCTGGGCTCGGAGCAGCTCCGGCCCGGCCCGCTCCGGCCGGCCCTGGTCGGGGAGCTCTCGCTCGGCGGGGAGGTCAGGCACGTGCCCGGCCTGCTTCCCATGGCGCGGGCGCTGGCGCGGCGGGGCGTGCGCCAGCTTGTCGTGGCCGCCGAGGGGGCCGCAGAGGCGTCCCTGGTCCCCGGCCTGGAGGTTCATGGCGTGGAGACCCTGGCAGAGGCCGTGGGGCTCGTGCGGGCAAGGCCGCGGCGAGCGGCCACGGCCGTACCGCCTCGCATCCAACTGCCGCCATGGCCCCTCGGCCAGGATCTCGGCGCGGGGCCGTCGGCGGCCGATCGGGTGGACCTCGCCGAAGTCCGCGGCCAACTGGAGGCGCGGCGCGCGCTGGAGGTGGCCCTCGCCGGCGGCCACGCCCAGCTCATGATCGGGCCGCCCGGCTCGGGCAAGACCCTGCTGGCACGGACCATCCCCGGCCTCCTGCCGCCCCTCGGCGACGAGGAGGCGCTGGCGGCCACCATCGTGGCGTCGGTGGCGGGCGGCGCGCCGGTGACCAGGCTGGTCCGGGGTGCGCCGTTTCGGGCTCCGCACCACACCGCGTCCT
>CAIJPD010000009.1 GCA_903822495.1 uncultured Chloroflexota bacterium | reverse complement strand
GCCGGCGCGCCGCGCGGCCCGCGGTGCGGCCAGGATCGATGGGTTGGGCTCGCCACCGGGCAGTCGCGTGCCAACCCACTCGTCGTCGGGCGGCGGCGTGATCGCGGCGCCGCACTTGAGGCAGATGGGATCCTCGCCCTTGCGCGCCACGGGGCCGTCGTCCGCGTCGTGGACCGATCCGAGCGGCTCGAAGTTGGAGGTGTAGTCGCACTTGGGATACGCCGAGCATCCCCAGAAGACATTGCCGGTCCGCCGGGCGCGCCGCGCGACCAGGTGGCCGTCACCGCTCCTCGGGCAGGACACGATGAACGGGAGCTGGGGCGGCGGCGGGGGGCCGTCCTTCTTGATGAAGGTGCACTCCGGGTAGCGCGAGCAGCCGACGAACGGGCCGAACCGGCCTCGCTTGGAGGTCAGCACGCCCTCACCGCACTCGGGGCACGGCTCGCCGGTCCCGGGCAACGCGGGCTGCTCTTCGCCGGGGAGCGGACGTGACTCCTTGTGCTCCGGGAAGAGCGAGCAGGCGAGGAACCGCCCGTTCCGGCCCAGCCGGATGACCATGGGGTGGCCGTCCGAGCAGACCTCGTCCGTCTCCTCGGTCGATCGGTGGGTTGACTTCTTCTTCTCGGCGACACGCTCCGCGAGTGGATCGTAGAAGGCCCGGAGGAACGGCACCCAGGGGCGCTCGCCGCCTGCGACCTCGTCCAGCTCCTCCTCCATCCGCGCGGTGAAGGCGAGATCGACGTACTCCCCGAAATGCTCGACCAGCCAGTCCGTGACGATGACACCGATCTCCTCCGGCCGGAGGCGACGCTCCTCCACCC
Organism: uncultured Chloroflexota bacterium; assembly: GCA_903822495.1. Taxonomy (GTDB): domain Bacteria; phylum Chloroflexota; class Limnocylindria; order Limnocylindrales; family CSP1-4; genus CAIJPD01. Next base: position 6,093 of record CAIJPD010000009.1, on the reverse strand, counting down.
GGACGTAGCCGCGGTCCAGGATCGTGGAGATGGTGGCGGCGTAGGTCGATGGGCGGCCGATCCCGCGCTCCTCGAGCGCCTTGATCAGCGTCGCCTCGGTGTAGCGCGGCGGTGGCTCCGTGAAGTGCTGGGTGGGCGTTACCGCCAGGACATTGGTCGCATCGCCCGCGACCAGCGCCGGGAGCCGACCCTCCTCGTCCTCGACCGCCTCATCGTCCCGGCCCTCGGTATAGACCCGGCTGAAGCCATCGAAGAGCGTCCTGGAGGCGCTGGCCCGCAGGAGGTAGCGGCCCGCCTCCAGCTCCGCGGCGTTGGTCTCCAGCTCCTTGGGGGCCATCTGCGACGCGATGGCGCGCTGCCAGATCAGGCGGTAGAGGCGCAGCTCGTCATCCTTGAGGGCGCCGACCAGCGAGTCCGGGTCCCGTTCGAAGCTGGTGGGACGGACGGATTCGTGGGCCTCCTGGGCGCCCTTGGCCTTGGTCTTGAAGACCCGCCCCTTGGGCATCGTGTAGGGAGCGCCGTAGCGCTGCGCGATGACGTCACGGGCTTCCCCCATGGCCACCGCGGCCATCGCCGTGGAGTCGGTTCGCATGTAGGTGATGAGGCCGACCTGGCCGTCCGGCGTCTCCACGCCCTCGTACAGCCGCTGCGCGACGGACATGGTCCGCTTGGGGCTGAAGCCCAACTTGCGGCTGGCCTCCTGCTGCAGGGTGGACGTGGTGAAAGGCGCCGCCGGGTTGCGCTTGCTGGTGCGCGTGCCGATGGAGGCCACCACGGGCCGGAGGCCGGCCAGGGCCTCGGCGTGCACGGCCGCCGTCTCACCGTCGGACACGTCGACGGCTACGCCGTCGATCCGCACGACCTCCGCGTCAAACTGGTCGCCGGCTGCCGTGGCGAGACGCGCGGCGAGGCTCCAGTACTCACGGGCCGTGAACGCGTCCACCTCGCGCTCGCGCTCCACCACGAGGCGCACGGCGACGGACTGGACCCGACCCGCGGAGAGGCCGCTGCGGACCTTGCGCGACAGGAGGGGGCTCAGGGTGTAGCCGACGAGCCGGTCGACGATCCGGCGCGCCTGCTGGGCGTCCACCAGGTTCATGTCGATCTGGCGCGGGTGGGCGAAGGCCTCGCGGATGGCGCCGGCCGTGATCTCGCTGAAGGTGACCCGCTGCGTCTTGGCGGCCGGGACGTTGGCCGCCTCCGCGACGTGCCAGGCGATGGCCTCGCCTTCACGGTCAAGGTCTGTCGCGAGGATGACGATGTCGGCGCTGCGCGCAGCCTTGGAGATGGCGTCGACCTGCTTGCGCCGGTCGTCCGAGACGACGTAGTCGGGCGCGAAGTCGTTGTCCACGTCCACGCCGAACTTCCCCTTGCCGGGGTTCTCGGGCAGGTCACGGACGTGACCGTATGAGGCCAGGACACGGTAGTCGTCGCCGAGATAGCGCTCGATCGTCCGCGCCTTGGCCGGCGACTCAACGATCACCAGGTGTTTCGGCATCGGGCGGGAGTGTAGCACCGCCTCCTTTGTCCGCCCTTATCGGGGCGGGGGGTCCGCTCGGCGGCGGCGCCCTCGCGCATGCCCGCGCCCAGGCGCGAGGGGACGGCCATCGGCCGATCGGCGACGCCCGGTCAGACGTCCCGGACGCGGCGCAGCAGCTCCTCGTCGATCTCCAGCTCCGCTTCGGGCTCGGGCTCGGGCGGCCGTGGTGCGGCCTTGCGACCGCCACCCCGGGCCGCGGGCTTCTCCTGGCGGCCCGCTGACAACGCCGCGGCACCGTCCGAATCGCGGTGGACCTCGATGAACCGGATCAGCGTGTAGGGGAAGTAGAAGATGGATTCGGCGTCGTCGATCCAGATGGGACGCTTGCCATTCAGCTGCCGCAGGTTGGTGCAGACCAGGATCGAATCCCCCGGCGACGGGCGATCAAGGATGTCGGCCAGCAAGGGCTGCTCGTTGACGATGTGCAGCACGGCGTCGCGGATCACGGGCAGGGCGCCTCAGCAGTTGGCGGTCGATGGGCCAGCATGGCTCAGAGCGGATGGTAGAAGTCGATGACCAGCCGGACACGGCCGGCGGTGACCCAGACGGCCAGGCCGACCCGGTCGTACTTGGGATTCATCATGTTGACGTAGTGGCCGCCGCCGGTCGACTGCTCGCTCTGGAAGAACAGGTGCGTGTTGAGCATCGACCAGTACGGATCGACCCCATTCTGGCAGCCCAGGTTCTCGGCCCAGACGTAGCTGGTGTAGCCCGCCGCGGCCAGGCGGTTGCCGGGGTTGCCATTGATGAAGTGGCTGCACAGGTCGTTGTCCGACAGGTACTTGGCGTATGGCCGACTCACGGTCGACGTGATGCCGCCGTCGATCCAGAGCGGCGCCGTTGCGTTGCTGCCGCCGCCGGCACAGCTCCCGTCGCCCTGGACCCAGCCGCCGGTCCGCGTGCAGTTCATCAGCGTGAGGTAGTACGCCTCGACGGCGGCCCAGGATCCCGCGCCGACCGCGCCGCCGCCCGTGCCCGGAGCCGCCGTGGGCGCCTTCGTGGCCGGCTTGGCGATCGTCGTGAACGAGCCGGAGACCGCGGAACCCAGGGCCACGCCGGCCTTCGATGCGGCGTCGGGGCCCACGGTCATGACCACGGCCTGGCCGTAGGCAAAGGCGCCGGCGGGCTGGAAGACCAGGACCGTGTCGCCTTCGGCAAAGCTGACCTTGCCCGGCACTGGCGCATCACCCGCGGTGACCACCCAGCCGGCTGCGGTCGACGCCTGGTCCATCGCCTCGGTGAACCGGACCGAGAGTCCCTGATCGAGCGCGACATCCTTCGTCCCCGTCTGGGGGCGGAAGCGGACGACGCCCGGCCGGTCGGCCGTCTGCACGATGAGCGGCGCCTCGAGGGAGACCGGCGCGTTGTCGGCGTCCCGCGCGCCCGGGCCCAGGGCGAACGTGTACGACGTGTTGGGGACCAGCGGGTCGTCCGGGGTGAACCGGTAATGCACCTGGCCGTCCGCGCCGTCCTCGCGTCGGAGGCTGCCACTCACCGGCGGGTCACTGGTGACATCGACCGTCCGATCGTCGACCGGGCGATCGAACTGGACGAGGATGTCGGTGCCCGGCGCCGCCTTCTTCCCGAGCAAGGTCCCGGCCGAGAGCGTGGCACGCGTCGCGGGCCTGGTCTGGAAGGTGGCCCAGATGGGATCCGCGCTGGGACGGCCAGAGGCCTGCAGGGCACCAGCCTCGATGGTGATCGTGGTCCGTGTGCCAGGCGCCCACGCCTCGCGCGGCCGGACGACCAGCTCCGTGCCGTCCGACGCCCAGGCGAGGTCGACCGGGGTGGGCGGCTCCACGATGAGGAGCGCCGCGACGCTGCGCGGGTCCATGGGAACGCCGAAGTGCAGGGTGATCGGCGACACGGGCGAGTCACCCGTCTCCACGGTCGTGGCCCGGACCGGGTCCAGCCGCCCAGTGGAGGCCCCGGCGGTCTCGGGTGGCGACAATCCCCGGGCCGTGTCGCCGTCCGGCGCCGACGCCTGGAGCAGCGCGGCACCGGCAACCACGACCAGCGCGGCCAGCGCGGCCAGCGCGACACGGAATCCGACCGACCGACGGAGCCCGATCGAGAGGTAGACGAAGACCACGACCGGGAGCGCGAGCAGCGCGGTGGCGATCTTTCGCAAGCACAGTCTCCGGGTTGGGGCGCCCTGGAATCGGCAGGGGTGGATCTCTGCGACCGGTGGGCGCCCGGACGTCGGGGCGTCACGGTAGCACCGGCCCGTTCAGGCTGGCAACCGAGCGATCTCCGCCTGGCCTATTCGCCCGGGTTGCGCGGTCCGACCGGCGGTCCGGCCGGCGGTCCCGCCGACGCGATCGGGGGCGGCGACGGCGCCCCGGCCAGGACCCCGGCCGGGCGGTATCGGCCATAGGCACCGGTGACGAGCCCCCGGCCCTCGAGCAGGGTCAGCGTGCCGAGCACGGTGGCCACCGGCAGCCCGAGGTCGCCCACCAGCTGGTCAACCGTCGCCAGGCCGCCCATGAGCCCGTTCGCCACCTGGCGCTCCACGGCACCGAGGGCAGCCACCGTCGCGCCGGAAGCCGGAGGCCGCGGTCGAGCCCGGACGCGGACGCGCGCCTCACCGCGCCGGGCCTGGTGCGTGACCCCGGTCTCGAGCAGGTCCAGGTCCTCGAGGAGTTGCGGGATCCCCGCGACGATCCGGGCCTCGCCGGAACACTCGCGCAGGAACGCGAGGCAGCCCGCGGACATCGGCGCGTCGATGGGTCCAGGAACCAGGAAGCAGCCGCGGCCCTGCTCCAGGGCCCAGGCGGCGGTGGTCAGGGCCCCGCTCCGCTCCGCCGCCTCGATGACGACGGTGGCCTCCGCGAGGCCACTGATCACGCGGTTCCGACGCGGGAAGGTCCCGGCCACGGGGTGGACGTCCGGGGCGAACTCCGAGACGATGGCCCCGCCGCTCCTGGCAATCTCCTCGGCCAGCCGGGCGTGGGCCCTGGGGTAGAGCGATCCGTGGCCACCGCCGAGCACGGCGACCGTCCGGCCTCCCTCCGCCACCACCGCCGCGTGGGCGGCACCGTCAACCCCGACGGCGAGCCCGGAGATGACGCAGGCGCCTTCTCGGGCGAGGGCGGCCCCGACCTGGGCGGCAAGCCGCCGGCCGTTGTCCGTGGGGCGCCGAGTACCGACGACGGCCACGGCGCGAAGCATGTCCAGCGCGGCCGGGTCCCCCTTGACGAACAGCGCGTGGGGCGGGAGGGCGATCTGGCGGAGCCGGGCCGGGTAGGCGGCATCCGCCAGCGTGACCACCGACAGCTCGGCCCGGCGGATCCGGTCCAGGATCCGGTCCGCGGCGCGCGCGGCCTCGACGACGCGGCCCGCCACGCCGGCCGGAAGACCCCCACCACGCTCGGGATCCCGCCCCGCCTGGGCGAGGAGTTGCTCCGCCCGCGGCCCAGCCGCCACCCCGAGCGTCGCCGCAGCGCCACCGAGCGCATCGACTAGGCGGCCCAGCGTGGCCGGGCCGAGGCCATCGACACCCACGAGGACCGCGAGCGCATCCCGCTCGGCCCCGGCGGCCGCCACCGCAGCCGCATCGACTGACGCGCCTCCGCCGCCATCGCGAGCGATCCCGCGGTCGACCGCGAGCCCGTCCCAGGCCGAGGCCGGGCCCGGGCCGGGGTCCACCGCCATCTCCGGCCGACCGGGCCCATCCACGTCGCGGCCCAGCGGCCCGAAGCGTCCGATTCCGAGCATGGTCAGACCGCCAGCGCTGCGTGTGCCGGCCCGATCGGCGAGCGGAACCGGGCGGCCTCGTCCAGGTGGGCCGACTCCACGGCCTCCGCGCCGGCTAGGTCTGCGATGGTCCGGGCCACGCGCAGCAGCCGCTCCGTCCCGCGCCCCGACAGGCGTTCCCGATCGGCCAGCGCGACCAGACGCGCCTCCGCCGCGGGCGTGAGCCGGCACGCGGCGCGCAGCGCTCGGCCGCTGACTCGAGCATTGAGCCGACCGGGTGGGCGCCCGAGCTGCCGCAAACGCGCCGCGGCAATCCGGGCAGCGACCACGGCAGATCCCTCCGGCTCGCCGGCAGCGACCAACGCAGCCGCGGGTACGCGGGGCATCTGGACCCAGATGTCGATCCTGTCTCGCAGCGGCCCCGAGATCCGGCCCAGGTAACGCTCCGGGACGCCTGGCCGACAGGCACATGGCCCGCTGCCGGTCCCGGCCTGGCCACACGGGCATGGGTTCATCGCGGCGACCAGCTGGAACCGGGCCGGGAAGACGGTTGCACGGCCAACCCGGGCCACCTCGACGCGCCCCTCCTCGATCGGCTGGCGAAGCGCCTCCAGCACGTCACGCGAGAACTCCGGTAGCTCGTCGAGGAAGAGGCAGCCGTCGTTGGCCAGCGTCACCTCCCCGGGCGAAAGCCGCGGCCCCCCGCCGACCATGGCCGCGTAGGACGCGGTGTGGTGCGGAGCCCGAAACGGCGCACCCCGGACCAGCCTGGTCACCGGCGCGCCGCCCGCCACCGACGCCACGATGGTGGCCGCCAGCGCCTCCTCGTCGCCGAGGGGCGGCAGGAGGCCGGGGAT
>CAIJPD010000008.1 GCA_903822495.1 uncultured Chloroflexota bacterium | reverse complement strand
CTTGCCTTCGACGTGGTTGGTGGAAGAGGTTGCGGCCGTTGCGAGGGCGGTGGCGGGCGGCCGTGCCGCCCGTGGGGTCAGCCCGCGGTGCCCGCGCTGGGCACCGGGCCGGTCCCGGGTCCGCGCTGGCCGCCCGGGCCGGGCATGCCCCGATTGGGTCCGCCGCGCCCGTGCATCCCGTTGGCCCCGTTGGGGCCGTTGGGCGTGGCGTTCGGGGCGCTGTTCGGCGCGCCGTTCGGGCGGCCGGCCGCCCGGATCTGGACGTTCAGCGCGGTGAACGTGTCGCCGGAGGCGGTGCCCTCGGCGCTGATGCTGGCACCCACCTTGACGTCGGCCGCGCCGGCCGCCGCCGGGCCCGAGGTGTACTTGGTGGAGCCGTTGACCGTGATGGTCTTGCTGGTGCCGTCACGGAGCTTGAGGGTGATGCTGCCGCCGTCGACCGCCGTCACCTCGCCGCCGACCTGCGGCAGGATCACGCGGATCTCGTTGATCTTGAAGCTGCCGTCGGGGTTCTTCGTCTGTCGGAAGGCGATGGTGTCGCCCACCTTGAGGTCATTGAGGGTGATGGTGCCGCCGGCCCTGGTGTAGGTGGTGTCACCGTCCACCGTGATGGTCCGGGTCCAGCCGTCCCCGGTCGTGAGGGCCAGGTTGTTGCCGCTCTTCCCGGTGAGCGTGATCGAATGGAACTGCTGGCCGCCGGGGCCGCCGCGCATCCCGGCGCCGCCGGGCCCGGCCTGGCCGCCAGCGGGATCGGTGGCGTTGAGGCCGATGAAGCCGTTGGTGTCGGCGGGGCCCGGGCCCACGGCCGAAGCCGGGGTCAGGTCCGGTGCCTTCGCGGCCGAGAGGGCCACGGCGGCGCTCACGGCCAGGGCGATGGAGGCCACGCCCACGACGAGCACCCGGAGGGCGCCCGGGCCGCGCAGTCGACTGGTGGCCGGGGTTGGAGTCGATTCGATCATGCGGGCTCCTTCTGTGCCTGGCGGGCCGGACGGCGCGCGATGAAGAGGTCGAGGCAGCTGGGCCGGGAGCCGGTTGGGCTCCCGGCCGATCCAGCGCCGTGGGCGTGCTCGCCACCCTCGGTGCAGGCGCCATGGTTGGGCGGCCAGATTGAAGGCGTCTGAAGGCACCGAAAGGTTCGCGCCCGCGCCGCCGTGTGGCATGCTGGCCGCATGACGAGACCGCTCTCCGTCGCCCTCATCCAGATGGATGCCCGCGAGGATGTCGAGACCAACATCATCGATGCCGGGAAGCTCGCCAACGAGGCCGCCGCGGGTGGCGCCCGCTTCATCGCCCTCCCGGAGTACCTGCAGTACCGGGGCCCCGACCTTGGCTACCGCGCCTCTGCGCATCCCGTCCCGGGACCCCACACCGAGCCGTTCGCGCACATCGCGCGCCGGTACGGCTGCTGGATCCTGCTGGGCAGCCTGGCGGAGACGGCCGAGGACGGCCGCTGCTACAACACCAGCGTCCTCCTGGCGCCCGACGGCAGCGTGGCCGCGACGTACCGGAAGATCCACCTCTTCGACATCGAGGTGGACGCGGGGCCGCACGACCGCGAGTCTGCCCGCGTGGCGCCCGGCGACCGCGCCGTGACGGCCGAGGTCGAGGGCATCACCTTCGGGCTGACCGTCTGCTACGACCTGCGCTTCCCCGACCTGTACCGGACACTGGCGCTCCGGGGCGCGTCGGTGATCACCGTCCCGTCGGCCTTCACCGAGCGGACCGGGCGCGACCACTGGGAGGTCCTGCTCCGGGCGCGGGCCATCGAGAACGGGGCCTGGATCCTGGCGCCGGCCCAGATCGGCGGGCCACCCGCGTACCGCTCCTACGGGCGGTCGATGATCGTGGATCCGTGGGGGACGGTGGTCGCCCAGGCGCCGGACACGGTGGGCATCGTGCGCGCCGAGATCGATCCGGGCCGGTCGGCCACCATTCGCCGGCAGATCCCCAGCCTCGCCAACCGACGACCCTCGACGTACGACCCCGGCTGAACCCGGGCCGGGCCCCCGCCCCGGCTAGGACTCCATGCCCGGCTCGCCCGGGAGGCTGAGCCGGAAGGCGGCGCCAGTCGCGCCCGCGGCGCCAGTCGCGCCCGCGGCGCCAGTCGCGCCCGCGGCGGCGAGCACCAGGTCGCCGCCCATCCCGCGCACCAGCTCGCGGGCCACGTAGAGGCCCAGGCCGCTCCCGTCGCTGGAGACGCCCGTTGTCCCGCGGGCGAAGCGCTGGAAGAGCCGGTCGCTGTCCACCTCGGCGATTCCCGAGCCGTGGTCGGCGATGCGGAGCCAGACCCGCTGCGCGGCCACGTCGACACCCACCGCCGCCTCGATGGGGCCCGCACCGTGCTTGACCGCGTTGTCGAGCAGCGCCCAGAGCACCTGCTCCAGCTGGTCGGCATCGCCGATGGCCAGCCAGCCCTGAGACCCATCGACCAGGCGCAGCTCGACGTGGCGGATGCCCAGCGCCTCCCAGGCCCGCCGGACCCGGGGCGCCAGCGCCAGCACCTCGCTCCGTGGCCGGATCGTCCCCGATTCCAGGCGACTCACCGTCAGGAGCTGTCGAACCATGCGCGAGAGGCGGTCGGCCTGCTCCACGATGATCTCGGCCGGGCGCTCCGCACCCGACCGGGCGAGCTGGTCGGCGTACAGGCGGATGCTGGTCAGCGGCGTCTGGAGGTTGTGGCTCACGCCGCGCAGGAAGTCGTCTTTCGCCTCCGCCAGCGCCCTGAGCTGGGCGTTCTGCACCTCGACCCGGGCGAAGAGCTCGGCGTTCCGGACCGCCACGCCCACCTCGCGCGCGAACAGGTCCAGGAGGGCCTGGTCCGCGGGCTGCCACGTGCTCGTCGCCGGGAGGTGCCCCTGCAGGATGCCGAGGCGCTCCGCGCCGGCGCGCACCTCGGCCTGCACGGGCAGGGACTCGCCGGGGATGCGCTCGCCGGGGGCGAACCGGGCCGGGTCGATCAGGCCGATCTCCGCGTCGATCAGCCCGAACGTCGACCGTGCGTCCGCCGCCGCCCGGGCCAGCAGGGGTTCGACGCCCTCGCTGGGTGTCACCGTCGCCACCGAGGCCAGGACCTCGGCCAGCTGCCGGTTGCGACGCTGGACGTCGGCGCCGAGGCGGTTCTGCTCCTCGGCCAGCGCGGCCAGCAGGTCGCCGCCCGGGACCATGACCGGCTGTGCCGGCTCGCCCGCGCCGACGCGGGCCGCCGCGGCGGCGAGCGCCCGGAGCGGGGTCGAGAGGTTGAGCGCGACCTGGTGGCCCGCGATGACGCCGAAGGCCGCCGTGATCGCGATCACGAAGACGAGGATGCGGGCGCTGCCGTCCTGGTTCACGGCGCCCAGGAGGATCTGGGCGGCGCCGAACGCGGCGAGCGGGAGGATGCCGGCCGCGACGAGGCCCAGGACCAGGCGGGCGTGGACCGAGAGGCCGGCGACCCGCTTGTCCGCCGGGACCGACTCGGCCGTGTCCCGCGCCCGGTCGTCGGTCAACGGTCGGGTCCCGGGAGGCTGGTGCCGCGCCTCCCGCCTTCGCCCAGGGCCCCCGCGTCCGCGCTGGGCACCAGCCGGTAGCCCACGCCGCGCACCGTGATGAGGTGGACCGGACGGTTGGGGTCCATCTCCACCTTCTGGCGAAGCCGGCGCATCGTGACCCAGACGTACGTGGAGTCGGCGCCCTCGGTGTCCGCCCAGCCGCGGGCCAGGAGCGTCTCCGTGGGGACGATTCGGCCCAGGTTGGCCGCCAGCGCGTAGAGCAGCCGCGATTCGGTGGGGGTGAGCGGGACCGTCTTCCCGGCGACCATCGCCTGCCGGCGGTGCAGCTCGAGCACCAGGTTGGGGCCAATCACCAGCCGCGCCCTGGGCACCTTGTCGCCCAGCCGACGCAGCACCCGCGTGATCCGCGCCCGCAGCTCCGGGTAGTGGTATGGCTTGGTGACGTAGTCCTCGGCGAACTCCTCGAGCAGGTCCGCCTTGCTGTCGCCGGCATCGATCGCGGACAGCACGATGATTGGCAGGTCGGCCTGGCTCTTGATCTCGCGGGCCAGGGTCAGGCCGTCCATGTGCGGCATCACCAGGTCGACGATCAGCAGGTCGGGCCAGGCGACGCCCAGCCGGCGCAGCGCCTCCTCGCCGTTGCGGGCGGTCTGGACCTCGTAGCCGTCGGCGCGCAGCTGGTCGGCCAGGAGGATCAGCAGCTCCGGGTCGTCGTCCACGATCAGGAGGCGGGCCGGGGCGGCGGTCGCGGCGCCCACGATCTCGGTGGCGCCAGCCGGCGGGGCCGGGCGGTTGGGCTCGCGCATGGCCTACGGGGCCTTGGGGTCCACGAACCGGCAGCGGGGCCGAACGGGGCAGTGGTCGCAGTCGGGCCGTCGGGCGTGGCAGATGACCCGGCCGTGGCTGATCAGGTTGACGTGCGCCCCAAAGACCTGGTCGGGGCGGAGCATGGCGAGGTAGAGGTCGTGCGCCTCGTCCGCGGTGGCCTTGGGCGGGATGAGCCCCATCCGGAGCGAGACGCGCTCCACGTGGCGGTCCACCGCCATGAGCGGCATGTCGAAGCAGAAGGAGAGCAGCACCGAGGCGGTCTTCTTGCCGACGCCGTTGATCTGGGTCAACCAGGCTCGGGCATCCAGGGGTGGCATGCTCGCCAGGAACTCCAGCGAATGGTCGCCCCGCTCCTCGCGGATGAAGCGGAGCGTCGCCTGGATACGGGGCGCCTTGACCTGCGCCAGGCCGCCGGGCCGGATCGCCTCCACCAGCTCCGGGAGCGGCGCGGCCTCAACGGCCGGCCAGTCGGGCGGCGGCGCCTCGCTGAGCCCCAGGCCGCCCCAGCCCTGGCCGGCGATGTGCTTCTCGGCGGGCGCGGAGGAGGGGAAGGCGAGCCGGAGGGATTCGAACGCGCGCTCGGCGTTCAGGTCCGCGCTGTTCTGGGTGAGGATCGTGAGGATCAGCTCGCTGGTGGGGTCCAGGCGGCGCTCCCAGGACGGGGTGCCGTACCGGGTCTCCAGGCCCGCGAGGACGTCCGCCACCAGGTTGGGTCGAAGCCGCGCCAGCCGCTTGGCCCAGGCCTTGTTGGGGTCGGGCAGGGCGCGCTTGCGCACGGCGGGCGTCGTGGGCTTCCGGGGCTTCGCGGGCGCGGGGGCGGGCTCTGGCGCGGTGGGCATGGCGCGATGATGGGGGATGGCCGCCCCGCGGGGCAATCGCGGCCTGCCGGGGGCGGAATCCGCCCGCTCGGTCAGGCCCCCGTCAGGTTCGCGTCAGGTTCGCGTCAGGTTCGCGTCAGGTTCGCGGCCCGACCGGCGCCCACTCGCGCGCCAGCCGTTCCCCGCAGCGCTCCACCGGCTCCCCGCCCGCGGCCATCGCGGCCGCGACATCCACGGGCGCCTCGTGGACGGCGACCGCCCGGGCGCCCACGGCCGCCAGCGCGGCCACGCCCTCCGGCTCCACGCCGCCGCCCACCGCGATGCATGGGATCCCGGCCGCCGCCGCGCGTCGCGCGACGCCCAGCGCCGTCTTGCCAAACGCCGTCTGCGCGTCGATCCGGCCCTCGCCGGTGATCACCAGGTCCGCCCCGCGCAGCTTGCCGGCCAGGTCCGTCTCCTCGGCGACCAGGTCCACGCCGGGGACCAGCTCCATTGAGTGGAACCGGCCGCGGATGCACAGGAGCCCAAAGGCCGTCCCCCCGGCGGCCCCGGCGCCAGGCGTGTCGCGCTCGTTGGCGCCGGTCGACTGCTCCAGCGCGTCCGCGTAGCGCGCCAGCAGCTCCTCCAGCTCAGCGACCGTCTCCGCGTCGGCGCCCTTCTGCGGCCCGTAGACCGCGGCCGCGCCGTTCGGCCCAAGGAGCGGGTTGGAGACGTCGCAGGCGATCCGGAGGTCCACCGCGGGGAGCCGCGGGTCCATCTCCTCGAGGCTGATCGGCTGGGGGTTCCAGGCGGCCCAGTCCCCGGCAGGGACCTCCGCCACCCAGCGCGCGCCCAGCGAGTGGAGCAGGCCCCAACCACCGTCGGTGGTGGCGCTGCCGCCGATCCCCAGCGTGATCCGCCGGACCCCCGCGTCCAGGACCGCCTCGATCAGGTCGCCGGTCCCGGCCGTGGTGGCATGCAGGGGATCGCGCTCCCACTGGCTCACCAGGGAGAGGCCGGACGCCTGGGCCAGCTCCACGACCGCCCGCGTGCCATCGGCGCTCTTCAGCCAGCGCGCGGTCCGCTCCCCAAAATCGGGCCCCCGGACGATGGCCACCTGGGGGATCCAGCCCCCGGCCGCCTCGATGGCCGCCAGCGTGCCCTCGCCGCCGTCGCCCAGCGGCGCCAGGAGGATGGTGTCGCCGGGTCGTGCTCGCCGCCAGCCAGCGGCCAGCGCCTCTGCCACCTTGACGGAGGTCATGGAGCCCTTGAACGAATCGGGCGCGATGACGACGGTCAGGGGTCGATCGGTATTCGTGGGGGCCTCCGGATTGGCTTCGGGGTGGGTCGCCGGTTCGGTCGCCGGTTCGGTCTCGGGGTCGCGCATCAGCGGTCCGCCTCGCCGGCCTGGCCGGCCAGTCGGTTGAGGGCCGCCCGGCGCTCCACGTACTCGGGGATGCGGATCATCGGCGGGCGCTCGACATCCGCCAGGTCGATGACCTCCAGGCCAAGCTGCCCGCGACCCGAGCGGGGCAGCTTCATGGTGGAGCCCAGCTCCGCGAAGAGGCGGACCTTGCGTCGCTCCTCCAGCCGCTTCATGACGGCCTGCAGGATCACGAACGACATCCGGGAGAGCCCCTCCAGCTCCTGGTTGCGGTGGATCCGTCGCTCCAGGTCCACCTGGCCAAGGCCTTCCAGGCCCGCCCGCTCCGACGCGTCAATCAGGTGCCCGATCTCCACCGCGTAGCCCGTGAAGAACGGGATGGCCTCAAGGAGCGAACGCCGCGCGGCGTACTCGCCGGACAGGGGCTGGATCAGCCCGGACAGCTCCGGGAAGAAGAGGTTGATCAGCGGCCGTGCCACCAGTTCCGTGACGCGGCCGCCGCCGCCCTCCTTGAGGACGCCGCCCTCCACGATGGGCCGCTGGTAGAAGCCCTTCACGTATTGCAGCCGCGGCTCCAGGAGGAGCGGGCCCACGGTCCCGTAGACCATCCGCGGGTGCCAGCTCTTCACGTCCGTGTCGGCCCAGACCACGATGTCGCCCGAGGTCTCGTAGAGCGATTTCCAGAGCGCCTCGCCCTTGCCCCGGAAGCTGCCGTAGCGCGCCAGGACCTCGTGGTGCTGGACCACGCGGGCGCCCTCGGCCTGCGCGATCTCCACGGTCCGATCGATCGAGTTGGAATCGATGACGAGGATCTCGTCGAGGAGCGGCACGCGCCCCATCAGCTCGCGCATCGCCCGCCGGACGATGGGGCCGATGGTCTCCTCCTCGTTGAGCGTGGGCAGCACCAGGCTGATCGTGGTGCCGGCCTGCTCCTTGAGGTGGACCAGGCGACGCAGGTCGCCGAACTCGGAGTGGTGGAAGTTGGCCTCGGCGAACCAGCGCTCGACGCGCGCCGGGATGGCCCGGGCCTCCTCGGCGGCGCGATCCGCGGCCGCCAGGGTCTCCGCCCGTTGTGCCAGCGCGTCGAAGGTCTGGCGGGAGATGGCCTCGCGCGTCCGGACCACGACCACGCTGGTCTTCGAACGGGCCGCGACGGCTTCGGGCAGCGCGCCGAAGAGCGAGGATGGACCATCCGTGCCGGATGGGGCGGCCGACGCCCCCATGACCACCAGGTCCGAGCGCTCGGCCTCGCGCAGGATGGCGGTGCGGACGTTGACGGCCTCGCGCAGGAGGCCCACCGCGCGGTCGCCGGCGTGGAGGCGGACGAAGGCAGCCAGCGCGTGCTCGGCCTGGGCGTGGACGGCCAGGCTGACGCCGGGTGGGATCACGTGGAGCACCACCAGCTGGGCGTCGTGCCGGGCGGCGATCGCGGCGGCGAACCGGAGGGCGAGCTCGGCGTGCGGGCCGCCGCGGACGGGGACCAGGATCCGGGAGATCTCGCCGCCGCCGCGCTGCTTCACCACGGCCACGTCGCACGGTGCGTCACGGACGACCTCGTCGATGGTGGCGCTGATGCTCGGGACGCCCGCCTCGCGGGGACCCCTGGGCTTGCCGCCCCAGCCGAACACGATGAGGTCCGAGCCCTCCTCCAGGGCGCTCTCGATGATGCCCTCCGCGGCGCGCCGGCCGATCCGGACGATGGGCCGGATGGTGGTGCCGGGCGGGGCAAAGCCCATGACGCGCTGGAGCAGGCGGCGGGAGTGGCGGGCCCGCGTGGCGCCCTCGGAGAGCGGCGTGCCTTCGGCGACCTCCACGATCCCCAGCGCGGTGATCTCACCGGCGCGGGCCTCCAGCAGGTCGGCGCCCAGCCGGATCAGCTCCTCGGCGGTGGCCGGGTTGGCGACGGGGATCAGGATCCGGGCCGGGAGCGGCAGGTTGCTCATCAGCGGGACCGACCCTCTCGCCCGCCGGTGTCGCGCGACGCGCGCTCCTGCCAGCGCTCCACCAGGTACGGCTTGAGCAGCTCGAATTCGCGGGCCTGGCGCTCGACGTGCTCCTCGGCCTGCTCGGCGCCCAGGCGGCGGCTCTCCACGATGAGGCTGCCCACCCGGCCGAAGTAGACGGGAACCAGCGCGGCCATGAGCGCCTCGATCTCGGCCGGGCGGTCGCGGGCGACCACGATCAGGTCGTAGATGGCGCGCGTCCAGACATCGTCCGGGAAGTGGAACGTACTCAGCGCGTCGGCCATCTGGTCCGTCGTGAGCGCGGACGGGTCCGCGTCCGGGGCATCCAGGCCCAGGCGGGCCCGGCCAGCCTCGGCGACCCGGCCTGCTTCGGTGGCCAGGCCCACGATGGCCTCGGCGGTGGCCGGCGCGAACATGGTCCGCCACGTGGCGCCCGACGTCAGGAGCCCCGAGTTGAACTCCGACAGGAGCCGCACGGTGTTGACCTCGAGGGGCGGCGGCTCGGCGATCCGGTCAAAGCCGTAGGCGGGGACCGCGTGGCTGCCCTGGACGGTGAGCCAGCTCTCGGGATGCGCGGCGGCGAGGCGGAGGATGGTGCCCACGACCTGTCGGAACATGGGCCCCAGGTCGCCCCCTGGATCCTTGGGGTCGTGCACCTTGGCGCCCAGGCGGGCCTGGCAGACCGCGAAGCCGCCGGTCAGTGCGTGGGTGGTCATCCAGACGTCGATGCCGAACTTGCTGGTGTCCGTCGACCAGTCGTCGAGCTCCAGGTAGTGGCGCACCAGGTCGCCGCTGATCCCGAAGTCGCCGCCGATGGGTTGACGGATCCGGTGCCCATACAGGGCGCGGGTGAGCGGGTAGGTGACCGCGTTGGTGATGGTCCCGTCGTACTTGTAGCGGGTGTAGAGCGGGGCGACGAAGTCGTAGCCACCCTTGAGGATGGGCCCGGCGAGGAGCTCGATCCATTCGGGGAGGATGCTGCGCAGGTCGCTGTCCACGACGACCAGGGCCTGGACCTGGAGCGCGGCCGCGATCTCGAAGATGGTCTTGAGGGCCGCCCCCTTGCCGCCGACGCCGTCGATCTCCGGGTAGGTCAGCGACACGCGCGACAGTCTGTTGGCGGGGCGGATCAGGAGGATCTGCTCGATGTACTCCGGGGGCTCGGTGTCCACCACGACCCGGCCGGTGCCGTCGGGGGAGCCGGCGTCCGAGTTCACGACGACGGGGCGGAGGTCGGGGAAGTACTGGACCAGCCCGGCCTGCGCGGCCTTCACGACGTAGCCGATGGTGCCGGCGTTCTTGTAGCTGGGGATCCCGACCATGATGTCGGCGCGGCCGAGACGCGCGATCTCGTCGCGGATGGCCGGCGTGAGCACGCTGTCGGGCATGGCGCGACCGTACCACCCCCCGACCCGCACTGTCATTGGGGGTGGGGACCCGGTGGCGGGCCGGCGTGGGCTGGGGGAGCGGGCGGCGCTGGCTGGGCGAGCGGGCGGCCCTGGCTGGGCGAGCGGGCCGGCGTCGGCCCGGCGGTCGCCCCCTCGCCCGCGTCCG
>CAIJPD010000007.1 GCA_903822495.1 uncultured Chloroflexota bacterium | reverse complement strand
CCGATCCCTCCGTCGCTCGCTCCCCTCAGAGCAAGCGTCCCTCGGGCCCGTAGCCTGGCATGTCGTCGTGTCGGAGAACCGGGTGGGTTCTCCTGGGCGGCGCGTCGTGCCGCGAACCAGCTACCCCAATGGTGCTGCAACGGTGACCCCCGTCACCCCTGCGGAGGGGCAGTCTTGACGCGACCCCCCCACCGTGTCAATAGGGAGTTGGCGCTGTTAACGCAATACAGGTGACTCGGCTGCGCGCACCGGATTCCTACGGGCGCGGCGGCGTGCGCTCGAGGTGGGCGAAGAACTCGGCGCGGGTGCGGTCGGCCGTGCGGAAGAGGCCCAGGACGGCCGACGTGGTCATGACCGTGCCCGGCTTTCGGACCCCGCGCATGACGGCGCACAGGTGCGTCGCCTCCAGCACCACGCCAACCCCCTGCGGCTGGAGCCGCTCCTGGACGAACGACGCGATCTCCTGCGTCATCCGCTCCTGGACCTGGAGCCGGCGCGCGTACATCTCCACGACCCGCGGGATCTTGGACAGCCCGATCACCCGCCCGCGCGGGATGTAGGCGACGGCCGCGGTCCCGAAGAACGGCAGCAGGTGGTGCTCGCACAGCGAGTAGAACGGGATGTCCTTGACCACCACCATCTCGCTGTAGTCGACGTCGAAGATGGCGTTGTTGATCAGCCGGTCGGCATCCACGTGGTAGCCGGCGGTCAGCTCGGTGTACATCCGGTGGACGCGCTCCGGGGTGTTGAGCAGGCCCTGCCGGTCGGGATCCTCGCCGATCTCCACCAGGATCTCGCGGACGGCGGCCTCCACGCGCCCGGCGGCGGACCCGTTGCCGCGCCCCCCGCCGGAGCCGCCGCCGCTGATCTCACCGGCGATGAGGTCCTCGGGGCGGATACCGGCCGGCAGCTCGCCGATCTCGGTCTCGATCTCCTGGACGATCTTGCGGACGTTGGCGGGCAGGTCGTCGGTCATGATCCGGGATGGTACGCCGCGGGCGGGCGGGCGAACGTCGCGGGCGGCCGAGCCACCGGGGCGATCGCGTTCGCGACCACGTCGGGCGCGTAGCGGGCCAGGTTGTGGGCGACCGACGGGAGGTCGATCACGGTCATGGCCGGGCGGCCGGCCGCCACCATTGCGTCCTGGGCCCGGGCCAGGAGCCGGCGATGGGTGCCCGCCTCGTCGTCCATCGCCACCATGACCACGATGGGAGCGGTGACCGCCGCCAGGGTCGAATGGGGCCGGTACGCGTACATGGCGTCCACGCAGCCGGCCAGCGCGTGGGCACGCGCGGACGACACCACGCGGCCCGCCGGCAGCTCCACGATCGCCGCGCGCGCGGCCCGCTCCTGGTCGGCATCCCACGAGGCAGGGTCGAAGTCGCGTCGGTCGGCGAGGTAGGCGGCCATCGATCGAAGGACTTCGGGCGGCTCCTCCAGGCCGCGAAGCAGCTCTGCGGGCTCCAGGCCGGTGGCGGATTCGGCGTCCTCCCAGCCGCCGTCGACCAGGACCAGCCCGGCGCACCGGTCCCCCAGCCGCGCCGCGGCGGTCGCCGCGACGATGGCCCCAAAGCCGTGGCCCACGAGGATCAGGCCGTTCGTTCCCAGCAGGCCCGCGCCCTCGGCAACCGCGAGCGCATCGGCCGCGAGGGTCTCCGGGTCGTAGCCATCGGGCGGGGCGTCGGACAGGCCGTGCCCGCGCAGGTCGGGCGCGATGACGCGGTGCGTGGCGGCCAGGCGGCGCGCCACCGGTGCCCAGGCCCAGGCCGTGCCGGCCAGGCCATGGAGCAGGAGGACGGCGGGTTCGGTGCCCCAGGAGGGTTCGGCCCCGTCAGCCCCGGCAGCTTCGGGCGCGCCCCAGTCCAGGAAGTGGACCCGGGTGGATTCGTCCGCGCGGACCATGAAGCCCTGCGGCTCGCGGGCGGACGGCGGCAGGTTGGGCATCGCCGACTAGGATACGGGGGACATGACCAAGCGCCGCCGCGGCTCCCGAAGCGCCAGGCCCGCCGGCCGCCCCGGCCGGTTCGAGCAGCTGGTGGAGCGCGCCCTGGACGGCATCCCCTCCCCCTTCGCCGACGTGCTCGACGAGGTGGCCATCGTCATCGCCGACGGCCTGAGCCCCGCCCAGCGCGAGGAGAACGAGCTGGGCCCGGACGACGAGCTGTACGGCCTGTACGAGGGCGTGCCGCGCACGGAATACCAGGCGGACTACCTCCAGGTCCCCAACCGGATCACGCTCTTCCGGCGGGCACTCGAGGAGGACTTCCCCGATCCCCAGGACCTGATGGACGAGGTCCAGGTCACGGTCATCCACGAGCTGGCCCACCACATGGGCATCGACGACGACCGGCTGGAGGAGCTGGGCTTCGACTGAGGCCCGCCCGCAGGCCTGGGCCCTAGAGGCTTGCGGCGGCCAGCGCGATCCCCGCGAGACCAAGGAGCGCGCCCGCGACGATCGCCGCCAGCATCGGCCGGGTGACCCAATGGAACCCCGCGCCCGGGTCCCGCCGGGCGGCCACCTGCGCGGGCGGAGCCGGCGCGGCGCGGACAGGGAGCATCGGTGGCCGGGGCGACAGGCGGATGACCGGCAGCGGGGCCAGCCCCCGCTGCGTGGCGGCCGGTGCCGGAGGGGCAGGCGGGGCCGCGCGGTCCAGGCCGCCGGCATAGTGCGTCAGCCCCAGGAACGTGACAACCTGCGGCGCCGCGAACAGCGCGCCGAGCGTGAAGAAGAGACTCCCCGTCGCGGTGATGGCCGCCAGGAGGACCACCACCGTCACCGCCGAGTGGAGCGTGTCCGTCTCGAAGCCAAGGTTGGTCACCTGGCCGAGCATGAGGAGCACCTCGCCGCCCGTGGACAGCGCCCAGAGCTGGATCATGCCGCCAAAGACCGCGGGGAAGAGCGCGATCACGAGCGCGGTCCGAGGCCGCGCCCGGAAGAGCCGGACCGACCGCCGGATGGACTCCCGCGCCCCGACGTCACCCAGCACGATCCCCGCCTGGGAGTAGCAGAACGGGGCGGCCACGAGGGTCGAGACGGCGAGCGTGATGATCGTCAGAGCGTCGCCCGGGAGATTGGCCACCCCGACGATCCCACCGGCCAGCACCTGGACGATCGACGAGATGATGCCCAGCAGGAACGAGGCGCGCACGACCCGCCAGAAGACCTGCCGCGAGCGGATCAGGGCATGGCGCAGCGTTATGGGCCGGTTCAGCCGGTGGCCGGCCAGGATGGCGATGCCCACGATTCCGCCTTCCAGCGCCACCAGGCCCGCCCCGGCGATGCCCAGGTAGAGCCCGAGCATCAACAGCATGAACGCGCTGGCCCACTCGGGATCGCGGATCGGTGCGAGCCCGCTCGCCTGGCCCCCGGATTGCACGACCCGCACCAGGTCTCGTAGTTCCGGCGGCGCGACCAGCACCACCGCGACGCCCAGCACCAGCAACGGCCCCAGGAAGGCCAGGAAGAGGGCGCCGAAGTAGAGCGATACGCGCCGGAGCTGGCTCGTGGCGGCCAGCATCAGCTCGAAGCCGCGCCCGACGACCTCGCGGGCGCCCGGCAGGTCAAACGCGCTGGTAGCGGCGCTGGGCAGGCTCACGGGCGGAGGATACAGGCGCCAGGGACGACATGGCGATACTTGCGTGTTTGCGCAATCAGTGAGACACTCCGGGCATGATCGAAGCCAGGGTGTCGAGCGACGGAGAACGACTGCGCTATGCGGCCGTGGGCCGGGCGCTCTCCGATCCCAAGCGGCTGTGCGTGCTGGAGTCCCTCGCCGCGGGCGAGCTCTCCGTGAGCGACCTGTCCGTCCGCGTCGGGTGCCAGGTTCCGAACATGAGCCAGCACCTGGCGGTGCTCCGGAGCGCAGGGCTCGTAGCGACCCGGCGCGAGGGCAACACCATCTTCTATCGCCTCGCCGACCCGCGGGTCATCGAGGCCTACCGGCTCATCCAAAGCATCGCCCGCTGAGGGCGAGACTGCGACTTCCCGACCCCGAGCGGGAGAAAGGACTCATCACCATGGCCATCAAGGTGGCAACCGACGCGAACTTCGAGGAGCTGGTGCTCAAGGCCGACAAGCCGGTCGTCGTCGACTTCTGGGCGGTCTGGTGCGGGCCGTGCAAGATGGTCGCGCCCGAGATGGAGAAGCTGGCCGCCAAGTACGAGGGCCAGGTCGACGTCGTCAAGGTGGACGTCGATGCCAACCCCAAGCTCTCCCAGATGTTCAACATCATGTCGATCCCGACGATCGCGTTCTTCCGGCCCGGCGTCCCGCCGATGGGCGTCGTGGGCTTCCGCCCGCTCGAGCAGCTGGAGCAGCAGTTCGGCCTGGCGGACTACGCCAAGACGGACGCCTGAACCCGATGAACCGCGCCTGAGCCCCCTTCGGGCGATCCAACGACCCCGGCCCTGCCGGGGTCGTTTCGATTCCGGGGCCGGGCTTGGGCGCCGATCAGCCGCCGTTGCGGACGGCACTCCTGAGCCAGGCCACGGCGCGGTCCAGCGCGTAGAGGTCCAGCTCCGCGGGCTCAAAGGCGATTCGATCCGGCGCGAGCCGGGAGGGCCGCGTCCCCGGCGTCCGCAGCGCGGCGGCCGCGACGGGGCGATCGAGACGGAACTCGGCGATCGAGCCGTCGAGGGTGGCGACGACCCGGTCGCCGACGAGGAACTCCAGGTGCGACCCCGTGCCCCTGACGGTCAGTCCGGGCAGTTCCGGGGCAATGTCGAGCAGGGCTTCCTCCAGCGATTCGGGAAGCTCGCCTTCGACCTCGTCGATCGGGCCGCCGTCGGCCGCGTCGTCGCCCTCATCGCCGTCGTCATCCGTGTCGTCCAGGTCGTCGGGGTCGAGGACGTCGTCCCCGGCGTCGTCTGCGCCGCGGCCGGGCATCGGGCTCACCGCCCCGCTCCCGCGAGGATCGCGGCCAGGTCGGCGGCGTGCGCCTCGTAGTGGCTGGTGGTCTCGGTCAGGAAGAACTTGAGGTGGCGCGGATGCTTCAGCCAGCGCGATTCCGGCACCACCGTCAGGTAGCCGCGCAGCTCGCCGGGCACCTGACGGAAGCGAGCGCGGACCTCGTCCACGGGGAGCTGGCGCCACTCGGCGACCATGGTGTCGTTCATCTCGTCGCCGCGGGCGGCCCACTGCTCGTCCGACCACTGCTTGGTCCGGCTGGTCTCGTTGACCGCCAGCTCCTTGGCCACCTCCAGGGCGATCTGCTGCCAGGCCAGGAGGTGGCCCATCAGGTCGCGGCCGGACCAGCCGTGGGCGCCGGCCCGGGGCACGGCCAATTGCTCGTCGGTGAGCGTGTCCAGCGCCTCGAAGGGCGACCAGACGTCGCGCTCCTCGTCGAGGAATTCGAGCGAATCGGTGTACATGCCCGGATGGTACCGCGGGCGGGTGCCGCCGCCGTGGGTGTCGTCGCCGCGGGTGTCGTCGTACCCCGGCGACGCGATCGTCGCGAAACGGCGCCAGAGCCTCAGACCGCTGCCGACTCGCGGTACTCGCCGAAGACCTCGCGCAGGACCGCGCACTGCTCGCCCAGGGTCGCGTACGCGGCGGCGCAGCGGATGAAGTGGGGCATCAGGTTGGTCTCGGACGATTCGGGCCGAGCGGCCGCATCGCGGAGCCCGGCCAGCGCGGCGGCAACCGCCTCCGGATCCCGATCGCGCCGGGTCCGTTGGAGGCGCGCCAGCTGGCGTTCGAGGGCCCCCGGCGGAACCGCCAGGATGGGGACGCCGGTCACCTCGTTCGCGTCCAGGTAGGCGTTCACGCCCACGATCCGGCGCTCGCCCGCGTCCACCTCGCGCTGGAACCGGTACGCCGCGTCCGCGATCTCGCGCTGGGGGTAGCCGTCCGACACCGCGGCCAGCATGCCGCCGCGCCGGTCGATCTCGTCGAGGTAGGCCCAGACCGCCCGCTCCGTCTGGTTGGTCAGCGACTCCACGAACCAGCTGCCACCCAGCGGGTCCACGGTGCTGGCGACGCCCGTCTCCTCCGCGATCACCTGCTGCTGGCGGAGCGCCAGGAGGGCGGCCTGGGCGGTGGGGACCGCGAGCGCCTCGTCATACGCGTCGGTGTGGAGCGACTGGGTCCCGCCCAGCACCGCCGCCAGCGCCTGGAGGGCCACCCGGGTGAGGTTGTTGAGCGGCTGCTGCGGGGTGAGGGAGACGCCGGCGGTTTGAGCGTGGAAGCGCAGCCACGTGGACCGCTCGTCGCGGGCCCCGTAGCGGCGCGTCATCAGCTTCCACCAGATCCGCCGCGCGGCGCGGAACTTGGCGATCTCCTCGAAGAAGTCGCTGTGCGAGTTGAAGAAGAAGCTGAGGCGCGGCGCAAAGCTGTCCACGGCCAGCCCGCGCGCGAGGGCGGCTTCGACGTAGGCCATGCCGTCCGCGATCGTGAAGGCCAGCTCCTGGACCGCGGTAGAGCCGGCCTCGCGGATGTGGTAGCCGCTGATGCTGATCGTGTTCCAGCGCGGGAGCTCGCGCGAGCCGAACTCGATCGTGTCCGTGACCAGGCGCATCGACGGCCCGGGCGGGAACAGGTACTCCTTCTGGGCGACGTACTCCTTGAGGATGTCGTTCTGGATGGTCCCCTCCAGCGCCGCCCGGGGGACGCCGGCCTTCTCCGCGGCCACGATGTACATCGCCCAGATCGGGGCGGCCGGCGAGTTGATCGTCATCGACGTGGAGACGCGGTCCAGCGGCAGCCCGGCCAGCAGGACCTCCATGTCGGAGAGGGAGGAGACGGCCACGCCGCACGTCCCGAACTCGCCCTCGGCCTCGGGCGAATCGGTGTCGTAGCCGTACAGGGTTGGCATGTCGTACGCGACGGACAGGCCGGTCTGCCCGGCCGCCAGCAGGTCGCGGAACCGGGCGTTGGTGTCCTCGGCGGCGCCGAAGCCGGCGAACATCCGCATGGTCCAGGGGCGGCTGCGGTAGCCGGTGGGATGGAGGCCGCGGGTGAAGGGCGGCTCTCCGGGGAGGCCCACGTCGCGGAGGGGGTCGAAGTCGGCCCACGGACCGGGCTCGAGCGGGCGGCCGAGGTGGTCCACGGCGGTGGGGCCACCCGGGCCGACGGGTTCGCCGGAGGGACCCGCCGCGACCGCCGGCCCGCCGTGGGCGCCGGCCCGCAATGACCAGGGGCCGTAGAGGCGCTCCATCTCCACGTCGCTGATGGTGGAGAAGCGGTCGCGGCGCTCGGGGCCGTTCGCGAGGGAGCGGCGCAGCGGCCCGGCATCCCAGGCACGCAGGCGCTCGGACCAGTCGGGGTCCCGAGACGGGTCTGACATGGCCTGACTCTAGCACCGGGCTCCAAGGGTCCTGCCCGAGACGCGGGTGCCCGGCGCCCGTCGGATCGGCGATTGGGGACGGGCCGGCGGGCGAACCGGGAGGGCGCGGCCGGGCCGGGGCGCCGCCTCGGGCTAGCGGGGCGCCGCCCAGGCGGCCAGCGCGGCGGTGACGCGGTCCTCGTGCACCTGGCGCGCGACCGTCTCACGCACGTCGCTGCCGACGAGCACGACGCGGACGCTCCCGCTTCCGGCCGGCCACGTGATGATGGTCTGGTACGACTCGTCGTTGAGGACGTCGAGACGGCGGCCGGCGAGCCCTCCCACGGTCACGTCGCTCGCCTGGATCGCGTCCGTCTTGGACGCCGTGCGTGCGCCGGTCTCGTAGAACTCAAACAGGATCGTGCTGGTCAGCGTGGGCGCCGTGAACAGGGCGAGGGTCACGCCGCTCCGCTCCCCCACCTCCCAGAGACCGCCGGCAAAGCGCACGGTGGAGACGCCACGGGGCAGCATCGTCCCCAGGTTGGCCGGCGTGCAGGTCCGGCCCGAGTCGAGCCGGTTGGGCGCGCGGCCGTCATAGGCGGCGGGGAGCAGGGCCTCCATGTCCGCATAGGCGCCCGGGGCACGCCCGTCGACCAGCTTGCCGTTGACCTCGCATGGGCCGGCCGGATCGAACGGCGCGGCGGCCGAGCAGGCGCCCAGCATGGTCGCGAGGACCAGGACAAGGACGGCAACACGAAGGCTGGCCGCGACGGGCCGGAGGCGATGGGGCATGACCAGAGCGTACCGGGTTCGCACGGGGCGCGCCGCAAGCGGCATCCCGGCCGGGACCGCACCCGGACGGCTCAATCCGGCGACATCATCGGACGGCGCGAGATCCGGACGGGGCGCCGGATCCCCAGCTCGTCGAGGCGGCGACGGATCACCCGGGCCGCGGCCACCACGTCGGGGTCGTGGCCGGGCGTGGACGACAGCCAGTCGATGTACGACGGCTCGAAGTCCGCGACCTGGCCCAGGGTGTGGCCGTGGAACTTCCCGAACCCAAGCTCGACGGCCTGCGCCTCCCCGAGCGGCACTTCGGGCGGCGGGGTCCACTGGTGGACCTGGCCGCGGCGCACCGGGCCGGTGGGATCCGAGGCGCGGGGTGGGCGGGCATCGGGTGGGCGGGCACGGGGCGGGGGCGGGGGCGCCGAGCCATCCATCGCACCGGCGGCGGAGCGGGCCCCCGGTCCGGTCGTGGTGTTGCGCGGCCGCAGCGTCTCGGAGGTGTCGACACGGCCCGTGACTGGACGCGATGGGCGTGGTGGCGGCGGTCCAGGCCATCGTCGAGGCGGGGCGTCGGGCGTGGCGGCTCCACCGGTCGACGCGTTCCCGAACCCACGGCCACCGGGGGCGTGGGGGTCGCGCAGCCCGGCCCGGCGCTCCGCATCGTCGGCCACGAGCTGGTCGTAGGCGGCGTTGATCTCCGCCATCAGCGCCGTGGCCGCACGCACCGCGGTCGGATCGCTGGCGGAGAGGTCGGGATGATGGGCGCGGGCGAGGCGACGCCAGGCCGCCTTCACCGTGGCCAGGCTGGCGCCGCGCTCGACCCCGAGGATGTCGTGTGGATCGCGCTTCGGCACGGGGTGAGTGTACGCCGCGCGCTTGACAGCACCGCCGCGCTGGTGTCCCCTCCGCACATGGGACGTCTTCGCCGAACGGGCCTCATCGCCGCGCTGGTCGGCGCGCCGCTGGCACTTGCGTGGCGGTTCGCCCACGTCTACCGCGACCGGGCGGGCACGCCGCAGCCGCATCCACCCGGCTACACGCCGGCCGACTTCGGCCTCGCGTTCGATGACCTGATGGTCCGGACGGCCGACGGGCTCGATCTGCCGGCCTGGTTCGTGCCGGCGGAGGGCGGACGCCCGGGGCCGGGCGTCCTGCTGATCCACGGCTGGGAGTCCGCCCGCGACCGCACGCTGCCCAACGTCCAGGTCCTGCACGCGGCGGGCTTCCACTGCCTCACGATCGACATCCGGGGCCACGGCGCCAACCAGCGCGAGATCATGCCGATCAGCGCAGGCGAATTTGGCTCCGACGCCGCGAGCGGCTTCGACGCGCTCCTGGCCCGCCCCGAGGTCACGGTCGGCGGGATCCTGGGTCATTCCATGGGCTCAATCGGCGGGCTCCTGGCGGCGGCCTCGGACAGCCGCGTGGCGGCGGTCGTCGCGACGTCCACGCCCGGTGACCCGGATCGCCTGACACGCGAGACGTTTCGCCTGGCCCGGCTCCCCATCCCGGGCCCGGTGGCATGGCCGCTCGCGTGGCTGACCACCCGGATCTACCTGCGCCCGCGCGGCCACCGGGCCGAGGGGATCGCCTCGTCGCGGGCCATCGCGCGCTATCGCGGGCCCGTGCTCCTCGTCCACGGATCCGCGGACCGGGTGGTGCCGCTGGCCGAGCTGGACCGGCTGGCCATGGCGGCCCGGTCGAACCCGGCGCGCGTCGTGGATCGCCTGGTGATCGAGGGCGGACAGCACAGCTGGCTGTACGAGCACGCCGCGTATCGGGCGGCCCTCGGCCGCTTCTTCGCGAAACACCTCGGCGGCACCCTCGACCCCTGGGAGGCGGCGGCCCGTGCGGCGGCCGTGGAGGCGGTCCGGCTCCCCGACGGTGAGCATCGCTTTGGCGCCGTGTCGGCGGAGCCCGGCGGCCTGCGTTCGCTGGCGGGTATCGTGACCGGGAGCGCGCCTGCCGACCAACGACCGGCAGGCGACGAAGCCTGACCGCATGCCGGCCATCCCCGACGCGAGGAGACCCGGGGGCGATCGAACGCCTCGGCACCGCGGCCCGCGCCGTGGCCACCTTGTCCGCGCTGATCCGGATCTTCCCGCCCCGCCCCGCCTGACCCCTGGAGCCGCAGCCCATGGACGTTCGAACCGCGATCGCCACCAAGCGTGCCGTCCGCCGCTTTGACCCCCGGCCCATCGACGCCGAGGCGCTGGACAGGATCCTCTGGGCCGGCCGGCGCTCCGGAAGCGCCAAGAACCTGCAGCGCTGGGAGTTCGTCGTCTGCCGAGACGCGGAGCACCTGGCCCAGCTGGCCGCCGTGGGGCCGTGGGCCGGACACCTGGCGGGCGCCACCCTGGCCGTCGCGCTGGTGACGCCCGACCCGCGGGCGCCCGACGCAGCGCTCTCGATCATGTTCGACCTGGGCCTGGCGGCGGCCAACATGATGCTGGCGGCCTGGGAGCTGGGAATTGGGAGTGTGCCGGCGACCGTCTACGAACAGGACCTTGCCCGGACGCTCCTTGACTACCCGGGCTCGCACCATTGCGAGTACCTGATCTCGTTTGGCTACCCGGCGGATCCTTCCGCGCTGGATCGCCCCAACAAGCCGGGCGGCCGCAAGACCATCGACGAGCTGGTCCACCAGGAGCGCTGGTAGCGGCGGACATCGGCGCCTGGCGCCGGGTTGGGTGCCCCACCCTCCCCGTGCACCAGCCTCGCCGTGGCCGCGAGACCAGGGGGCTACAGCCGCTTGCGCAAGTAGGCGGTCAGGCCGGCGTCGTAGCCCAGTGATTCGAACAGGTGCCGCGCGTCGGGGCGATGGTGGCCGGCCGTGACCTCCAGGAACGCGGCGGCACGCTCGCGGCCGATGCCCTCCACGGCATCCATCAGTTGCCGCCCAATGCCCCGGTCGCGGACCCCCGGATCCACGACGAGGGCGAGGATCCGCACGACCTGGTCGCCGTGCTCGAAGCGCGGGATCAGGTGGATCGCCACGAAGCCGACGACCTCGCCGTCCACGTCCGCCACGATCACCCCGCCGTCATGGCCGGCGAAGCGCTCCAGGCGCACCACGATGTCCGACGTCCCCGCGGGGTAGCCCTCGTCGGTGAGCAAGGCCGCGATGCGCTCGGCGTCGGCGGGTCCGGCCGCGCGGATGGCGGCGCCTGGCAGGTCATTGATGGCCGGATGCTGGTCGTTCATGGCCGGATGGTAGCGCGACCGACCGCTTCGTCCAGCAGGACAAGATGTGGGCCGCGCCGACCGCCTGCGATGTGCCGCTCGGGACCCAGCGGGCCGGGCGCCGCCGGCGCAAGCGCGCGTCCCTCCAGCGCGTGGCGGCCCGGGATCCGTGCCGCGTAGGCCATCACCGTCGCCTCGCCGAAACGAACCAGGCAGCCCGCCAGCCGGCCCTCCGTGTTGGGCTCCATGAGGACCAGCCACAGACCGCCGACGAGCCGGCCCACCTCGCAGTACGCGCCCATCGCCGGGTCATCCGGTGCCGGCCCAAACGGGAGCTCCAGCGCCCGGCCCAGGGCCCCGGTCAACTCCCGGACGGCCCGCGCCAGCTCGACCGTTGCCCAGCCCACGCCCACCAGCGCCAGCCGCTCCCGGCCCGCCAGCTCGCCGACGATGCGGTGCCCGTCGGCTGCCAGCTGGTCGGCGAGCCCAGGCACCTCGGCCGGCCCGTCGCGGCCGAGACCCTGCCGGCTCACCGGCGGAGCAGCAGGTCGTCGACCTGGCCCGGGACCCGTGCGTAGCCGAGGGCGGCATACAGGCGTTGGGCGTCCAGGTTCCGGATGTCGACCTTCAGGTAGGTCCACGTGCTGCCGGCCTCGGCGGCATCCGCGGTCGCGATGGCCGTGGCAAGGCCCCCCAGCCCACGGCGTCGGAACCGCGGTCGCGTGCCGATCGAGGAGAGGTAGCTGATGCCGTCCATGGTCGAGCGCTTGGCGACGGCCGCCGGCTGCCCGTCCACGCGGACCAGGACAACGTGGAGCACCGAGCCCTCGAGCGAGCCAACCGTCTCCAGCTCGATGGAGGAGCGCCGCTCGTCGTCCACCGCGAATGCCTCCGCGAGGACACGCGCGATGCTCGGCGCGGCATCGAGGCTGGCGGCGGTCACCCGGTGGAAGCGCTCCACGGTGACCCCGTTCGCGAGCGGCTGGACCGCCCGCCTGACCGCGGGGCCCGGGTCGCCGAGGACCATCAGGTGATCGCTGCCCATGTTGTCGAAGCCTGCCCGCACCAGGCGATCGACGATGTCGCGCGGCTGGTTCCGGCCGGGATACGGCCAGATGTGCGCGAGCCGGCCCAGGGTCGCGAAGATCGTGATCGTGTTGTCCACCGCGCGGGCGAACCCGGCCCGATCCTCCGGCCACTCGGGCGCCACCAGCCGGTTCCAGTACGGCTCCGCGTCACGCCGATCCAGCAGCAGGATGCCATCGCCCAGGTCGCGCAGCTCGCGACCGCCGGTGGCATGCAGCCTCGCCTCGTTCCCCATCAACAGCCGCAGCGTGGCGCGGTCCAGGTCCCGAATGGCCGCCGGGCCCGGGACAGGGTGCGACCCTTCTTCGGGGGATCTGCCGTCGGTGCGCACGTCCCGGAGATTGTCGCACCTGATCCGGTGGCCGGACGTGCAACCATTCCGGCCGTGGCCGTGTTGTTGGAGACGATGGACGATGACGAACTGGCCGCACGCCTGGCCCATGACCTGGACGGCGCCTTCGAGGTCCTGGTGTTGACCCACCAGGACCGGCTCTACTCCGTTGCCCTGCGCCTGCTGGGCGATGCCCGGGACGCCGAAGAGGTTGCCCAGGACGCGTTTGTCCGCGCCTACCGGGCCATGGCCACCTGGGACGCCGCGCGAATCCGGGAGGTCCGCCTCCGGGCGTGGCTGGCCTCCATCGTCGTGAACCTGGCCCGGAACCGGCGTCGCAACGCGGCCGACCGCCGCCCACCCGCGGCCCTCGAGCAACTGCTGGATGCCGGCCTCCAACCCGCCGAGGGCCTTCGCCAGGCCCCCGAGACCGCGGCCCTCCGCGCCGCCACCGCCCGCGACTGGACGGAGCGCCTGGGCCGCTGCCCTGCCGCGCAGCGCGCCGCCGTCGTCCTCCGCCACGTCGACGGCCTGTCGTACGAGGAGATCGCCGAGGCGCTGGGGCGCCCCGTCGGCACCGTCAAGGCGCAGGTCCATCGGGGCCTCGCCAACCTGCGCGCCCAGCTCGAGGCCGAGC
Organism: uncultured Chloroflexota bacterium; assembly: GCA_903822495.1. GTDB lineage: Bacteria > Chloroflexota > Limnocylindria > Limnocylindrales > CSP1-4 > CAIJPD01. The sequence continues at coordinate 30,458 of CAIJPD010000007.1, read as the reverse complement.
GAGCCGCCGAACGCCCGGAGCTGACCGCATGAGCCGCACGCAACGCCCCACCAGCCGCACGCATCCACCCGCCCCGCCCGCCGGCGATACCCCCGGCGCCATCGAGGCCGCGCTGGCCGGCCTCGTCAGCCCAGCCCCCGCGACCCTCGCACCCGCCGTCCTGGTGGAGGTGGGCCTCGCCGACGCCTGGGCCACGCTCCCCTCCCCGCTCGGCGAGATCCTGGTCGCGTGGAACGGCCGGGGCGTCTCGGCCATCTCGCTGCCCGTGGATCCTGCCGCGTTCGAAGAACACTTCGTGGCGGACCATCGCCGGCCGCTCCACCGAGCCGCCGGAGTCCCGACCGCCCTCCGTCGTCTGATCGACCGCCGACTGACGGGCGACCGTCGCGCCGACGTCCCACTGGACCTGCGCGGCGCCACCGACTTCGAGCAGGCGGTCTGGCGCAAGACCCTGGAGATCCCCCACGGCGAGATCCGGCCGTATGGCTGGGTCGCCGCCGAGATCGGCAGGCCCGCGGCGGTCCGCGCGGTGGGGACGGCCCTGGGCCACAACCCGATCCCGCTGGTGGTCCCGTGCCACCGCGTGGTCCGCAGCGACGGGCTGCTGGGCAACTACTCCATGGGCGGACCCGAGAACAAGCGCCGGATCCTGCAGGTGGAGGGCCTCGACCCCGACGCGCTGGAGGCGGATGCCCGGGCCGGGATCCGCTACGTGGGATCGGACACCACGCACATCGTCTGCCTGCCCACCTGTCACCACGCCCGGCGCATCACGGCGGCGCACCGGGTCTCCTTCCGCGGGCTCCGCGATGCGTCGGCCGCCGGCTATCGGCCCTGCCGCGCGTGCCGGCCGGCCGGCTCGCCGGCGGCATGACGGGCCCGGGCATGACGAACCCGGCCGACCCGGGCGGCATGACGCCTCCCGGCGCCGCCTCCGCGCCCACCAGGTCCGGCCTTTCTCGCGTCCCGTGGCAGGCCCTCCTGCTGGTCGCCGGCGGGATCTGGGGCTGCTCGTTCCTGTTCATGAAGCTGGGGCTGCAGTCGTTCACGCCCATCCAGGTGGGGTTCGGCCGCCTGGCGATCGGCGCGGCCACGCTCCTGCTCCTCTGCCGCGTCACCGGCACCAGGCTGCCGCGCGGCCCAATCTGGCGCCACCTGGCGGTGACCGGCCTGCTCTTCGGGAGCATCCCGTTCGTCCTGTTCGCCTACGGCGAGACCCGCGTCAGCTCCATCCTGGCCGGGATCATCAACGCCGCGACGCCGCTCACCACCCTGGCGGCGACGCTGGTCGCCTTCCGCGAAGAGCGGCCCACCCCGGACCGGATGGCCGGCCTGCTGGTGGGCTTCGCCGGGATCCTGGTGGTGCTGGGGGCGTGGAACGGGATCGGCGGGGGCGAGCTCCCGGGCGTGCTCGCGTGCGTCGGCGCGATCGTCTGCTACGGGATCGCGTACCCGTACAGCCGGCGGCACATCATCCCGGCCGGCCCGGGCCCGCTCGCCATCGCGACCGGGCAGGTGGTGATGAGCGCGGCCCTGCTGGTCCCAGTCGCGGCGGGCGAGGTGCTGCTGGGCGGCGGAGCCATCCGCCTCCCCATCGCCATCGACACCGCGCTGGGCATGCTGGCCCTGGGCGCGCTGGGCTCCGGCGTGGCGTACGCGTTGAACACGCAGGTCATCGCTGTGGTGGGCGCGGCGGTGGCGAGCTCGGTCACGTACGTCACGCCATTCGTCGCCGTGGTGGCTGGTGTGCTGTTCCTCGCCGAACCGGTATCGGCGAACGAGCCGGCGGGCGCCCTGGTGGTCCTCCTCGGTGTCGCGATCGCGCAGGGCCGGATCCGGCGGCCCAGGCGAGCGCCGGTGTCGGCTGCCGCCTGATCCCGGCAGCCCGAGCGAAGCCGGCTTCGGCCGCCCGTTCCGCTTCCCGCGGTCGGCGCACCTACCCCCGCTCGAACCCCTGGGCCGGCCACGGCTCGCAGCGGATGGGCTTGTCCTGCCGGTAGCCCAGCGCGTAGTCGCCCTGGACGAGCGTGTGGAGCTGGCTGGTCCCCTCGTAGATCACCGCCGCCTTGCTGTTGCGCAGGTAGCGCTCCACCGGGAACTCGTTCGAATAGCCATTGGCGCCGTGGATCTGGATGGCGTCCAGCGCCGCCTGGACCGAGTGCTCCGTGGCGTGCCACTTGGCCAGCGACGTCTCGCGGGTGTTGCGAAGGCCCCGGTTCTTGAGCGCGCCCGCCTGCCAGACCAGGAGCCGGCCGATCTCGGTGCCCTTGGCCATGTTGGCGATCATCTGCTTGACCAGCTGGTGCTGGCCGATCTGCTGGCCGAAGGTCTCGCGCTCGTGGGCGTACTTGAGCGAGGCGTCCAAACAGGCCTGGGCCAGGCCGACGGCGCCGGCAGCGACCGTGAACCGCCCCTGGTCGATCGCGCTCATCGCGATGACGAAGCCCTCGCCCTCCTCGCCCAGCCGGTCCTCCACCGGGACACGCACGTTGTCGAGCGTGATCAGGCCCGTGTTGCCGGCCCGGATGCCCAGCTTCCCGTGGATGGTCCCGGTCGTCAGGCCGGGCATCCCGCGCTTCAACAGGAACGCCGTGACGCCCTTGTGCTTCTTCGCCCGGTCCATGGTCGCGAACAGAAGGAAGTGGTCCGCGATGTCCGCGAGGCTGATCCACTGCTTGGCGCCGTTGAGGACGTAGTGGTCTCCCTCTCGCCGTGCCGTGGTCTGGATGGCACCCGCGTCGGTGCCCACGCCCGGCTCCGTGAGTGCGAATGTCGCCAGCTTCTCGCCGCGTGCCTGCGGCACGAGCCAGCGCTGTCGCTGCTCCTCGGTGCCCCACTGCAGGACGGTCAGCGAGTTGAGCCCCACGTGGACGCTCTGGACCACCCGGAACGCCGTGTCGCCACGCTCCAGCTCCTCGCACAGGAGCGAGAAGCTGATGTAGTCCAGGCCGCTCCCGCCGTACGCCTCCGGGATGGGTCCACCAAGGAAGCCCATCTCCCCCATCCTGGCGAAGACCTCCGGGTGCGCGCCGCCCTGCTCGTCCCATTCGCGGATGCTTGGGAGGATCTCGGCCTCCACGAACGAACGGGCGCTCTGGCGGACCAACCGGTTCTCGTCGGTCAGGCTGAAGTCGATCACGTGGGGCTGCCTCGCTGGCTGTGTCGGTGGCATCGAAGGCGGCGCAGGGCTGGGCGAGCCACGACCCGGGTCGCCGGGCCGGGGCCCCCTTCCGGGCCGCGTGTGCGAGGACCGTATACTCCGCCGATGGACGCTGCAACCCCGATCGATCTCGCTGCCCTCGCCGACCATGTCAGCCCGGTCCTGGGGCGGTACTTCGACCGCAGCTGGAGCCATGGCGTCGGCCACCGCCTGGTGGACACGGCCGGCAAGTCCTACCTGGACTTCGCGAACGGCATCGCCGTGACCGCGCTGGGCCACAGCCACCCGGCCGTCAGTGCGGCAATCCACGCGCAGGTCGACAAGCTGATTGGCCCAACGGGCGCCATGGGCTTCGCCGAGCCCGTGGTCCGCCTCGCGACGCTCCTGGCGGACGCGCTGCCGGACCCCATCGACACCGTCATGTTCCTCAACTCGGGCTCCGAGGTGATCGACGGCTCGCTCAAGCTGGTCCGCCGGGTGACCGGGCGGCCGGGGATCATCGCGTTCCGCGGGGCCTTCCACGGCCGGACGCTGGGCGCCACCTCGATCACCACCTCCAACATCAACTACCGGACCGGCTACGAGCCGCTCCTGCCCTCGGTCTACATCGCGCCGTTCCCGGCCGTCTATCGCGACTTCGGCGGCGACGAGGCCCTTGCCACGGAGACGTGCCTGGCCGCGCTGGACAACCTGTTCGCGACCAGCATCGCGCCGACGTCCGTGGCGGGCATCATCATCGAGCCGGTCCAGGGCGAGGGTGGCTACCAGCAGGCGCCCGCCGCGTTCCTGCAGGGCCTCCGTGAGCGATGCGACCGGTACGGGATCCTGCTGATCGCCGACGAAGTGCAGTCGGGCTACGGGCGGACCGGGACGATGTGGGCGTTCGAGCATGCCGGGATCGTCCCGGACGTGGTCTGCATCGCCAAGGCGATCGCCAACGGCCTGCCGCTGTCGGCCATCGCCACCCGGCGCGAGCTCCAGGATCGCTGGGGCAAGAGCGCGCATGGCTCCACGTACGGGGGCAACCCGGTCTCGTGTGCCGCGGGCATCGCGGTCATGGAGACCATCCACGGCCAGCGGCTGGTCCAGAACGCGGCCCTGCGCGGCGCCGAGCTGCGGGCAGGCCTGGGCCGGATCGCGGCCGAGGACGAGCGGATCGGGGACGTGCGCGGGCCAGGCCTGATGATCGGCGTGGAGTTCGTGACGGACCGCGCCACCCGGGAGCCGGACGGCGGGATCACCGACCGACTGATGCAGCGCGCCGCGGAGCTGGGGCTGCTGATCCTCAGCTGCGGCCCTGCCCACCAGGTGATCCGCTGGATCCCGCCGCTCGACGTGTCCTCCGCGGAGATCAGCGAAGGGCTGGAGATCTTCGGCGAGGCGCTCCGCACCGTCTAGTCGTCTGGTCGGCTACAGACACGACGCCCGCCGGCGCAACATCCCGCGGACGCGACGGCACCACGAGCCCCAGGCCCGTGGTGCCAGATCGCGGTGGCGCTCCGGCGCCGAGGCGGTCGGTCAGCGGTTCGTCGAGAGAAACTTCATCACGTCGTCGAGGCGAAACCGTCGGTCGCCGCGCTTACAGACGCGATAGAAGGGGAGCTCTCCGCGATCGCCGAGCCGCTTCACGGTGTTGACATGCAGGTGAAGCATGTCGGCCACCTCGGTCGCCGTGAGCATCGGTCCGATTTCGTTGATCGCCATCGACGCCCTTTCCATGGACAGTGCAGCCCACACTCGGTGAGTCCGGACCCCCGGTGAGCCCAAGGGTGACGTGCTGCTGGTTGCAGGGTGGAGTGTCGCCTTTCAGGGAAGCTCCCAACAAGCCGTACTTTGGTCAGCAGCGGCGCCCAGTACCACCCCCGGACTGTGCGTTGATGCACCGGCTGGGGCACGTGGGGTGGGGTCTTGGCTACTCCGCACCCACCTGCGCGCCACGACCCTGCGTGGTCGCCGGGGCCGAAGGTGCCGGTGCGGGCGCCAGGTCGGCGACGGGTTCTCCTCGCCGTCCGGAGCCCACGCGGGCCGCCCATCCCGCGGCGTCCGCGAACCACGCATCCACGTGCCAGGCGAGGAGCGGGACGACCGCCGCCCAGTAGGCCACGGTGGCCCACCAGCCGGTGAACAGCGTCGCCGCGAAGATCACGGTGCCCCACACCGCCATGCGCCGCGCGCTCCTGACCAGCAGCAGGCTGACGATGCTGGCCGCGGCGCCGCTGGCCAGCTGGACGACAAGCAACGCTCCGCGGCGGCTGTGGGCCACCTTGAGCAACTCCCCGAGCGAGTACCAGGCGGCGGCATGGACGTCGGTCGCCATGCGCAGGCTGGTCACGATGTTGCCGGCGCCCCAGAGCAGCACCGCGGGGCCCCAGGCGATCGTGCTGGCGAGGGCGAACGGGATCAACACCCCGGGGCCGGCGAAGGCCACCAGGGGCGGCAGGAACGCCAGGGCGTACGGCTTGAATGCCACGACGCCCGCGAGTGCGGCGGCGCCCCACCCCGGGCGGCGCTCCGCGAGCAGCATCGCCCCCAGGAGGAAGAGACCCGCGCTGGTGTCGTTGGATCCGTCGTTTGCCAGGATCCCCAGCGGGATCCAGAGGGCCAGGCCCGCCAGCCCCAGCAGGCGATTGGCCAGCGCCATGATGAAGAGCAGGAGCACCGACACGATCAGCTCGATGTTGCCCGGCGTGACGGCGTACCAGAGGAGCGCAAGTGGGCCGTACGCGAATGGGGCGCCCGGTGGCTGCGATACCGCGTACCCGTGGCCGTACGGGTTCTCGCCCATCCCCACCCAGCTGAGCGCGGCATGCGTCACGGACAGGACGTCGGAGCCGTGCTCATCCGCGTGGCTGACCCGCAGCCAGACGCCCAGGAGCAGGAGGGCCCCGATGGCCATCCGCCGGCCGAGCGACGACTCGGACAGGATGGGCGGGAGGGGGATGGCGCGCGGCACGGCCGAACGGTAGCAGGCGGCGGCGGTAGGGTGGGCCCGCGGGCCGGCGGGGCACCACGTCCGATGGGCTGGTCGCGGAGGACGATCAGCCGCCCGCGCCGTCCCTCAGCCGCCCGCCTTGTACGGGTACGCGATCCAGCCGTCGGCAAGATCGGCGAACTGATCCGGCGCCAGGCCCCCTCGGGATCGTCCGGGCTTGTAGTGGATCACGGCCGTGGTGGGGATGCCACCGGCGGCGCGGACACGGTCGACCACGGCGACCATCGTCTCGCCCGTCTCCCAGACCTCGTCGACGACGAGGACCCGCCGCCCATGGAGCAGCGCCGGCTCCGGGAACTGGCCGAACTGCGGGGCGTCGAACGTGCTGCCATCGGCTCGGTAGAAGACGACGCCTGCGACGAGGATCTCGCGCAGGTCCAGCCGATACGCCAGCATCCCGGCGGGGACCAGGCCGCCACGGGTGATCGCGAGGACAAGATCGAAGTCGCGGCCGACGGAGCCGGCCAGGCGGGCGACAAGCGCATCCAGCTCCTGCCACGAGACGATGCGGAGCAGGGCGTCGTCGGCGGCAGTCACGCGGGCATCGCAGCGACCGCCCAGGGATCTGGGACGACGCGTCGGGACCGTCACGGGTGCCGCACCCGATCATGTGACGAATTGCTCAACCTCTGCCGGGGCATGGGCGCAACCAAGGGCACTCGTTTCCCGTCGGACGCGCTCGCGCCTCCAAACCGCGCCGCCAACATCGCGGCCCAACCATTGGCACTCCTTGCCGACGGCGGCAGAACCGATGGCACTCTCGGCGGCGGCGGCGCACACGTCAAGATTCACTCGCAGACCCGCCCGCTTTGTGCGTGATACATGTCTCCTTCGATCCAGTAAGCGACAATGGAGTCGAGCCGCTTGACGGCGCGAGGTGTAGCGGCCAACGTCCGGCCCAATCACCAGCATGAGGGGACCAGATGGAGCCGGGCGATCCCGAGGACTACGACCCACTCGCCCCGAACACCTGGCCGGACGCGACCATCGTGGTCCGCGGCGGCGAGGGCAAGGAGAAGTGGCTCGCCCGCGTGCTGGACGAGGACGGGAGCTGGTCGGTGCAGTCCGACCCGGACGCCTCGTGGGAGGATCTGGTCGCGGCGATCCCGCAGGCGTTCGTCCGCACCACCACGCTCAACGCGGTGCGCGCCAGCGGCGGATGGCTCGTGTGGAGCCATCATGGACCGGGGGACTACCACTGCGATCTCTTCGGCTTGACCCCCGCAGCGTTCGACGCCATCCTTGGTCCAGCAACGCGGAACCCGAGGCAGCCATGATCCAGATCCTCGCCGACCTCAACAAGACAGACGCGCGCAGGTTCCTGATCCTGTCGCGCCTCGTGGCGCACCGGGACACCCCGTTCTCCCAGATCGCCGAGCAGGCGGACACGGTGCTGCTCGTTGATCTCGCGGATGCGGTCGAGGGGCGTCTGTTCTACGACGCCCACGCAGGCTACTGGCTGGCCGTCCCAGACTGGGCGACACTGCGCCGAGTCAAGGCGGACGAGGATCGGCCCGCAGTCCGCGGATTCCATCCCCGCCGGCCCCGCGCGGGAGCGGCGCAGCACGCCGTGACGGGGTAGTCACGACCGTCCTCCCCTGATGGCGGAGAAGGGTTGCGGGGCAGTCGAGACCGCGCCTTCCAGCAGCCGGTAGAAGAGCAGGCCGCGTGCCTTGCTGCCGCGCCGGTTGAATCGGAACACGAACTCGTCGAGATAGGCATCCAGGTGCCGCCGGCGCAGCGCGCCGTGGTGGGTCCCGAGCCACACGCGGTCGAGGAGCGACGCGACGAGATGGACGCCGGGCAGTAGGTCGCTCCCGGTCTGCCCCGACGCCCTGATGTTGATGCGCTTGTGCGTGTAGCCCTTGCGGTCGAGGCCGAGGTAGCCCTTGTGGAAGTCGGTGATCACGGTCGCGCCTGACGTGACGTTGGCCTGCACCGCCGGGTGGAGCGAGGCCGCCGAGAAGTCCTTGACGCTCACCAGTCGCGCTCGCCCGTAGCCGCCGCCGGCCTTCTTCTCGACCATCACGAGCACGATGGCCTTGCGCACGGTCTGTCGTCCCCGCACGCCGTCCTCCGCGCCGCCGAGGAATGTCTCGTCCGCCTCGACTTCGCCGGTCAGCAGGTCGCGGTCGGGCCGCACCATCGCCCGGCGGAACTTGTGGAGCCAGGTCCAGCCGGCCTCGCGCGACATGCCCCACTCGCTGGACACCGCGAGCGCCGACACGCCGTTCTTGGCGGTCGTGACGCGCCAGGCGACCTCGAACCAGTCGAGCAGCGGCTTGCGGGTGCCCTCGAAGATCGTGCCGGCGGTGAGCGAGGTCTGCCGCCCGCAGCCCCGGCAGGTCCAGCGGCCCCGGGCCGACCGCCAGCCCTCGCCCAAGCACGCCGGGCAACGGAACCCATCGGGCCAGCGCAGTCGCGTCAAGAACGCGACGCAGTGGTCATCGTCGGGGAAGAACGCGCGGAACTCCTGTCGCGTCCTCGGATAGTCCTTGCCACCGACTGGTCTCGCCACAGCGCCATGCTACTGGACGGAAGGAGACAAGTACCTCCGTCGGACCCGCGCGGACGGCGTGTCATGAATTGGCCTCGTATTCGTCCGGCACACGCCGGTCCCCCTGACTGTCGCCAATGACGCGGCCGTGTCAAGGCCGGCAGCTTGTGGCGCACCGGCACGGGCCGAGGTCACCAAGACGGGTTCCGCCTCCTACCGGCTGCGGGCCACCGAGCTGGCCCGGAAGCGAGGTGCCGACCGAGGCTGACCGCCCGCACCGCAGACCGGTTCAGGCCATCAAAAGACCGGTCGGGGGTGGGGCCACCTGAGCATCACGCCGGGGCCAGATCAGGCCATCATTCCCACCCGGATCTCGCGAACCTCGCCAGGTGTTGGGCGCATGCAGGTCCTCCTCGTGTGGCGAGGCGCAACGTAGGTGGCACCCCGCGGTCCTTGGTCAGTCGCGCCAGCGGAACCCGAGACCGGCCAGATCCTCGATGAGCGCTGCCGTGCCCGTGCCGTCCTCCGGGATCAGATCGGCGAAGCGGCGGCGCGCCTCGGTGACCGGCCCGCCGGACGGCTCGACGCCTTCGCTGAAGCCCTCGTGGTAGACGAGCCGGTCCACCCCTGCCAGCGAGGCGGCAGCGAGCTGAAGGATGGCCATCAGCACGCGATCCCCGCCGAAGGCGCCGCCGCCCCAGTGGCCAGTGTGGATGATGATGGCGGTTGCGCCCACGACCGTCCGAGCCTCCAGCACCGCCGCCCGGAAGCCGCTGTAGGCGGTGGACAGGGTCCAGGCGATCTGGTCCGCGGTGTACTCGCCACCCCGGTGGTTGATCGCCGCGATCGCCAGGATGTTCGAGATGGTCGGTGGGTCGATCCTCGTCGTGGCCCGGGCGACGACCGCGGTGGTCGCGGACGGGAAGTGGCGCCCGTAGATCCCGTCGGGTCGACCGGCTGCCGCGTCTGGCTGGGTGTCGATCCGGACGCGGCGCTCGGCGCCGCGGACAAGGACCGGGGTCGGCCGGCCAGCGACCACCGTCCGAGCGACCGCGCCCTCGGCGAGGAGCGCCTCGCGGATCGAGGCAAGGACGGGATGCTCGGCGACCTGGAGCTCATCCTGCGCGGCCGAGCCGCCGGCGTACCACCCGAACAGTTCCCAGGCGGCGAAGTTGACGTGCCAGGCGACTGCGCCGGGTAGCTCCGGCTCCGCCGCGTAGGGGTAGAAGCCCGGCGCCTGGCTGACGACGGTCGGGCCCAGCTGCAAGATCCGCTCGGGCAGCGGTAGCTCTGGCCAGCGCGAGTACTCGATCCGCCCCGCAACTGGCGAACCAGTCGAGCAGGCGATGTCGAACACCACCTGCTTGTTCGGGTTGGTCCAGCGTGGTGGATGGTCCGCCATCAGGCGGACGGCCTCCCAGCTACGCCTCTCAGTGGGCTCCACCGCGCGAACCCGCTGATCAGCAGTCATGGAGCCAGGTTCCTCTGACGCGCTGGGTTCCATTGGACCTCACGTAGCCCGACGGGGCGTCACCCATTCTCCGGCTGTGCGTGGGCATCCACAAGGGCGAATGGTCCGGCCAGGCCTCGCGGAGTCATTGTCCAGCACAAGTTGGCGGATTCCCGAAATCCAGCACATGTTGGCGGGGCGCGCCAACTCGAGGTCCGCTCTGCAATAACCCGCGAGTGCGCGTTCGGCGAAGGTCGGGGCCGTCGGTAGGATTCGAATCTTGGGCGCGGACGTTACCTCCCGAGGGCCAAACTCCGCCGGACCTCGGGCCGTGCTTTAGGATCGGGACCCTCTCGGCGCCGACGCCCGAGCATTGGGCGACGGAGACCTCCGCCGGCCCGATCAAGCATGGGCGTATCCGCTGGCACTATCCGCAGCGGCGTATCGGCTGGCCGTCCGGCCATCGGTCGGTCACATCGTCAACATGCTGAGGAACCCGTCGTGCGTGAAGTGGCGTCCCCGGCAGGACTCGAACCTGCGACCGACCGCTTAGAAGGCGGTTGCTCTGTCCGCTGAGCTACGGGGACGTTGGCGACGACCCAGTCTACCCACGGTCCCCCAAGCTTGGCGGCAGCCCTCTAGAATCTGGCCCGTCGCCCGCGACGGCGTTCAATCGCCCGCAACGGGGAGCCGCCCGAGGAGCCGCCCAGTGCCAAGCGCGAGCCCGGGCTACCGGGGCATGGACCAGGTGACCCTCGACGCCCAGTACGACGCCCGCGCGGCGGCCCCCAACCACGCCGAGCGAACCGCTCACCGGGACGCATGGTCCACCCGGGCTCGGGCCAGCCTGGCCTGCGACCTCGATGTCCACTACGGCGCGGGAGCCCGCGAGACCCTCGACATCTTCCCGGCCGCCCGGCCCGGGGCTCCGGTTGAGGTCTACATCCACGGCGGCTTCTGGCGCGCCAAGTCCAAGAGCGACGTCAGCTTCATCGCGCAGGCGATGGTGCCGGCCGGGGTCACCTTCGTCGCCATCGAGTACGACCTCGTCCCCAACGTCACGCTGGACGTGATCGTGGCCCAGTGTCGGGCTGCGCTGGCGTGGACCTATCGGAACATCGCCCGATACCGCGGCGACCCCTCGCGGATCCACGTGTCGGGTGTGTCAGCCGGGGCGCATCTCGGCGCGATGGTGCTGGCCACGCCGTGGCGGACCATGCACGGGCTCCCCGAGGACGTGGTCAAGGGTGCGAGCCTGGTAAGCGGGTTCTACGATCTGGAGCCGATCCGGCTGACCTCGGAAAACCGGACCTACGGCCTTGACGTCGCGGGGGCCCGGCGGAACAGCCCGATCCTGCACATCCCTGCCCGGGCCGGCCCGCTGGTTCTCGCCGTCGGCAGCGCCGAGACACGTGAGTTCCGGCGTCAGACGACGGACTTCGCGGCCGCGTGGCAGGCGGCCGGCCACGCCTGCACGCTCATCGAGGCGCCCGGCCTGCATCACTACGACATGGCCCTGGAGGCCGGCAACGCCACCGGGCCGATCGTGCGTGCGGTCCTCGCCGATATCGGCCGAATGGCCTGACGGCCAGGGGCAGGCCTGGTCGTTGTCACCGCGAACGTTGTTGACAACGAGCGAGGGTCAGAGACCGCCGAGCGCGCGGTGCGGGCGGAGCGGATTGTCGAAGTCCACATCTGGCGCCAGGGCATCCAGGCGCTCCGTGCTGGAGCCGTACGCCCACTCGCGCAGCAGCGTGCCTGAACCGTTCGGCCATGCCGTTGGTCTGTGGTCGACAGGGTCGGGTCCGGTTGTGGTGGCGCTCGCCGAGGAGCGCCTGGTTGGCGTTCGAGCGGTAGGCGAGCCCGTTGTCGGTCAGCACCCGCTCGACCGTGATCGCGGCGGCAGCGAGGACGGCGAGCGCCCCCTCACGGCTTGGGGCTTCAACACGCCGTACGGTGCGCGGAGGCTCTCTCTCGTCGACAACGGGTCGGGCGACGACAACTAGCCGCGGGCGAACCGCAGGAGCGTCCGCGCGCCGCCGGGGCCGTCACCGCCGACCAGGAGCATCGAACCGTCCTGCAGGGCGACGACCTGGGCAAAGCGGCGTGCCTCGGGCATCGGAACCTGATCATGCCACTGGTAGAACACCGGGTCGTACATGGACGTCTCGCGCGTGGCGTACCCGTCCGTCGGGTCCGCGCCAGTTCGCGACCCTCCCGCGACCCTCACCAATCCTCCCGGCCCCAGCCCGGCCCACGCCATGGCCCCGTACAGGTTCCGGGTTGCGGGACCCACGAACTTCTGCCCACCGGGTCCCACGACGTCCAGGTAGGTCGAATCGATCTCCCCCCACCGCATGGTGAGGTGGTCCAGGAAGAAGTTCCTGACGACGACCCCCGAATACGCTCCCTCGTAGACCGTCGTGTAGCCAATCAGCAGGGCGTTGCCGGGCCACACGCCGACCAGCGACCCAGGGACGACCCTGGATGGGGCCTGGGGCGGCAGGACGACCGACGACGCCGGGAGCCGACCGGTGGCCGCGAAGCTCCCGGTCGAGGGGTCGTAGATCTCGCCGGTCAGGAGCGCGTCGCTGCCCGGGATGGTCCGGGACGGGTCGCTGCCGAAGAACAGGACCCGGTTGTTGTCCAGCGTCACGGCAAGCGGCGCGACACGCTGGAAGCGCATGGCTGCGGTCACCGTCCACTCCAGCGTGGATGGGTTGAACAGCTCGGCGGAGTCCAGGGGCGTGCCCGGCAACTTGGGATCGTCCGCGTAGATGCCGCCGGCGATCACCACGCCGCCGCCGGGCAGGGCGGCCGCGCTCGCGCCGGCTCTCGCGACGTGCAGCAACCCGACCTTGGCCCACGAGCCACCACTGCCGCCGGAGAATACGTACGAGCTTGAGTACGCGACGCCCTCGGGGTTGTATCCACCGGCGACCAGGACACGGCCGTCAAGCAGCCCCGTGACGGCCGGCATGGTCCTGCCCGGCCCGATCACCGGTGCCGGGCTGAGCGCGTGAGACGGGGGCGTCCACGTCCAGGCGGCGCTGGTGGACTCGTCGAGCAGCAGGAGGCTGGCGGCACCCAGCGGAGCGCCAACGACCCGGCCGGCCGTTGGCAGGGTGCCCACGGCGGACCACGTTCCGAGCGTGGGGAACGGCGTTGCGGACGGTTGCACCTCCGGCGGCGTCTCCGTTTCCAGCGGTGGCTCCGTCTCCAACGGCGGCTCGGTCGTCGGCGACGACAGGGGGGCCGAGGCGCCGCTGGATGCGGGCTTCGTCTCGGCCGCCCGCGTCGACGGACTCGGCGAGGCCGGGGCCGCCGGGTCGCCGGATGCCGTTGGTGCCTCGGCAGCGCTGCTGCACGAGCCCACGAGCGACACCACCACCAGCAGGGCGAGAAGACGGCGATTCGACGCGGCCATGACGCACTCCGATCTTCCGCGGACCAGGCGGTGCGGCGGGGGGCGCGGGACGCCCAGGGCCGAGCATCGACAGCAACGTCGACACCGTTCCGGTTTCGGGCCTGTTCCCCACCGTGCGCCTGTCGCGCTCCCCTGTCAATGCGCTGATCACGGTCGCTGGTCCACGGACGCGGTGCCCGAAGGGTCCGGCGATCGTGCTGGCGGCCGGGTAAGGAATCGCAACATCGCGCGCGAGCCGAAACCATCCAGCGCGAAGTGGCCTCACTACCGGTATGGCGGCAACCCGCTCGCCATCGACCTGCCGCCGGCGTTCCACCCGTGGCCGCCGCCCCAGCGGAAAGGACCCCGTCCCATGCCGACCCTTGCTCCCACGCCCCCGAACCGTGCCGTCTCGCCGCTGGCGAGCGCGTCATGAGGGAGACGACCCACCCCCGCTTTCTCCTCCTCGCCGTCACCGCCGTCCTCGTCCTGGGGCTGACCGGCGCGTCGCTGATCAACCCGCCACCTCCTGAAGGAAGCAACGCGGGTGGCCCTGGGGCCGCCATGGCGGCCGGGGACGCCGCCAAGTCCGCTGACCTCGATCCTGGCAACGTCGCGCCCGCGATCCCGGACACCGGGCGGATCGACGGCCCTGCCCTGGGCGCCGCTGCCGGTTCCGCGCAAGCCGCGCGAACGCGCCGCGCGCTCGCCAGCGAGGCGGTCTACGACCCGACCCCCATCGAGGCCACCGCCCTCGCCGAGCCGCCGGCCGCACCGGAGACCGTCGCGGATGCGGCCGCCATGGTCGCCCCGTCCCTGGTGTCCGCCCCCGTCGTGGCCGCAGCCATCCCCACGGCCAAGCCCCGATTGAGTATCGCCGCGCTCGGCATCGATCGGACCGTCGAGGCCTTCCCGTGCGACCGCGCCGCGCCGCCCGACAACTTCGTCTACCGCTGGGGCTGCGCCGGCAAGAACAACCTGTACCTGCTCGGCCACGCGGCGACGGTCTTCAAGGCCCTCCACGACGCCTACGCCGCCGGCCGCCTGACCGTGGGCATGACGGCAACCTGGGTCGACCTGGATGGGGCGTCGCGGACCTATCGCGTGACGTCGTGGCGCCTGGTGCGGCCGACCGACGCGGCGTGGGCCATCGCCGCCCAGCCGGTGCCCAGCATGACGCTCCAGACCTGCTGGGGTGCCAACAGCGAGTATCGACTCGTCGTGCGGCTCGTCAGCTAGCCGGAGCCCTGCGCCGCCGCCGTGCGAACCCACCGCCCCACGCCCTACGCTGCATTCCAGCGCGGCGGACACCCGCCCACCACAGGGAGACGACGAGACGATGGAGGACATGATTGCCGGCACGCCGGCGCCGGCCGTGGGCGACAAGGTCGAGGTGGTCCAGCGGGCGGTTGGCCGGTTCAAGGGTCCCGTCCTCGCGATCGACAGCGAGTTCCTGACCATCGGCGTGGTCTACCCCACCGGCAAGGTGCGGGAGTCGCGGATCTCGCGCAAGTCCATCCAGGAGCTCAAGCTCCTGTAGCGTTCGGCGGCGCCGGGCGAGGCCAGAAGCCCGCCTCCGCGGCATCCCACTCGGCCGGCCGTATCCTTCTTCGCATGCGACCGTACGGCCCCGCTTCGCCATGGCGACTGGCACCCGGACTGACGTTCCTCAACCACGGCTCGTTCGGCGCGTGTCCGGTCCCCGTCCTGGACGCGCAGGCCACGCTGCGCGAGGCGATGGAGGCCAACCCGGTCCGCTTCCTCGCCCGCGAGCTCGATGACCGGCTGGCCGCCGCTCGAGCGACCATCGCCGCCTTCCTGGGGGCGGATCCCGAGGGGCTGGTCTTCGTCAGCAACGCGACCGCCGGCGTCTCGACCGTCCTGCGCTCCCTGGACCTGGCGCCCGGTGACGAGCTCCTGACCACCGACCAGGAGTACAACGCCAGCCTGGTCGCCCTGGGCGCCGTGGCGGGTCGAGCAGGCGCGCGCGTCGTGGTGGCCCGCCTTGGCCTCCCCATCGAGGGGCCGGACCAGGTGGTGGAGCGTGTCCTGGCGGGGGTCACGCCCCGGACCCGGCTGGCCCTGATCAGCCACATCACCTCCCCCACCGGCCTGGTGCTCCCCATCGAGCGGCTGGTCCGGGAGCTGGACTCGCGCGGGGTGGACACCCTCGTGGACGCGGCCCACGCCCCCGGCATGCTCCCCGTCGATCTGCGCAAGCAGGGGGCCGCCTACTGGACCGGCAACGGCCACAAGTGGTGCTGCGCGCCGAAGGGGGCGGCGGTCCTGTACGCGCGGGAGGACCGCCGGGCGGAGCTGGCGCCGCTGGCCTATAGCCACGGCTGGGCCGATCCGCGGCCGGACCGGCCGGTCGCCTGGAAGCGCTTCGACTGGACCGGCACCGTGGACCCCACGGCCTTCCTGTGCCTGGCCGAGGCGATCACGTTCATGGGCACGCTCCACCCGGATGGCTGGCCCGGGCTCCAGGCGGAGAACCGGGCCAAGGCGGTGGCCGGCCGGCGTCGCCTGCTGGCCGCGCTGGGAACGACACCACTGGCCCCCGAATCGATGCTGGGGGCGCTGGCCGCCGTGGAGCTCCCGGGCCTGGCCCGCGACGACGCCGCGGCCGCGGCGCTCCAGGCCGCGCTCTTCGACGACCACGCGATCGAGGTCCCCGTACTGGGCTGGCCCGCGCCGGCGGCCCGCGCCGCACCCGATGCGCCACCGGATCGGGTGCTGCTCCGGATCAGCGCGCAGCGCTACGTGGAACCGGAGGACGTCGAGCGACTCGTCGAGGCGCTGGGCGAGATGCTGGGTGGCCCGCGGGATGCGGCGGCTCGGGGGGGCAGGCCAAGCCATCGGGGCGCCGCCGTCCACCCGGGGCCTGGGGTGGCGCCACTGACGGTGATGCAGGGTGGCCGCCGCAAGGCCTTTCGCCCGCTCGCGGTCGGCGACCGGCTGGCCGCGTTCGATACGGGGCTGGCAGCCTACCGGGCCGGCGAGTGGTTCGAAGCCCACGAGCTCTGGGAGCCGGCCTGGATGGGCACATCCGACACCGCGGAACGTGACCTCCTCCAGGGCCTCATCAAGGTCGCGGCCGCGCACGTCCATCGCGAGCGCGGGAATGGGCTGGGCATGGCGAAGAACCTCCGCGGCGCCCGGACGCTCCTCACGGCCGCGCTGGCGGCCGGAGCCCCGGCGTATGGCCTTCGGCTGGCCGACATCATCGCCGCGGTAGACGACCGACTCGTGCGCCTCGACGGCCACGGATTGGACGATGCAGCCGCCATCCGGCCCATCGACCTGGGGGCCTGAACCCAGCGACGGGCGGCAAGACGCGGCGACCCGCGACAGGGCGCGGCGTGGACACCACTCGGGGCCGCGAACCGGCGTCCTGCTCCCTTGCGGGTCATGGGTCGCATGGCCTACGCCGGCGCAAGGCCGGGTGATAGGCAACACCCCGCCGCCGCACGGAACCGGACGGCACCCGAGCATTCCGCAGCGTTGCCCTTGATGGCTACCTTGCAGTCATGGTCCGGGTCATCCCGGGACGCACGACCGCGCACGACGCGGACTTCCTCGGCATTCCGTCCGGGCCGCCGGCCGGTGATGATGCAAGTCGATCCCCGTTCCAGTGCACGCCGTCGAGCCTGGCCGGATCAGCCGACGGCGCGCCACTCCCCCCACGCCCCGCCCGCCCGACCGAGGAGTCCCAGCACCTTGGAGATGGAGTACCAGGACAGCCCCCGCCGAACACGACTGATCCTCGTGGTCGGTGCCGTGCTGGCGGTCGCGGCGGGGCTCGCCGCGGTCTGGCTCCTGGGCAGTGCCGGTCGCAGCGGTGGTGGGACCGTGATCGACGTCCAGCGCACCGTCGCCGTGGTGGCCGTGCGCCCCATCCCGGCGCGGACCGCGATCGCGGCCGGAGACGTCGCCGTCCGGCAGGTCCCGATCGGCGTGAACACCGCGCAAGGCCTCCTCGCCAGCGTGGACCTCGTGATCGGCCGCGTGGCGACCGTCCCGATCCTCCAGGGCCAGCTGGTCACCGTCAACCTCCTGGCCAGCACGGCGTCGGGCGCGACCATCGCCATCCTGGGGCCGACCGAGACGGTCTCGCCCAGCTCGGAGGCGGCCCGCGCACTGTCGCTGACCGTGCCGGCCGACCGGGCGGCGGCGGGCTTCCTGGAGGTCGGCCAGGCCGTGGATATCATCGTGACGATCGCGGTGACCGTGCCGGCCGCGCTGGCCGCCGAGGGCCGCTACACCTCGGATCTGTCGACCAAGGTCGTCTATCAGAACAAGGTGATCCTGGCCCGAACTGGCGACCAGTACATCTTCAGGACGACCGTGGGCGAGGCCGAGGAGATCAACCAGTTGCTCGCGAGCAGCGGCGGCAGCTTCAGCCTGGCTCTGCGACCCGACGCGGACGTGCGCATCGCGGATGCCACCGGGCTCGGGGAGACGACGGCCCAGATCATCGCCAAGTACGGCCTGCCGATCCCGGAGACCTATCCCGCGGGCGCTGCCTCTGGTCCCATCTTCCAGCCGCTCCCCGCCCGGTCGCCCGGTGCGGCCGCCAGCAGCGCGCCGGGCGTGCCCGGTGCGGTCGCCACCAGCGCCCCGGGCGTGCCCGGGACGGCGGGATCGTGATGGGCGTTCCCTGGCCATCCCCCGCGCGGGCGCGGCCGAACCGCCCGACGCGACCGCAGCGGCGGACCCGCCCCAACGGCCAGGGGATGGTGGAGTTCGCCCTCGTCCTGCCGGTGTTCCTCCTGGTCCTGATGGCCGTCATCGAGTTCAGCTTCGCGTTCAACGCCTTCCTGTCCGTCTCGTTCGCCTCGCGCAATGCGACCGTCATCGCCACCGAGACCTGCGGCGACGGCACGTGCGGCCATCTTCGCGAGTTCCCGTTCTCCGACTGCCAGATCCTGATGTCCATCGAGCGCGACATGATGGCCCCGGCCTCGGCCCAGCAGATCGGCCAGGTCGAGATCATGTGGACGGACGCGAACGGCGTGATCAAGGGCAACGGCTCCGCGATCACCACCTGGGCGCGAACCGGGAGCACCGCGTGCAACGACGATGGGCTGCGCGTCCCCTACACGCGCACCTCGAACCAGTACCCGCACGACGAGCGGTGCAGCATCGTGAACGGGTGCCCCACCCTGGATGGGGTCGGCTCCGATACGCACGCCACGATCGACACCATCGGCGTCCGGATCACCTACCAGTACAACTGGCACACCCCGTATGCCGCCGTCTTCCAGCTCCTGCCTGGTGCCGTGGACATCCCGCCGGCCGGCGGCTGGCAGATCACCCGGAGCGCGGAGATGCGCATGGAGCCGACACTGTGATCCGGCGTTGGCTGAGAACCATTCGCGAGCCTCGCGGGCGTCGCGGGCATCGGGGACGCCGCCAGCGCGGGCAGAGCCTGGTGGAGTTGTCCGTCGCGCTGCCCATGTTCTTCATGTTCATGATCATCCCGATCGAGCTGGGCTTCATGTACCTCCACTACGTGGGCCTGGAGTACGCGACACGGGCGGGTGCCCGGGTTGGGGCCGGCCTCGCCTCCGGCGCCCAGAACGCGCTGACCTGGCCCACGGCCTGCGCGACGGTTGATGCCCAGATCATCGCCTCGGTGGAACGCACGCTGGTCGACCGCGGGTCCCTGGTCCTCATGGACCAGATCACGTCGATCAAGATCTACAAGGCCATCGCCAACGGCACGCCGGACTTGACCAAGACCAACACCTGGACCTACACCGGACCCAACACGGGCCCGACGGTCGACGGGCGGCGGCTCTCGTTCACGGGCCCGCAGACCGTGGCGTGGAACGCCTGCAACCGGGTCAACGGCGCCACTCCCGACGCCCTCGGCGTGGCGATCGCGTACACCTATCGTCTGGCCAGCCCGCTGGACCGGATGTACGGCGTGTTCGGCTCCGACACGATCCTGATGTCCGACCGGACGGTGATGGTGTTGAACCCATGAGGCTGGGTCTCCTCCCCCGTCGCGCCGTGGCCGGCGCCGGTGCGCGCTCCGGCACCGATGCCATGGAGGGAGCACGCGGACAGGTCATCGTCATCTTCGCCGGTGCGGTCTTCCTGTTCGTCCTGATGGTGGCCATGGTGGCCGACGTGAGCTGGTTCTGGGTCAATAGCCTCAAGGTCCAGCGGGCCGCCGACGCTGCCGCCCTGGCGGGCGTGGTCCAACTGACCCCGGACAGCACCACGGCCGCCATCACCGCCGCCCGGGCCGTCGCCACGATGGACGGCTACACCAACGGCACCGGGGGCGTCGCCGTGACCGTGGCGCGGGACCCCGACTGGGACCACCGCCTGAACGTCGCCGTGACCACCACCATCCCGACGTTCTTCCTCCACATCCTGGGCATCAACACGCTGCCGATCACGCGGACCGGCGTCGCCGACTACACGACGCCGGTCCCGATGGGCAGCCCGGAGAACGCGTACGGCGTCTATGGCCCCGTCCGGACCACGGCCGGCGGCACCAACCAGGTCCTCCCGGCCAACACGGGGGCGAAGGTCGCGACCACCACTCCGAGCGACCCCTGGACCAGCACGCCGACCACGGCGACCACCCGCGTCAATAGCCTCAATACGGTCAACGCGCAGTACGCCACCACCTCGACCAACGCCCGGGCCGAGACCCTCGGCTCGTTCGGCTTCACCTTCCCGGCGTCGCCGACCATCACCGGCCTGACCGTGGCCCTGATCGCGTCCGCGACGGGGACGACCCCGGCCAACTGCTCCGTCAACATCGACCTGTCGTGGAACAACGGCACCTCGTGGACCACGGTCGCGGGGACGGGCGTGAAGACGCAGGCCCTGACCGTGACGGACACCACCTATGCGCTCGGTGGGACCGCGGACAAGTGGGGACGCGGCGCCTGGACCACGACGGAGCTGGGCAACGCGGCGTTCCTCGTCCGGGTCACCTCCGTGATTGGCTCCGGCTGCACCGCCATCAAGATCGACCAGGTCACGGCCCGCGTCGACTACACCGCGCTCACGTTCGTCCCGGACCCCAACCTGCTGGGCCCGCAGGGGCAGACGCTGACCACCCGCGGCTTCTGGGGCGCCTCGCTCTCGCAGGGCGCCGAGACGATCAACGGCGACGCCTACCTCCCCCAGTGGGACACCATCAACGGCACCCTCAACGCCAAGTACAACCAGCCCCAGTTCTACAACTACGTCGACGAGGTCCCGGCCAACGTTTCGGGACGCCTGTATATCTACGACCCCGGGTTCTGCGAGGGCACGCTGACCACCGGCGTCGGCGATACGTGGGCTGCCACCAGCTACAACCCGGTGGACGCCTACTTCGACCTGTTCGAGGATCCCAACGACACGCCCTACGACGAGTCCGACGACAACCTCCTCTGGTCGTCGGCGACGAACAACCTGTTCCTGGGCAGCACCGGCTCCGATCCGTCGCTGGGCGGGAACAACGGCAGCGGCATCAACGGCTGCGACGCCTACCACCTGGCGTGGTACGAGATCCCGGTCACCCTGGCCGGCGGCGCGCACGGCCAGAAGTTCCGCCTCCATGTCTACAGCGCGAACCCGAACAACGCAGCCGACCAGCGCAACACCAACGCCCGGAACGGCTGGGCCCTGTACACCACCGTCCCGGGCGGACGGATCTACGGCCTGGGCGCGATGGAGATCTTCACGCCGCTGCCGGGCGGCCAGAGCAGCACCTTCTACCTCGCCCAGATCGCGGCGGCGCATGCCGGCCGAATCGTCGAGATCAACCTGTTCGATCCCGGCGACACCAACCAGAACGCCAATATCCAGATCCTGGTGCCGTCCTCGTCGGGGTGGGCCGCGGCCACGTTCAAGTGGACCTCGCGGGCCGGAACCACCAACACCGGGCACTCGTCGTGCACCCAGTCGACGCCGCTGTCGGCGACGTCGCTCATCACGTACGCGAGCAGTGCCAGCAAGTTCAACGGCTGCTGGGTCACGATGACCGTGCCGGTCGCGACCAACTACACGGCGCCCCAGGACGGCTGGTGGAAGATCCAGTACAACATGACGGGGGCGGCGGGCACCACGGCCACCGACATCACCACGTGGCAGGTCAACATCCTGGGGAGCCCCGCGCACCTCGTCGTCCCGTGAGCCTCGCCGCTCCCGGTTGACGCACGCGACCCGCGATGGGTCGCTGCCGGCTGCGACCCCACGGTCGTGGGGGGTGCTGGTACCTGTGATCCTGCCCGGTGGAACATGTGGGCCATGGCGAGCGAGTCGCCCCCCACGGTAGCGTGGTCCCTGCCGAGACGCGACACGGGGAGTACCCCGGGGCGTCGGTCACGGACTCACGAACAGCCGCCGGCTGGAGTGGCTTGCCGGCGATCCTGTCTCGGGGTCACGAGCCGTACAACCATGGAGCGCCCGCCACTTCGGCGCTGCGGCCACCGGGCCTGTCGCGTCTCGAGCACTCGTCCAGCGCCGCCCGGCGGGGCCGACCAGTCAGTGCCCCGTCGACATCCCCTCGTCCGCCAGCGCGCGGCGGGACCAATCCCGGCCCCGTCACCGCGTGGCGCGTGGCGCGGCCCACGACGCAGTACCGTGATGGCGTGACCAGCACCGCGGGCCCTCGGCGCGACCGGTCCAGCCCGGGGCGGGCCTGGCGGTGAGCCGGCTGCGCGTCCTGACCGGCGAGCCGTGGCTCTTCTGGCTGTTGAGCGCCATGGCGCTCAACCAGGCCGCGGCCAACATGCTCCGGCCGATGATCTCGTACCGGGCCCTGGAGCTGGGCGTGGATCCGGCAGGCCTGGGCATCCTGTCCGCGGTCTTCAACTTCGCGCCGCTGGTGATCGCGCTCCCGATCGGGCGCGCGCTGGACCGCCCTCGCGAGATGCGGTTCATCGTCGGCGGCAATGTGCTGATGGGCGTCAGCGGGCTGGCCCTCGCCGCCATGGGCGACACCACCTCGCTGTTCGTCCTGTTCGGCATCCTTGGCGTCGGGCACTTCGTGGCCGCGTTCTCGGTGCAGCCGCTGGTCGCGCGGTTCAGCCACCACGGCAACTACGACCGACGGTTCGCCGCCTACTCGTTCGCAGCGTCCATTGGCCAGATGCTGGGCCCGGCGATCGGGGGCCTCGTGGCCGGTGGCGGCACGCACGACGAGATCGGGCGGGCGATCACGCTGGGCAGCCTGCTCGCGCTGGTGCTGCTGGTCCCGCTGGCGCTCGTTCGGCCGCCGGCGCCGAGCCGCCCCGAGACCCGGCCGGCGGATCGCCCGGCGCGCACGGCCGATCGCCCGGCCTCGATTGCCTCGCTCCCGGGCACGACCCCGTCCGGTTCGACCGCCGTAGGCCCGGGCGCCCCGGCCGGGTCGAACCCCTCCCCTGCCCCGCTGCGGCGCCTCGGGCTGATGGAGATCCTGCGCATGCCCGACGTCGCCAGGGCCATCCTCGTCAGCACCACGGTCCTGTCCGCGATCGACATCGTGATCATCTACCTGCCGGCCCTCGGCGAGGAGCGCGCGTGGGCGGCGAGCCTTGTCGGAGGGTTGCTGGCACTCCGCGCGGGATCGTCGATGGTCACCCGGCTGATCCTCGGCTGGCTGGCCGCGCGGTTCGAGCGGCGGACGATCCTCATCTGGAGCATGGGGATCAGCGCGGCGTCGCTGCTCGCGCTGCCGATCGCCGGTCCGGTGCCGCTGATCGCGCTCCTGATGATCGGCGCAGGCGCCGGCCTGGGCATCGGCCAGCCCCTCACGATGGCCTGGGTGGCGGCCCTCGCACCGGCCGGCGTCCGGTCGACGCTGCTCTCGGTCCGCGTCATGGGCAACAGCGTCGGCGAGGTGCTCCTGCCGGTCGCGGCCGGCAGCATGGCGGCCGTCGGGGGCGCAGCGGGGGTCCTGGCCGCGACAGGGGCCATCGTCGCCATCAGCCTCGCCTGGGCCTTTGCGGGCAAGCCGCACGCCGGCCGCGCCCGGGCCTGACGAGGGGCCGCACCCGCCCCGGCACCCGACTCCGTCGGCGCCCGGACTCCCGGCTTCGCCGGGATCGCCGGTGACTGCCCGGCTCCCGCTCAGTCGTCCGGCGTCGGCGCCACTCCGGCCGGAGATGGTGGATGATTGAGCACGACGGCGGGCGATCGGTCGCCCGGCACACTCGAAACCGGAGTCCTCAGCGCATGCTTCGCACCACCCTGGGCCTCGCCGCCCTTGTTCCCGCCGTCCTCGTCGTCGCAGCCTGCGGGGCTGCTTCCACGCCGGCGCCGGCCGCGACGCGCGCCCCGGGCGGGAGCGGCCCGGACTTCACGGTGACCGCCAAGGGCATCGCCTACGACGGCCTCGCGATCCAGATGGAGGCCGACAAGGGCTTCTCGATCCACTTCCGGAACGATGACCCCTCGACGGTCCCGCACGACATCGACATCCGAGATTCCGGCGACAGGATCATCCAGGACAAGCCCACGATCGAGGGCGGCAGGGACGTGATCTACGACTTCACCGGCCTGCCGGCCGGTACCTACAAGTTCGAGTGCTCGATCCACCCGATCCCGGCGATGACGGGCACGCTGACAGTCAAGTAGGGCGCGTGCCGGCGCCGGTGGGCGCCGAGCAGCGCGGCCGTGGGGCGATCAGAGGTCGAAGTTCTCCTTCCAGCCGGCACGCTCGATCTGGAGGAAGGTCGTCATCTCGTAGCCCACGCCCGCGTCGAGCGAGCGGTTCATCTGGTCCACCATGCCGCGGTTGACCACCCGCTTGGTCCAAGCCAGCGCGTAGGCGGGCCTGCGCAGCAGGCGCTCCACCACGTCGTCCACCAGCGCGTCCAGCTGATCCGCCGGCACCGCGGCGTTGATCACGTGCATCTCGGCCAGCTGCTTGCCGGTGAACGTCCGGCCCAGCATCAGGTACTCCTTGGCAATCGCCGGGGAGAAGTAGAGCGGCGCCATGGCGGCACCGCCATCGCCCGGGACCATGCCCCAGCGCGGCCCGTACGGCTCCATCTCGCCCATGCCCAGGTGGTTGTCGCCGATCCGGGCATCGTCGCGGGCGTAGATCAGGTCCGAGCTGAACATGATGCTGGACCCAAAGGCGATGTTCTCGCCGTTGATCTTGGCGATGATCGGCTTCTCGATGGCGGCCATGGACTCGTGGCAGCGCACCAGGCCCGTGAACGTCCGCCAGTTTCGATGCGGGTCGTTCATGGGGGTCTTGGCGCCGGTGGTCAGGTCCGGCACGTTGTCGTCGTACTCCTGGGTGGTGGGACCCACCGAGAAGATGTCGGGCTTCTCACCGGTCAGCACGATCACCCGGATGGAATCCTCACCGCGCAGGTCGCTGAACACGGCGCCCAGGTCCCAGTGCATGTGGCCACCCGCGCGCTTGGGGTGGTTGATCGTGATGGTGGCGACCTGGCCGTCGAGCTTGACGCCGATGGACTGATAGTCGGTCTTCACGATTGAACCTCCAGCGTGGGCCGCGCGAGAGCCTGGGCCCGGGGCGGGCGTGCGCGCACACCGGAGTGTGCCGCATCGCGGGAGTCCTAGAGGGGTTGTTCGGCGTGAACGCCCAGCCAGAGGTGGTGGCGCAGCTCGGCGAACATCGAGGTCTCCAGGAGTGCCTCGCCACGCTCGCTCCGCGCGAATGGGATGTTGACGATCTCCTTCACCCGCCCCGGGCGTGCCGACATGATCACGACCTTGTCGGCGAGCAGGATCGCCTCGTCGAGGTCATGGGTCACGAAGACCGAGGTCGCCGACCCTTCGGCCGCCAGGATGCGGATCAGCTCGAACTGCATCGTCCGCCGCGTCAGGGCGTCGAGCGCGCCGAACGGCTCGTCCATCAGCATGATCTCGGGCTCGGCGCTGAGCATCCGCGCGATCCCCACCCGCTGTTGCATCCCACCCGAGAGCTGGTGCGGAAACGACGTCTCGAAACCCTTGAGCCCCACCAGGTCGATGTGCTTGCGCGCCAGCTCGTATCGGACGTTCCTCGGCACCCCGCGCAGCTCGGGCCCGAAGGCGACGTTGTCGATGACCGTCCGCCAGGGGTAGAGGCCGAAGTCCTGGAAGATGAACCCGCATTCGGCGCGCGGGCCCAGGACGGGCGTCCCGTTGACCCGGACCTCACCGCTGTCGGGGAAGATGAGGCCGTCCATCATGCGCAGGACGGTGGTCTTGCCGCAGCCGCTCGGGCCGATGATCGCCACGAAGTCGCCGGTGGTGATCTCGAGGCTCACGTCGTCGACGGCCTTGAGCTCCCGGATCGTGGGCCGCAGATCCGGCAGGAAGCGACCCAGGAAGGTGTCGCGTCGCTTGCGAGTCCGGTAGATCTTGGTGACGTGGTCGACCACGATCTTCGGGCTGGGGTCAGACATTGGATCCTCCGCCGTCCGCCGAGATGCCCTCGCGCCACGGGGCCACCGACGTCTCGATGCGCTGCATCACGGCGACCGCCCCGGCCCCCAGCAGCATGATGAACAGGATCACGCCCAGCACCGTGGCCAGGTCAAACGCGGCGCTGGCGAACTGGAGCAGGAAGCCGAGGCCGCGCACGGACTGGATGAGCAGCTCGGCGACGACCATGGCCTGGATCGCCAGACCCACGCCCAGCCGGAGCGACGTGAAGATGAAGGGCACCTCGTAGGGCAGGATCACCTTCCAGAAGATCTGACGCTCGGTGGCGAGATAGGTCTTTGCCACCTCCACGAGCGTCGTCGGGGTGCTCTTGGCCCCCTGGTAGCAGACGATGGCGACCTGCGGCACGGTGAACGTGAAGATGAACGCCAGCCGCACCATCTCGTCGATGCCAAACCAGAGCACGAAGAGCGGGATTACGGCCGAGAAGGGCATGACGTACAGCGCGGTCAGGACCGGATCGATGGCCAGCCCGACCGAGCGGCGGACGCCCATGAAGATGCCCAGCGGCACGCCGATCACGATGGCGAGCGTCCCGCCGGCGGCGAAGCTCCCAAGCGTCACCGACAGCGCACTCATCAACCGGCCACTGGACATGAGCCGCCCGAGGGCATCGACCACCTGGACCGGACCCGGCAGTCCCAGTGACGAGGCGCCGAGGCTCAACCACCACCAGACGCCGATCACGACCGCCAGGGATGCCAGCCGAGCCTTCATGCCAGCTGCCTCCACGGCGTGACCGCGACCTCAAACCGCTCCAGCAGGCTGGTGAGCAGCTGGCCAAGGATCAGCAGGAAGAAGATCGTCGCCATCAGCGAGGCGGTGTCGAAATGGTGGGCAAAGCCCGACAGCATCTCGCCCAGGCCCGTGATCGATACCACCAGCTCGGCAAGGACCGTCCCCTTGATGGCGCGGCCCAGCCCGAGGCGAGTTGCGGTGACGATGTACGGCACCGAGTGGGGCACGACCGTCTTGAGGAAGACCTGGGCGCTCGACGCGCCGAAGACCCGGGCCACCTCGACCATCGTGCGCGGCGTCTCGCGGGCGCCGCGCAGACAGGTGAGGATGATCACCGGGGCGCAGAAGACGAAGACGGTGGCGATCCGCGGCTCCAGGCCGATCCCGAACGCATAGACGAACAGGACGGTCAGCGCCGAGACCGGCGAGACGTAGAAGGCGTTGACGTACGGACCCGCCACCTGCTCCACGCGGCGGTTGGAGCCCATGAGGATCCCCAGCGGAACGCCGATCGCGAACGCCAGGGCGCCGCCGATCAGCAGGGCGGCCATGCTCAGGCCGAGCGCGGTCCAGAGCTCACCGCCGGTGACGGTGAGCTCCCAGAACCGACTCAGCACCTCGGGGGGGCTGGGCAGCACGTAGCGTGGCTGCCCCAGGCTGAGCACCCACCAGCCCGCCACGATCAGGGTGATCGCGACGAACGGCGGGCGGACCAGCCGGCGGGCCCTGCCCAGCCCCCCCATCGTGGTGCTACTTCTTCGCGGCGGCGAGGATCGTGTCGTCGACGCAGTCCTTGTAGGCGACGACGTCGGCCGACTTGAGCTGGTTCACGGCGACCAGCGTGTCGATCATCTTCTGGAACATGTCGGTGCTCAGCCCGCCATCGGCCGGGAAGAGCTTCATGGTCTGGTAGAGCTTGAGATCGGCTGCCGCGGAGACCTCCTCGAGGCCCTGGAGCTCGTTGAGCTCGAGCGCGATCGCGTCCTTGGCCATCTTCGTGGCGTCACCGGCGTAGAACTTGGTCCACGCGTCCAGCATCGCCTTCACGAACGCGGTCGCTGCTGGCTTGTTGGCCCGGAACGAGTCGCTCGCGACGAAGCCTTCCCACATCGCAGCCGGGGCCGCGGCGGCGCCGCCGCCCCAGATCTTGAAGTCGCCGTTGCTCTTGGTCACGAGCTGGGCGGCGATCGTGTACAGCATCATCGAGGCGTCCATGGACCCGGCCTGGAGCGCCGCGGCCCGCGCGCCGGAGCCGGCGAGGTAGGCGACGGTGTAGTCGGTTGCCGCGAGGCCCGCCGCGCCGAGGATCCCCGGGATCGCTGCCGTGGCCAGCGAGGTCGCATCCTGCGAGCCGACCTTCTTGCCCTTGAGCTGCTTGAGGTCAGACACGTCCTTCTTCACCACGAGGACGAAGGTGTTCTGCGTCTCGTTGGTGAGGATCCACTTCATCTTCAGGCCGGCCTTGGCCGCCCGCTGCAGGCCGACCATCGAGAGGAGCGCCACGTCGATGCGACCGCGGTCCAGCGCGGCCTCGACGACCTCGTCCGTGGACAGCGAGGTGTACTGCAGGTCATAGCCCTGGGCCTTGAGCGACGCGCGCGCGTCGGTGAAGACCGGGAGCAGGTAGTCCTCGGGCGAGCCGGGCGTGGCGCCGGAGCCGAAGTAGATGATCTTCTCGCCGGCCTGTGGTGCCGGCGTCGCCGCCGACGAGCAGGCGCTGAACATGAGCGCGACGACCACGCCCATCAGCAGCCAGATCCGCGCGCCTGAAGGCTTCACAATGCGTCCCCCCATACCTGTCTTCGCCGGTGGGCCGGCGAGCCTGGACACGCTGACCCACGGGGAGGGACGATCCTCGGGGGCGGCGCATGGGACGCACTTCGACGGTAGAGGGGCGCCAAGAGGGGCGTCACGTGCCGGATGGCCCGTTGGAATGGGGTCGGTCTGGCCCCCCCGCGGCGGGGTCGGTCTGGCGCGTTGCGGTGGGGTCGGCCTGGCACCGCGGCCACGCCACTGGCCGCGTCGCAACCCGGGCTCGTCGCCCCTGGCCACGATTCGGCCGTGCTATGCTCCGCGCCCCATCGACCGGCACAGGAGCCTCGCGCGCTCAATGTCTGCTCGAGCCCCTCGCGGCGCCATATCCGCCACCGCCGGACAGCTTGCCCTCGACCTGCCGGCCGGGCTGCCCGCGCTGGCGATCGAGCCGGAGTGGAAGGCCCAGCAGCGCCTCTGGGGCCACAGCTTCCACCCCATGTGCTCCTACCTCGCCAGCTTCCCCGCGCCGCTGGTCCACGCCTTCATCGCGCGCTACAGCCGGCCAGGCGACGTGGTCCTGGACCCGTTCAGCGGCCGCGGCACCACGCCGCTGCAGGCCTGCGCCGAAGGCCGGACCGGCGTCGGGAACGACCTGAACCCGTTCGCTCACCTGCTGACCGCCGCCAAGGTGGAGGCACCCAACCCCGCCGAGGCCGTGACCCGCCTCACCGCGCTGCGCCTGGTCTGGGCCGCGGACGCGCCGGCCTGGGAGGCGCTCGCCGGGCGGGTTCGGGCCGGAGGTGCGGCGGACTCCACCGGGAGGGAGGGCATCACGCTGGTGCCGGCCGCCGGCACGTGTGCGTCCCCCACCGACGGCGTGGAGGCCGTGCCCGCCGAGGTCGCGGTGGCCTTCCACACGCGGACGCTGGCCCAGCTCCTGGCGGTTCGAACCACGCTCCGGCTGGACCTGCCCGTCGATCGCTTCCTCGCCGCGGCGCTGACCGGGATCCTCCACGGCAAGAGCGCGAGCTACCTGTCGGACATCATGCCGAACACGTTCAGCATGGCCCCGCGCTACGTGCGCGACTTCGCGGAGCGCACCGGCTTCGAGCCCCCCGAGCGCGACGTGTTCCGGCTGCTCGAGCAGAAGCTGCTCCGCCTCTTCCGGCAGCCTGCGCCCAGGACGGCCGGAGTGGCGCTCCTCGGTGACGCCAGGGATGTGGCCGGCCGGGCGCAATCGGCGCTGCGGGCTCGCGGGCTGCCGGATCGCGCGAGGCTGGTGGTCACCTCGCCACCCTACCTGCGCGTCGTGAAGTACGGCTCCTGCAACTGGCTGCGGACATGGCTGCTGGGCTTCGACGCCCGGACGATCGACGCGACGCTTGACGACGCCCACCATCGTTCGGCGTATCTGGTCTTCCTCCGTGAGGTGCTCGCGGGCCTGCGCGCGGTCCTCGCGGACGACGCCGTCGTCGTGCTGGTGATTGGCGACGTCGAGACGGACCGCGGCCGCGACATCACGGACGGGGTGGGCCTGGCGGAGCGAACCTGGGAGGCGGCCGCGGAACCCGAGGGCTACCGGCTGGCAGGCGTGGCGCTGGACTCCATCGCCGCCGGCCGAAAGATGACGCGGCTGTGGGGCGACGAGGCGGGCCGGGCGACCAAGACGGACCGGCTCCTGGTGCTGGGCGCCACCGAAGCGGGCCGGCGCCGGGCGTTGGCCGGTGCGACGCTCCCCGTGGACTGGACCTGGCCTCCGAGGCGGCTCCGCGCGCTGTAGGGGGCGCGGTTTGGGGGGCGGATTGGGGGGCGTGCCGACCGGCCCACGCTGACCCGGTCCGCCGCCGCGAGTAGGCCGGGGCCGCTTCCCGTGGACTGGACCCGGACTCCGAGGCGGCGACGCGCGATCCAGGGGGCCGCGGCCGTCCGGGCGGAGCCGTCTGGCGGGCCCGATCCGGTTGTGGACCCAATCCTGCAGTACGTCCACCCCTTGAGCACTATCCCCGGAGTTGGGCCAGTACGCGCACGGGGTGAGCATTCCGCCATACCGGGTGG
>CAIJPD010000006.1 GCA_903822495.1 uncultured Chloroflexota bacterium | reverse complement strand
CCGGCGGGCGCCGGGCGGCACGATCGACTGACCGCAGGGCCGGCGGGCGCCGGGCGGCACGATCGACTGACCGCAGGGCCGGCGGGCGCCGGGCGGCACGATCGACTGACCGCAGGGCCGGCGGGCGCCGGGCGGCACGATGCCGGCGGCGTCAGCCCAGCGGCGAGGCGGGCACCGAGGCGAAGCCCAGGGTGGCGCGCAGGTTGGGCTCCTCCCAGAGCGGACCCAGGTCCACGGACCGCAAGTCCGCGCGCGGCATCGGCCGGGCCAGCAGGTAGCCCTGGACCTCGGCCAGGCCCAGGTCACGGATCATCCGGAGCTGGCTGGGGGTCTCCACGCCCTCGGCCACCGCGGTGGCTCCCCACCGCTCGGCGAGCTCCGCGATCGAACGAAGCACCTCCAGCGAAGACTCCCGGCGCGCCCCGGCCTGGACCAGGCTCATGTCGATCTTGACCTTGTCGAAGTGGAGCTGGCTGAGCAGGCGGAGACCGGCATTGCCGGCGCCGACATCATCGATCGCGACCTTGAACCCCGCCTGCTGACACGCCGACAGGTGCTTGCGAAGCGCATCGAAGTCCGTGATAGCCTGGCGTTCCGTCAGTTCGAGCACGATCCGGCTCGGGTCGATGTCCCTGCCGCTGAGCATGCGGACCAGGAGCGCGACCGAGAACTCGGGCGCCTCCAGCGTGTGCGGCGACAGGTTGAGGCTGAGGCTCTGGTCCGGCGCCAGGTCGCCCGCGCCCACCATCAACGTCTCCAGGCAGAGCCGGTCCAGGTCGGCCGTCCGCCCCGTCGCCTCGGCGACGGCGAAGAGGCTGCTCGGGTCTTCGAACCCGCTCCCCTTGACGGGCCGGACCAGGCCCTCGAAGCCCACGACGCGCCCCGTCGCGAGCTCGACGATCGGCTGGTAGACGGGGGTAAGGGACGAGGCCCGGACCACCTCCACGATGGAGGCCGACGCGCGGCGCATCGAGGGCTCGTCCATGGCGCGCTTCTGGCCCGGATCAAAGAGGCGAACGCTGGTTCGGCCCGACCGCTTGCATTCGAGGAGTGCCTGCTCGGCCTGGCCGACGAGGTCGTTGCGGGTGGCCGCCCTGCCCGGGGCATCCGACACGCCGGCGGAGATCGAGAAGCCGCGCGGGGCCGCTGAACCCGCGCGGGGCTCGATGCAGGCGGCCAGCAGGCGCTGCACGACCATCGCGCCATCCTCGGCGCGGGTGCCGGGCATGAGAATCGCAAACTCGTCGCCGCCCACCCGGAAGGCGAGGTCGCTCCGGCGCATGACCTTGCGGATCAGCCGACTCAACTCGGCGATGAGCTGGTCGCCTGTGGCGTGACCGCCCGTGTCGTTGACGCTCCTGAAGTCATCGATGTCGATCGTCACGAGGGCGAGGGGACCCATCCCGGCGTGGACATTCTCCAGGAGCCGGTCGACCGTCTCGTGGAACGACCGGTGGTTGCCAAGGCCCGTCAGGCGATCACTCAGGGCCGGGTCCAGGGCGGCGGCCATGGCCGCGACCGACGCGGTCGGTGACAGGCCGGCGGCCTCCTGGCGGCGTGCCTGGATGACGTCTTCGATCTGGCGCATGAGCCGGTTCGCGAGGCTCAGCGTCAGCACCGACCCGAGGGCAAACACCACGGCGAAGCCGAGGAGCCACCAGCCCGGCGCCGCGCCCAGCGCCTTGACCACCGTGGTGTTCGCGTCGAGCACCACGATCATCGCCACGACCGCACCCGCCAGCCACGAGAAGATCGTGGTCGCCATCTGCAGCAGGGTGAATCGGCGTCGGACTCGGCGGGCCTCGGGCGTCGTGGCACGCCCGCTGGGGGCGCGGCCGGATGCGGCGGCGGGGTCGCTGAAGCGGCTCTTGAGGGTCGACACGGTTGCGTCCTTTATCCCATGCCGCGGGCGACGTCGGCATGCTCCAGTGGTCCGGACGGGGTAGCCGAAAGTACGGCCGTCAGCCCCGCGACCCCGTACGTCCGCCGGACGACGGCCTACGCGCCGCCGGTGAGGGCGCCCAGCCGCTCGGTCAGCCGGAGGTTCTCGCGGTAGTCGATGGGGACCTCGACGAGGGACGGTCCCGGGACCGCGAGGGCGCGCTCCAGGGTGCCACGCAGCTCGCCCGCGGACTCCACCCGGAAGCCCTCGATGCCGAACGAGCGCGCGTAGGCGACGAGGTCTGGATTCCCGAACTCGACGCCGAACGGCTTGCCGAACTCGTTGCGCTGCTTCCAGTCGATGAGGCCGTAGCCGTTGTCGCGCCAGACCACGACGGTGACGTTGGCGCCGATCCGCTTGGCGGTCTCCAGTTCCTGGCTGTTCATCAGGAAGCCGCCGTCGCCGCACAGGGCGACCACCCGCCGGTGGGGATGCACCAGTTTGGCCGCGATGGCACCGGGCAGCGAGATGCCCATGGCCGCAAACCCGTTGGAGATGATCACCGTGTTTGGCTCGTAGGCCTGGTAGAGCCGCGCCAGCCAGATCTTGTGGGCGCCCACGTCGGAGATGACGATGTCCGATGGGCCGAGGGCGGCGCGCAGCTCGACGATCGCGCGACCCGGCGTGACGGGGAAGCCGTCGTCGCGCGAGTACCCGGCCAGATCGTTGAGGAGCGCAGTCCGGAGATCCGCGTTCACGAGGATCTCGCGGCTGGCGTGCCGCTCCGAGGCGCTCCGTCCGCCGATCCCGAGGGGCAGCAGGGCGAGGAGCAGCCGCTCAAGCGTCCCGTCGATGTCGCCGATCAGCTCCAGCTCGGGCTGGTAGGCGCTGTCCACCTCGGCTGGCGTGGTGTCGATGTGGACGATCCGCTTCTTCCCATCGGGGTTCCAGCGTGACGGTCCGTACTCCACCAGGTCGTATCCGACGCAGATCACCAGGTCCGCGCGGTCAAAGCCGGTCAGGACGTGGTCGCGTGCCTGGAGCCCCACGGCCATCAGCGACAGGTGCGAGCGGTCGTCGATGGCGCCCTTGCCCATGAAGGTCGCGGCGACGGGCACGTGGAGGCCCCGCGCGAACGACCGCAGGGCGGGCGCGGCGCCACGGCGGAAGACGCCGTTCCCCGCCAGGATCAGCGGCCGCTGCGAGGCCGCGATGAGCGCGGCCGCCCGGGCGATGGTCTCCTCCTTTGGCTCCGGGAAGGAGGGGCTGGTCGGCGGGATGGGGCGCAGGCCGAGGGCCGGGTCCAGCCGCGTCGCGGCGATGTTCTCGGGCAGCTCGATGTGGGTGGGTCCGGGCTTCTCGAGGTCCGCGACCCGGAAGGCCTTGCGGACGATCTCCGGGATGAGGTCGGCCTGGCCGACCGAGGTGGTCCACTTGGTGACCGGCTGGAGCATCCGGACGATGTCCACCACCTGGTGGGCTTCCTTGTGGAGCTTGTCCGTTGAGGCCTGGCCCGTCAGCGCGACCATGGGCGCGCGGTCCAGGAAGGCGTCGGCGATGCCGGTCACGAGGTTGGTGGCACCCGGGCCCAGCGTGGCCATCGCGACGGCGGAGCGCCCCGTGAGGCGACCGTAGACGTCGGCCATGAACGCGGCACCCTGCTCGTGGCGCGTCGTGATGTGGCGGATCTCCGGGGTGCGCGACAGGGCGTCGAGCACGTCCATGGTCTCCTCGCCCGGCACGGAGAAGACGTATTCCAGCCCCTCCGCGACGAGGCACTCCACGAGGAGGTCGGCGGCCGTGCGGCTGTGGCGGAGATCAGACACGATTCGAGTCTAGCGGATGGCCTCCGCTGTGGCCCGCCGCCGGGTTGCTGGCGCTCCCCGCCCGCGCCGCGCATCATGGGCCCGACCATGAGAGACACCGCCAGGCCCCGACGCGTCGTGCTCCTGATCATCGTCGTGCTGCTCGGGGCGGCACTCCTGGGACTGGTCGCGAGCTGGCGAGGGATGCCCGGCACGGGCCAGGGAGCGCCGGCGCCAACCGCCCCGGCGACGCGCGGCGCGCTCGCCTCCGCGGGGCCCAGCGGAGGCGCCGGTACGACGTCGTCGCCGGGCTCGGGTGCCCCCGCCGTCTCGGGCGCCCCGGCGGCCAGCGGCGAGCGGACGCTCCCCGAGCTCCTCGCGATGCTGGTGGTCGCCCCGGAGGCCAGGACCGGCTACGAGCGGACGCTCTTCCCGCACTGGATCGACACCGACAAGAACGGCTGCGACACCCGCGACGAGGTCCTGATCGCCGAGGCGATCGTCAAGCCCACGGTGGGCGCCGGCTGCAGGCTGGGCGGCGGCCGATGGCTGAGCCCGTACGACGGGCTGGAGACGACCGACCCGGCGACGCTGGACATCGACCACCTGGTCCCGCTCGCGGAGGCGTGGGACTCGGGTGCCGGGACCTGGACGACGGACCGCCGCCGGCTGTACGCCAACGACCTCGGTGTCGACTGGGCGCTGGTCGCCGTCACCGCCGCCGTCAACAGATCAAAGAGCGACCAGGACGCGGCGGAGTGGCTGCCGCCGCTCGTCTCGTATCGGTGCACCTACCAGGGCATGTGGCTGGCGGTCAAGGTCCGCTGGGCACTGGCCGTGGACAGCGCCGAGCGCGCGGCCCTGGCCGCGGGGGTCGCTGGATGCAGCAACCGGATGCCGGTCGCCATCGCCCCCTGAACGATCGGATCGCCCTGCGCTCGTTCCTGGGGGGTCGCGCACAATACGCCGAGCCATCACCACCGCGATATCGGGAGGAGTCCGCACATGATCGGCGAGTTCAAGGCATTCCTGCTCAAGACCAACGCCCTGGCCCTGGCGGTTGGCGTCATCATCGGCACCGCCCTGGGCGCGGTGGTCAACTCCCTGGTCAACGACATCATCATGCCGCCCATCGGCGTCCTCCTCGGCGGCGTCGACTTCTCGGACCTGAAGATCGTCCTGAAGGCCGCCGTCGGCGACAAGCCCGAGGCGGCGATCGCCTACGGCGCCTTCATCAACGCGGTGATCGCGTTCGTGGTCATCGCGTTCATCGTCTGGCGGATCTCCAAGCTGTTCCTCAAGGAGGCCCCCGCGGCTCCGCCCGCACCCGGCAAGACCTGCCCGTTCTGCAGGGAGGCGAACGCCGTTGACGCCTCCAAGTGCCGGGCCTGCACCAGCTCGATCTAGGACCGCCGGACCGACGCAGCGGCAACCGACCGAAGCGGCGGCTACCGACCGACGCCAACCCCGCGGATCTCGGCCCGCCGGCCCGCCGGCGGGCCGTTCGATTCCACGGCGGACTCGCTAGCTGGCGGCCCGGTCGAAGGTGCCCAGGACGCGGACCATGGTCGAGACGGCGCGCAGATCCTGCAACGCCGCGGCGCACTCGGGATCGGCAGCATCCGCGTCGATGTCCACCAGGAAGACGTACTCCCACGCCCGCGCGTGGCCGGGCCGCGATTCGAGCTTGGACAGGTTGACGCCGCGCTGCGCAAACGCCTGGAGCGCCCGGAGCAGCGTTCCCGGCTCGTTGCGGACGGCAAAGGCGAGGCTGGTCCGACGCCCGCTGACCCGGTGCGACGCCGCGGGCCGAACGGTGCCCTCGGCCCCCGGACGGGTGATGACGAAGAAGCGCGTCCGGTTGTCCGGCACGGACTGGACGTCGGCCGCCAGCACCTCCAGCCCGAACAGCGCGGCGGCCCTCGGCGAGAGGACCGCGGCCGAGCCACGCTCCTGGCGGTCGACGATCAGCTTGCCGGCGCCCGCGGTGTTGTAGGTGGTCAGCGTGGTCCATGGCCGCGTCCGGAGGAACGCCTCCGCCTGGCCCAGCGCCTGGATGTGCGAGTAGACGCGCTCGATCTCGTCGAGCCGCTGGCCCGGCAGCGCGGCCAGGACCAGCCGGACCGGCACCACCACCTCGCCGACGATGATCAGCTCGTGCTCCAGGAGCAGGTCGTAGGTCTCGCGGACGGTGCCGTTGACGAGGTTCTCGATGGGGACCACGCCGAGGTCCGCCTCGCCCGCGGTGACCGCCTGGAAGACCTGGAGGAACCCCGGCACGGGTCGGCGCGGCACGTCGCCGGCGAAGGCCAGCGCGGCGTCCTCGGCGAAGGCGCCGGGCTCCCCCGAGTAGGCGACCAGGCCGATCGCGTGCGGCTGGGGCGGTGTCTCGCCGGCCGCGTGGGTCAATGCCCGAACCAGGACGTGGGGTCGTGCGGCGCGTCCGGGTCCAGCAGGGTCTGGTGATCGTGCGACGCCGCCTTGCCGGGCCTGCGCCGGACGGCCGCCCCTGGGGCATCGGCCCAGTGCGCCTCGGCGAGCATCGCGTTGATCGCCTGGATGTAGGCCTCGATGGATGCCGCGATGATGTTGGTGCTCCGGACGCTCCCGGAGTAGCGGCCGTCGCCCCGCGCGCCGACCAGCCCCTCGGGCGGGAGGATGGCCACGGTCACCTGGCCCTCGGCGTCCGGCCCCTGCGCCACGGCGTGGACGTCATAGGAGACCAGCCTGGGGTGCCCCGCCAGGACCTCCGCGAGGGCCTCGTCGACCGCCGTGAGGAGCGCGTCAACCGCACCGTTGCCGGTGGCCGACGCCCGCCAGTGGTGCTCGCCGGCGGCAATCACCACGACCCCGCGACTCTGCGCGTTGCTGCCGGACGTGATGCTCCAGCGCGCGAGCTGGAGCGCGGGCGCGGTCATCCCTGCGGGCCGCCGGCCGTGTTCGTGGTGAAGTGCCGCTCGTCGCGGCGGCGCACCTCGGAGCCGCTCTTCCAGATGGCGTACTCCAGCGAGTCGGCGAGCGCCTTGGCCGAGGCGGCGATGATGTTGGTATCCGAGCCCATCGTGGACCACTCCCGCGTCCCGTCGGCCGAGTCGATGATGACCCGGGTCCGCGCGCCCGTTGCGGCACCGCTGTCGAGGATGCGCACCTTGTAGTCGAACAGGTGGACCGCGTCAATGGCCGGGTAGAACGCTCCCAGCGCCTTGCGCAGGGCGCTGTCGAGGGCGTTGACGGGACCGTTGCCGTCGGCGGCCGTGTGGAGGACCTCGCCGTCCACCTCGACCTTGACAGTGGCCTCGGCCAGCAGTTCGCGGCCCTCGCGCTGCTCGGCCAGGACCGTGTAGTCCAGGATCCGGAACGGGACGACGTAGTCCTTCTGGTGACGCCGGATCAACAGCTCGAACGAGGCTTCCGCCCCCTCGAACGCCTGGCCCTCGGACTCCAGCTGCTTGATGAGCTTGCTCAGCTCCTTCGCGTCGAGGAGGCCCTCCAGGTCGAGGCCCAGCTGCTTGGCCCGGATCCCCGTGTTGGCCTTGCCGCCCAGCTCCGAGACCACCAGGCGGCCCTGGTTGCCGACCAGCGTGGGATCGATGTGCTGGTAGCTGCGCTCCACCTTGGCCACCGCGGCCCCATGAACGCCGCCCTTGTGGGCAAACGCGGACCGGCCGACGTAGGGCTGGTAGTCGTCCGGGTTCTGGTTGGCGATCTCGGCGATGGTCCGCGACAGCTCGGTCAGGCCGGCCAGCTCGGGACCCCGCCCGGGGACGAGGGCGTAGTCGGTCTTGGTCGCCAGGTTGCCGAGGATGCTGATGATGTTGGCGTTGCCGCAGCGCTCGCCGTAGCCGTTCACGGTGGCCTGGACATGGCGGACGCCGGCGGCCACCGCGGCCATGGAGTTGGCGACCGCCAGCTCCGCGTCGTTGTGGGTGTGGATGCCCCAGACCACGCCGGGGGCGTCCCGGTCCCCCTCCAGGGAGGCCCGCACGTCCAGGACGATCCGCTGCAGGTCGTCCGTCAGGGTGCCGCCGTTGGTGTCGCACAGGACCAGCGTCCGGGCGCCGGCCTGGCGGGCGGCACGCAGGGTGCCCAGGGCGTACTCCCGGTCGGCCCGGTAGCCGTCGAAGAAGTGCTCGGCGTCGTACACGACTTCGCGGCCACGCTCCGCCAGGAACCGGACGCTGTCCGCCACCATGTCCAGGTTCTGGGCCGCGGAGGCGCCCAGGACCTCGGTGACGTGCAGCAGCCAACTCTTGCCGAAGATGGTGACGACGGGCGTCTCCGCCGCCACCAGCTCGTTGAGGTTGGGGTCCTTCTCCGCCTTGTTGGAGCGGTGCCGGGTGGACCCGAAGGCCGCCAGCTTGGCCGTCCGCCACGTCATCTTCTTGGCCGCCGCGAAGAACTCGATGTCCTTCGGGTTGCTGCCCGGCCACCCGCCCTCGATGAACGGCATGCCGAACTCGTCGAGCATGCGTGCCACCCGGATCTTGTCCGCCAGCGAGAGCGTGATGTTCTCGCCCTGCGTGCCATCACGGAGGGTGGTGTCGTACAGGATGACCGGGATGTCGGCGGACGGCTGGGTGGCGGACTGGAGGTTGGCGGGACGGTCCTGGCTGGTCATGGCGGGTGCTCCGTGGGAGTGGGTCGCGGGCGGGTCAGCGATCCTGGGCGGCTGCCGTCCTCGGCGCCGCCCCCGTAATCGCGATCCGGTCCACGATCGCCGCCAGCATTCCCCGGGTTCCCACCGCGGTCAGCCCCGGGCCACCGGCGGCCGGCATCAGGTCCGGCGTGCGGAAGCCGTCGCTGAGCGTGGCCGAGACGGCCGCCTCCAGCGAGGCGGCCGCGGCCGCCTCGCCGAGCGACCAGCGCAGGAGCATGGCGCCCGACATGATCGTGCCGACGGGATTGGCCTTGTCCTGCCCCGCGATGGTGGGCGCGGAGCCGTGGATGGGCTCGTACAGGCCCAGCAGGCCGTGCGCCGTGCGGCGCTCCCCCAGCGAGGCGGAGGGCAGCATCCCCAGCGATCCGGCCAGCACGCTGGCCTCGTCCGACAGGATGTCGCCGAACATGTTCTCGGTGACCAGGACGTCGAACGACGCGGGCCGGGTGACCAGGAACATCGCGCACGAATCCACCAGCTGATGGGTCACCTCGACGCCCGCGAACTCCGGCCGGAGCTCCTCCACCACCTTGCGCCAGAGGCGCGAGGTGGCAAGGACGTTGGCCTTGTCCACGGAGACCAGGTTGCTCCGGCGGCCCTGGGCCAGCTGGAAGGCCAGGCGAACCACGCGCCGGATCTGGGCCTCGGTGTACCACAGGGTGTCGATGGCGGCGCGGCCGCCCTCGAACGACCGCTCCTCCGACGGCTTGCCGAAGTAGAGGCCCGAGGTGAGCTCGCGGACGATGAGCATGTCCACGCCCTCGAGGAGCTCGGGGCGGACGGGCGACGATGCGGCCAGGGCCGGGTGGACCCGGACCGGGCGGAGGTTGGCGAACAGGTCCAGGCCGCCGCGCAGGGCGAAGAGCGCCTGCTCGGGACGGACCGGCGCGTTGGGGTTGTCCCACTTGGGGCCGCCGACGGCGCCCAGGTAGATGGCGTCCGACCCGCGGGCCACCTCGACATCCTCGGGCCGGATGGCCACGCCCCAGGTGTCGATGCCGTTGCCGCCGGCGATGATCTCGGTCCACTCGAACGCGAACCCGAACGCCCGGCCGACGGCCTCGAGGGCCGTCCGACCGGCGGCGATGACCTCCGGCCCGATGCCGTCGCCGGGGACCGTGGCGACGCGGTAGGTGGCGCCGGCCGTCACGGGAGGTCCTCGGCGGCGCGCGGGCTCACGAACCCGGCCGAGACACCGTTGATCTCGGCACCGTGGAGCTTGTTGACCGCCACCAGGTAGGCCCCCAGGGAGGCCTCGATGATGTTGGTGTGCAGCCCGTGCCCGGAGACCACGAGGGCGCCGGGGCCCTCGTCGGACGAGCGACGGCAGCGGACCAGGACCTGGCCCTGGGCATCCTCGCCGGCGGACACGGCCTTGATCTCGTACTCGGTCAGGACCGGGTGCCAGCCCAGGGCGGGCTGGAGCGTGTCATCGACGGCCCGGAAGAGCGCATCGACCGGGCCGTTCCCGGTCGCGTCGGCCGAGCGCGTGATGCCCTCGACCGAGATCGACACGGAGCCGGCCGCCTTGCCCTCGTGCGAGGACGTGACGTTCCAGCCCGAGAGGACCACCGAGGAGGGCACCTCGGCGGCGCGCTGCTCGATGAGGGCGAGCAGGTCCGCGTCCGTGACCTCCTTCTTGGCATCGGCCAGGGCGATGGCGGCCGTGTACAGGTCGTCGAGCGCGGTCCCGGTGACCTCGTGCCCCAGGTCGCGCATCTTCTGCTGGAGGCCGCGCCGGCCGGACAGCTTGCCGATGGTCAGCTGGCTGCCGGTCAGGCCCACCGACTGCGGGGTCATGATCTCGTAGGTCAGCGGGTTCTTGATCACGCC
Source organism: uncultured Chloroflexota bacterium (assembly GCA_903822495.1). Lineage (GTDB taxonomy): Bacteria > Chloroflexota > Limnocylindria > Limnocylindrales > CSP1-4 > CAIJPD01. The sequence continues at coordinate 82,216 of CAIJPD010000006.1, read as the reverse complement.
GTCCTGGTGGATCCCGGATTCGTGCGCGAACGCGTTGGCGCCCACGATGGCCTTGTTGGGCTGGACCGCGAAGCCGGTCAGGTAGCTGACCAGGCGGCTGGCCGCGGTGATCTGCTCCGTCTGGACCCGGCTGACGAGGTCCGGGAACTGCGTCGGGCGCGTCCGGAGGGCCATGACGACCTCCTCCAGCGACGCGTTGCCGGCGCGCTCGCCCAGGCCGTTGATGGTGACCTCCACCTGGCGGGCGCCGTTCTGGACGGCGGCCAGGGTGTTGGCCGTGGCCAGGCCCAGGTCGTTGTGGCAGTGGACCGACACGGTGGCGTCGCGGCCGACCAGGTCGACGGCGCGCCGGACCAGCGCCCCGAACTCGGACGGGATGGCATAGCCCACGGTGTCCGGGATGTTGATCGTGGAGGCGCCTGCCTCCACGACGGCCTCGTAGACCTGCATCAGGTAGTCGATGTCGGTCCGCGAGGCGTCCTCGGCGGAGAACTCGATCTCGGCGTCGGCGCCCAGCATCTTGCGGCCGTAGGCCGCCCACTTGACCGCCTCCTTGAGTGCCGTGGTGCGGTCGATGCGCAGCTTGTGCTTGAGGTGGATGTCCGACGTGGCGATGAACACGTGGAGGTGCGGGCGCTCGGCGCCCTTGATCGCCTCGATCGCACGCTGCGGGTCGCCGTCACGGCAGCGTGCCAGCGCTGCCACGCCGATCCCGCCGCGGGTCTCCAGCGCAATCCGGCGGACGGCCTCGAAGTCGCCCTCCGAGGCGGCAGGGAAGCCGGCCTCGATGACGTCGACCTTGAGGCGCACCAGCTGGCGCGCGACCTCCAGCTTCTCCGCGGCGGTCAGCCCGGCGCCGGGCGCCTGCTCCCCGTCCCGGAGGGTGGTGTCGAAGATCCGGACGTGGCCGGCCGGTACGCCCGGCATCAGTGCGCTCCGGGCTTGCCGGCGGCGGCCTGGGCCTGGCCGGCGGTGACCACGACCGGGTTCAGGAATGCCATCTGCGCGCGGAGGTCGGCGCCGACCTGCTCAATCTGGTGATCGCGATCCTGGGCACGGAGCCGCTCGAACTCGTGGCGGCCGGTCTCGTTCTCCTCGATCCAGGCGTTGGCGAATGTCCCGTCCTGGATCTCGTGGAGGACCTGGCGCATGATGCCGCGGGTGCTCTCGTTGATGATCCGCGGGCCGCTGACGTAGTCGCCCCACTCGGCGGTGTCGGAGACGCTGAAGCGCATGAAGTTGAGGCCGCCGCGGTACATGAGGTCCACGATCAGCTTCAGCTCGTGCATGGTCTCGAAATACGCCAGCTCCGGCTGGTAGCCGGCCTCGACGAGGGTCTCGAAGGCCATCTTGACCAGCGCCGAGGTGCCGCCGCACAGGACGGACTGCTCGCCGAACAGGTCGGTCTCGGTCTCTTCCTTGAAGGTGGTCTCCAGGACGCCGGCCCGGGTGCCGCCGATGGCGCGGGCGTAGGCCAGGGTCCGGGCGCGAGCCGTGCCGGTCGCGTCACGATGGACCGCGAAGAGCGCGGGGACACCGCCGCCGGCCTGGAAGACGGTCCGGACGAGATGGCCCGGGCCCTTGGGCGCGACCATCCCCACGTCGATGCCGGGGGCGGGGTCGATCCGGCCGAAATGGATGTTGAAGCCGTGGGCGAAGAGCAGGAGCGCACCGGGCTTCAGGTTGGGCCCGACCTCGGCGTCGTAGACCGCCTTCTGGGCGGTGTCGGGGACCAGGATCATGACCGCATCCGCGGCCTTGACCGCATCCGCCACATCCATGACCCGGAGGCCGGCCTCGGCCGCGATGGCGCGGCTCTTGGAGCCCGCCGCAAGCCCGACGACGACGTTGACCCCCGACTCATGGAGGTTCAGGGCATGGGCGTGGCCCTGGCTGCCGTACCCGATGATCGCGACCGTCTGGCCGGCCAGGGCGCGGGGATCGGCATCGTTGTCGTAGTACATGCGTGCAGTCATCGTTTGAGCGCCTCCTCGATAGAGCCCGAGCCGCGGCTCATGACGACCGCGCCGGTGCGTACCAGCTCCTTGATTCCATACGTTCGAAGCATCGCGACGAAGCCGTCGATCTCGGCCTCGCTTCCCGTGACCTCGATGACCACGGACTCGGGGGTGAGGTCCACCACCCGTCCGCGGGAGAGCTCCACCACCTTGAGAATCTCCGGCCGGGTGGTGTCGGTGGCCCGGACCTTGATCAGGGCCAGCTCGTTCTCAATCGTGGGCTCTGCGGTGACATCCTGCACCTTGAGCACGTCGATCAGGCGGTAGAGCTGCTTGGCCGCCTGCTCCACGGCGACATCGTCGCCCTGGAGCGTGATGGTCATGCGGCTGATGGCGGGCTGGTCGGTGTGGCTGACGGCCAGCGAGTCGATGTTGAAGCTGCGTGCCCGCATCAGGCTGGCGACGCGGTTGAGGACGCCCGGACGGTCCAGGACCAGCGCGATCAGGCGGTGACGCCGGACCTCGCCCGTGCCGGGGACGTAGCGATCGGGCGGGGCGGAGTGGCTGGGGGCGGCCGGGGTGCCCGGCAGGTGCCCGTTGGCGGCGTTGCTCATTCCTCGGGCCCTCCCCAGGTCTCGATCAGGTCGGACAGGCCCTTGCCCGCCGGCATCATCGGGAAGACATTCTGCTCCCCCGTGATCTCGAACCAGATGAGGGCAGGCCCGTCCACCGACTGGGCGAAGCGGATGGCCTCGTCGACCTCGTCGGGGGTGGTGGCCTTGATGGCCGGGACCCCGTAGGCATCGGCCAGCTTCAGGTAGTCCGGCCCCATCAGCTGCGCGGAGTGATAGTTCCCGCCGTACACGATCTCCTGCCACTGCCGGATCATGCCCAGCTTCTTGTTGTCGAAGATGGCGAGCTTGACCGGGATGCGGTCCTGGACAAGCGTCATGAGCTCCTGGCTGGTCATCTGGAAGCCGCCGTCGCCGGCGATCGCCCAGGTCTCCCGGTCGGGCCGGCCCAGCGCGGCACCCATCGCGGCCGGGAGGCTGAAGCCCATGGTGCCCAGGCCCCCGGAGCTGACGTGCGTGTTGGGGTGCCGGAAGCCGGCATAGCGGGCCAGCCACATCTGGTTCTGGCCCACGTCGGCGACGTAGGTGGCGTCGTGGTTGGTCAGCTCGCCGATCCGCGCGACGACGTAGTCCGCCGACAGGAGCCCGTCGCGCCAGGCGCCGGAGCCATGCCACGAGCTGGCCTCTGACTCCTTCCGCCAGCCGGCCAGCTGGGCCAGGTAGTCGCGGCGCTCCTGGGTGTCCACGGCCGGGACCATCGGCAGCAGCGCCTCCAGCACGCGCCGGGCGTCACCGACGATGGGCACCTCCACCGCGACGTTCTTGCCGATCTCGGCCGGGTCGATGTCCACGTGGATGATCCGGGCATACGGCGCATACGTCTTCACGTTGCCGGTCACGCGATCATCGAAGCGCATGCCCAGGGCGATCAGCAGGTCCGCCGACTGGATGGCCCGGTTGGTGTGCTTCCAGCCGTGCATCCCCATGTAGCCGTAGGCCAGGGGGTGGGTCTCGTCCATGGCGCCGATGCCCAGCAGGGACCACGCCACCGGGATCTGGGCCTTCTCGGCCAGGGCCAGCAGCTCCTGCTCGGCGCCGGCATGCAGCACGCCGTGGCCCGCCATGATCACCGGGCGCCTGGCCTGGGCGATCTCCTGGGCGGCCAGCTTCAGCTGGCGGTAGTGGCCGTCCAGGTTGGGCTTGAACCCCGGCAGGCCGGCGACCACCTCCTCGTGCGAGGGGTGCGGTGCGCTGGTCTCCTGCTGCAGGGCGTCCTTGGTGATGTCGACGTGGACCGGCCCGGGGCGGCCCGTCCGCGCGATGTGGAACGCCTCGGCCAGGACCCGCGGCAGGTCGTTGGCGTCGCGGACCAGGTAGTTGTGCTTGGTCATCGGCAGGGTGATGCCGTTGATGTCGATCTCCTGGAACGCGTCCTTGCCCAGGAGCGCGCCCGGGACGTTGCCGGTGATGGCGACCATGGGGATGGAGTCGAGCTGCGCGGTGCCGATGCCGGTCACGAGGTTGGTGGCGCCCGGACCGGAGGTGCCCATGCACACGCCCACCTGGCCGGTGACGCGCGCGTAGCCGTCGGCCGCGTGCGCGCCGCCCTGCTCGTGGCGGACCAGGATGTGCCGGAGCTCGGGGTAGTCGCCCAGCACGTCGTAGAAGGGCAGGATCACGCCACCCGGGTAGCTGAAGAACGTGTGGACGCCCTGGCGGATCAGGGACTCGCACACGACGTCGGCGCCGATCCGTGTCCGCTTGCCGGCGACCCGGCCCGCGGCGGCGGTGGCGGCGGACGATCCGTCACGGAGCATCTCGCGCTGGGCGCGTTCGATGGCGACGGCGCGGGCCGTCCCGGCCCCGGGCACGTGGCTGTGCCGCTCCGTCCCGCGCGCCGGTGCCGCCGGCGCCGAGCCAGGCTCCCCGGCGGAGGCGGCGCCTCCGCCTTGGCCGCGACGCCCGTCGGCGCCGCCCTTCGTGATCGTCATCGTGCTGGCCCTCCGTGGCCCCGGACCGGCCGTCCCCGCTGGATCCGGCCCGGACATACAACAAGACCCTCGCCTCCCGGCGAGGGTCCCTTCGGTCCTCGGTGTCTCAGTGCGCTAGCGGCGCCCGATCCTCCGTGATCCTCCGTTCCCCCGCCGGGAGCCGGTAATGAGGCCACCAAGGTCCTCAAGACCGAGCAGGAGCGAGCGAATAAGGGAGAGGAGGGCTACCTCGAAGTCCCCGGAGGTGTCCACCGGCATGTGCACGCGCCGACCGTCCGTCGTGACGACGACGGCGATGGGGCGGCGATCCCGGTTGTTGAACAGACCCACGGAGCGTGTGCCTCCAAGGCTGCACCAGACGACGCCTCTGGCGCCGGTGGCGGCAGTCTACGGCCTGCCTCCCGATCGCGCAATAGATCCCGCCCGTACCACACCGCACCGCCCAAGGGACTGGACCGCGACGGACTACCCGGGGCTGCCTCGCCGACGACTACCCACGCCCGAAATCCGACCTCCGACCCGGGCTGATCGCTCGAGCCCGCAGGAAGGTGAGCGCCGCGGCCCGGCCGGCCGGCGTCAAGGCCGTGACGGATAGATCGGCATGCTGCCAGTCCTCGCGCGGCGGGCGCTTCTCGTCCAGGAGGCCGAACAGGCGCCAGTGGTAGAGCGCACGGTGGGCAGCCCAGCCGGCCCGCTGTTCGCTGACCAAATCGCCGCCGGTCATCCAGCCCTGCGCCGTGATGACCGGACCGACCGCCTGCTCGAGCGACTGGGCGACGGCTGGACCAGCCAGCAGCCGGTGGGCGACGATCTCGCTGAGCATCGCGAGGTACTCGTTCTCGCACGCGAGCGTCGTCGAGACATCACGGAAGAGCGCGGCAGGATCCTCGGCCACCAGCAAGCCACGCCGTGACGTCGTGAGCCGCCGAGCGCGTGGCCCGAGGAGGTGCAGCCGGCGGGCGGTGTCACGGAGGACGCCCAGTTGGTGGACATCGGCTTCGCTCCGTGGCCGTCCTTCGAACGGCCACCAGCCGAACCGCTCAGCCGCCTCCTGCACCAGCGCCGGCGGCAGGTAGCCCGCCTTCGTGAGCGGCACACCCTCACGGCACCGCTCCAGCAGCCAGCGCATCGGAGCAGTGGACACGGCTGCGTCATCGGTGTCCACGCTCACGGGCTCGAGGAGGTCCATGGCCGCGCGCGCCGACTCTCGCCAGTCACGCAGGGACGCGGGACGGCCCCGCGCGACCCACGTGTCGGCCCGCTCGCCGAGGACCGAGGCCGCACGGGTCGCCCCCCGGTCACCGACGAGAGCCATGAGGACCTCATCGCAGATCGCGGCAGCGACCTTCCGCCACGAGCCCCTGCCGGGCCGGAGCCTCCCCGCCACGATCGCCTCCTCCAGCGCCGCCTCGACCGCGCCGCGGGCCAGGGCCTCCTCCAGCCCGAAGACCTCGCCCCATGCCAGGAGCCCGGTGTCGGGCGGCTCGACGCCAGACGCGCTGTTGGCGGCCTGGAACGCGGTGAACCCCTTCCCGGGCGCCTCGTCCCACGCCCCGAGGACCCTTGCGGTCGTGGCCGACCGGGCGATCGCCGCGTACCGGTCCAGGCCGAGGAGCGAGAGGAGCACCGCCGCCGCCTCGGCGACCGGCCGCCACAGTTGCGCAGGAGAACGCTGCGCCAGGTCGTACCAGAGGTACTGCTGGAGGCCCGCCTGCGTGATGCACTCCTCGCCTTCGTCCTTGGTCAGGCCGTCGGCGGCCACCCGCATCCGGCGCGCCAGCGCCTCGTCGTGCCGGCCTACCGCCGCGATCACCGCGTCGACACGTTCGGCGCTCACGGCCGCCAGCTCCGGGTCGCAGGATTCCATGACCCTCCCGCGGGCCCCGCGCGCTCGATGGCGAAGCTGAAGAAGTCGCCGGGGTCCATAGCCTGGACGGCGAGCAGGTCGGCGGTCGCGGAGGCCTCATCACCGCCCGTCGCGAGGTCGACGTCCCTGGTGGCCCGCGCACGGTGGCCGAACCGGTAGTCGATCGCGAGGGCGCCCTTGAGGATCCAGCGGTCCGGGGCCACCGCCACGAGGCGGGCGGGCAACCGGTCGAAGGCGACCTCCTTGCGGAGCCGGGCCAGCGACGGGCCGCCGGCACGGCTGGCGGCACCGAGCCGCGCCTCGAGCGCCTGGCGGAAGGGCGGCGCGGAGGCATAGCGCATCACACGACACCCGACAGTGCGGCCGCGATCAGCCGCCCGACCCGCTGCCCGCGGATGGCTGCGGCCTCGCGGAGGAGCGAGGGCGTCGTCATCCCGCGCGCGATGGCGGCAAGCGCCGCCGCCGTGACGTGGTCGGGCGCGACGCCGGCAGCCGCCACGTCGGCGATCGTGCGGGCGGGCGCGGTTACCCGCATGCCGCGCCGCGTGACGACGTCCCCTGGCCCGAGGTGGTGGGTGGTCGTGTGGATGACCACGCCGTCCTGGGACACGAGGCGACGGCGGCTCCGTGGCACCGTGAGGTGCACCCGGTCCGTGATGACGTCGCCAAGATCGAGGACCTGGAGCGCGGACTCGTGGGAGACGACCGCATCTGGCGCCTGCCGGAGCCATGCCGCGACGATCTCGTCGCCGGGCCGGACCGGGTAGTCCTGGAACCGGTAGAGGCCCTGGCTGAGGCGGACGAACCTGCGCGAGCGCACATGATGGCTGAGCAGCGCCGAACTGAAGCGCTGTGCGGCCGCCTGGGCAGCGGTGAAGCAGCCCGCCTGGTTGCTGGCCACCACGAAGAGCGCCTCGTGGTCCGGCACATCAACTGTGTCACGCATACCACAAAGTCTATTGCGGAAATCAACGACACAACTGCGAGCACCGCCGCCAGGACGGTCGCTGGGGAAGGGAATTCCGCCGCGAGCAGGCCACCGTGGGCACAGGTCTTGGTCGCGAAGCGCTGGCCCTGCGGATCGACGACCGAATCGGTCGTGCTGCCAGTGCCCCCGGCATTGGCGATCCGGACCACGTTGTTGGTGGCACCGGCATAGCTGTACGTGTCGACGGATGTCCCGGTGGTCCGGGTCCTGGGCCGCCCGAGGGCGTCGAGGGCCAGGGTGCTGGCGGTGCCGCCGGCGGGGGTGATGCTCGTCGTCCGGTCGGCGAGGTCGTAGGCGAGGGTGACCACGCCGGCGGTGGTGCCGGTCTCGGGGTTGGCGGTCAAGTTCTCGCGGAGGCCTACCCGATCAGCCGCACCAGCACACCAAGCGCCTCGTAGACGCGCCGTGCCCGTGCGTCGCCGGACACAAGCACTTGGCCATCCTGGCGGGCGGCCGCGCCGACGAGCGCGTCATGGACGGCGCCTCCTGAGATACCGAGCCTGGCCAGCTCTGGCCCTAGCCCGGCCGTCGCCTCCACGGCAAGGAACGACGTCGCCGGGAAGTCATGGGCGAGGATGGCCGCAACGTCGCCCGGCGACCTGCGACGTCCGCCCGGGAGCCGCGTCAGGACCGAGTACGTCTCGAACCAGGCGTGGCCCGCGAGCCCAAGGCGATGGCCTCGGACGGCTTCGAGGGTCGCCGCATGTGCCTCGTGGTCCTCGACGACGAGGGCGACCGCGGCGCTCGTGTCGAGGAGGACGACGTCGCCCTGGTCAGCGGCCATGCCGGTCGGCGTCGATCAGCTCTCGCACGGCCGCGGTGGTCAGTGCCGTGCCCGAGGCCGGGATGAGGAGCAGGCCGCCGTCCTCGCGCAACGCACCGCCGCCAACGGGCTCAATTCGGATCGCGGCCCCGTCGAGCTCCAGCTCCACGTCGCCACCGTCGGCCATGCCGATTCGGTCGCGGAGAAGGCGCGGGATCACCAGGCGTCCCGCCTTGTCGACGGTCGTCTTCACGCTCGGACTCTACCAACGTCGTGGTTCCCGATCCAGCCGTCCAATGGCCTCGCGCGCGAGGGGCTCCGGCGGCTCTGGTACCCTCTTGGTCCCCCACCGCCGCACATGGAACCACCGAATGACCACCCCCCGAACCCTCGTCGACAAGATCTGGGACGCGCACGTCGTGTCCCAGGACCAGGGCGCCCCCAGCGTCCTCGCGATCGACCTGCACCTCATCCACGAGGTCACCAGCCCCCAGGCGTTCACCGGCCTCCGCACCCGCGGCATCCGCGTGGCGCACCCGGAGCGGACCATCGCCACCGCGGACCACTCCATCCCCACCACCCCGCGCGGCCTGCCCATCATTGACCAGATGGCCGCCGCCCAGGTGAAGCAGCTCGAGGACAACTGCCGCGAGTTCGGGATCCCCATCCACGGCATCGGCAGCCCCCACCAGGGCATCGTCCACATCATCGGCCCGGAGCTGGGGCTCACCCAGCCGGGGATGACGATCGTGTGCGGGGACAGCCACACGGCCACGCATGGAGCGTTCGGGGCGCTGGCGTTCGGCATCGGGACCAGCGAGGTGGAGATGGTCCTGGCCACCCAGTGCCTGCTCCAGCGCCGGCCCAGCACCTACGAGGTGCGCGTCGAGGGCGCGCTGGCGCCGGGCGTGGGGGCCAAGGACATCATCCTGGCGCTCATCGCACAGATCGGGATTGGCGGCGGCACCGGCCACGTCTTCGAGTACACCGGGGCGGCCATCCGCGCGTTGACCATGGAGCAGCGGATGACCATCTGCAACATGAGCATCGAGGGCGGCGCCCGCGCCGGACTGATCGCCCCCGACGACGTCACCATGCAGTACATCAAGGGCCGGCCGTGCGCGCCGACCGGCGCCGCCTGGGACGCGGCCGTCGCGGCATGGCGCAGCCTCCCGTCGGACCCGGGCGCCACGTACGACAAGACCATGACCATCGACGCGTCGGCCCTGGAGCCGATGGTCACCTACGGCACCAACCCCGGGATGGGCATCCCCATCAGCGGGCTGGTGCCGTCGCCGGCTTCGGTGGAGGATCCGTCCCAGCGCCGCGCCCTGGAGCGTGCCCTGGAGTACATGGACCTCCGGCCCGGCCAGGCCATCCTGGGCCAGAAGATCGACGTGGTCTTCATCGGCTCGTGCACCAACGGCCGGATCAGCGACCTGCGCCTCGCCGCGGCCGCGCTGCAGGGCCACAAGGTGGCGTCCGGCGTCCGGATGATGGTGGTCCCAGGCTCCGAAGAGGTGAAGCGGGAGGCCGAGGCCGAGGGCCTCGGCGAGATCTTCAAGGCGGCCGGCGCCGAGTGGCGCGAGGCCGGCTGCAGCATGTGCATCGCGATGAACGGGGACCAGCTGTCGCCCGGGCAGTACGCGATCAGCACCTCCAACCGCAACTTCGAGGGCCGCCAGGGCAAGGGCGGCCGCACCTTCCTGGCCTCGCCGCTGACCGCGGCCGCGTCGGCGATCGCCGGCGTGGTGGCCGATCCCAGGACGCTCGCCGGCATCGAGCGCTCCGCCAGCGTGGGGGGCCGCTGACCATGGCAGCACCGTATCGCGTCTTTCGCTCGGCGATCATCCCGCTGCCGATGGAGAACATCGACACGGACCAGATCGTCCCCGCCCGCTACCTCAAGGTCACGGACAAGCTGGGCCTGGGCGAGGCACTCTTCCGCGACTACCGGTTCGAGGAGGACGGCTCGCTCAAGGAGCCGCGCTTCATCCTGGACCGCCCTGAGATGCAGTGCCGCCAGGTGCTCCTGGCCGGCGACAACTTTGGCGCCGGGTCGTCGCGCGAGCACGCCCCGTGGGCCCTCGCGTCGTGGGGCGTGCGGGCGATCATCTCCACGTCGTTCGCCGACATCTTCAACAACAACAGCCTGAAGAACGGCGTACTCCCCATCCGGGTTGACCCGGAGACGCACCGCCAACTGTTCGAGATGGTGGCGGAGCACCCCGACGCGGAGCTGACCATCGACCTGTCCGAGCAGGGAATCCTGCTCCCGGACGGCTCCACCATCGGCTTCGAGGTGGATCCGTTCGCCAAGATGATGATGCTGGCCGGCACCGACGAGCTGGGCTACCTGTTGGGCAAGCGCGAGGAGATCTCCGGCTGGGAGACCGCCAACCCGGCCCGCGTCGACACCATGCTGAGCGAGGTCGCCTGAGCGTCGCTCGCCGCCCTGAGCGTCACGCGTGCGTCGCGTGCGGGCCGGTGACGTGGCGCTGGGCGCGATGACCTGGGCGGCATGATGCAGACCGGACACGCCACGGCATGAACCCCTTCGACCTGCTGGCGATCCTGTTCTTCGTGATCGCGGTCCTGCTGGGCTTCCGGAGCGGCCTGCTCCCGCAGCTGGGCGGCATCGGCGGGGCGGCGGCGGGCGGGCTGATCGCGATCTGGCTCCTGCCAATCGTGGAGCCGCGCCTGGAATCGCTCGATCCCACGGTCCGGGCGCTCGCGGTCCTGGCCGGCCTGATCTTCGCCGTAGGGCTGGGCGAGGGTGTGGGCGCGGCCGTCGGCCGATGGGCCGGCAACAAGCTGGGCGGCGGGCTCCTGGGCGCGCTGGACCGGGTGTCGGGGGCGGCGGGCGGGGCGCTCCAGGGCATCCTGGTCATCTGGCTGGCCGGCGGGCTGCTGGCCGTGGGTCCCCTGCCCTCCCTCGCGCGCGCCGCCCAGACGTCGGCCGCGGTTCGAACCCTCGACAAGGTCCTGGCGCCGCCGACCAGCTTTGCCTCGGCGCTGGGCCGCCTCCTGGATGCCTCGGGGCTGCCGGACTTCTTCATCGGCCTGGAGCCCCTGCCCCGGCCGCCGGTGGACCTCCCCACGGACCCGCTGGTCCAGGCCATCGCCCAGGTCGTCGGCGCCAGCACGGTCAAGGTGGTCGCGTCCACGTGCGGGCTGCAGTCGAGCGGCACGGGCTTCTCCAACGCGCCGGGCTACATCGTGACCAATGCCCACGTGGTGGCCGGCGGCCGAACCATCCGGGTGGACCACCAGGGCACGCTGTACGACGCGACGCCGGTGCTCTTCGACCCGTCGCTGGACATCGCGGTGCTGTTCGTGCCCAAGCTGGTGATCATCCCGCTGCCATTCGCGGCGAAGGACCCGGAGCGGGGCACCCTCGGGGCATCGTTTGGACACCCGGCCGGCGGCCCGCTGACGGTCATCCCATCCGCCGTGACGGGCGCCTACGACGCGCGCGGCGTCGATATCTACGGCGCCGGCGAGATCACGCGGCGGATCATCGAGCTGCACGCGGCCATCGACCGCGGCGACAGCGGCGGCCCGTTCGTCCTCCTGGATGGCACGGTCGGCGGGGTCGTGTTCGCCGAGGCACGGACCGATGCCGCGGTGGGCTACGCGCTCTCCCCGGTGGCGGTCGCCGCGGCGGTGGGCCCGGCGATCGGCAAGACGACGGCGGTGGCGGTGGGCGCCTGCGCGAAGTGATCCCGGGCGAGCCACCGGCCCTCGCCGGCCCAGGGGTCGCGGCCCTCGCCGGCCCGGCCGTCGCGTCGCTGGCGGCCGACTTCCGGGAGACCCGCCTGCGCTGGGACCCCGTCTACGCGACCATCATCGGCGACCGCCGGTTCGATGATCGGCTGGAGGACCGCACCCCGGCCGCACGCGCGGCGCGGCCGGCTGACCCGGTCGTCCGCGCCATACACTGCGTGCAGATACGCCGCGCGCGCAGACGCGCCGGCCGCCGATGACCACCTCGCCCGCAGCCGGAGACCCGCATCCGATGGCCGACCAGCGCCACCCCTACGATCAGCCCAGCGACCCGGCCAAGCGCCACTCGGCCGCGCTCACCGACGGGCCGGACCGCGCCGCGGCACGCGCGATGCTCAAGGCGATCGGGTTCACGGACGCGGACCTGGCCAAGCCCATCGTGGGCGTGGCCACCACGTGGATCGAGACCATGCCGTGCAACTTCAACCAGCGGCGGCTGGCGGAGCACGTCAAGGCCGGCATCCGGGCCGCCGGCGGCACGCCCATGGAGTTCAACACGGTCGCCGTCAGCGACGGCGTCTCGATGGGCACCGAGGGGATGAAGTCGTCGCTGGTCAGCCGCGAGGTGATCGCGGACAGCATCGAACTGGTCGTCCGCGGGCACCTGATGGACGGCGTGGTCTGCCTGGTCGGCTGCGACAAGACCATCCCGGGCGCGGCCATCGCGCTGGGCCGGATGGATGTCCCGGGCCTGGTGCTGTACAACGGCACGATCCTGCCGGGCTTCTACAAGGGCAAGCGCGAGGCCACGGTCGTCACCGTCTTCGAGGCGATCGGCGCCTACCGGGCCGGCAAGATCACGCTCGACGAGCTGTACGAGGTGGAGAACGTCTCCTGCCCCGGCCCCGGCGCATGCGGCGGCCAGTACACGGCCAACACCATGAGCATGGCGCTGGAGTTCCTGGGCCTCTCCCCCGCAGGCCTGAACGGCATCCCGGCCGAGGATCCCGCCAAGGACGCCGCGGCGTACCGCTGCGGCGAGCTGGTCATGGACCTGGTTCGCGAGGACAAGCGCCCCAGCCGGTACGTGACCCGCAAGGCGATCGAGAACGCGATCGCCGGGATCGCCGGCAGCGGCGGCTCCACCAACGGCGTCCTGCACATGCTGGCGATCGCCCACCAGTACGGGATCCCGCTCACCATCGACGAGTTCGGCGAGATCGCCGACCGGACGCCCATCGTCGCGGACATGGTCCCCGGCGGGCGGTACACGGCGGCGGACCTGTACGACGCCGGTGGCGTGGCGCTGGTCGCCCGCGAGCTGCTCAAGGGCGGCAAGATCCACGGCGACGTCGAGAACGTCGACGGCCGAACCACGGCACAGATCGCCGAGACCGCCGCGACCGGCGAGACGGCCGGGCAGAAGGTCGTGGTCCCGTTCGAGACGCCGATCAAGCCGGTCGGTGGCCTGACGATCCTGCGCGGCAGCCTGGCGCCCGACGGCTGCGTCGTGAAGCTGGCCGGCCACGAGCGCCGGCTCCACCGCGGCCCGGCCCGCGTCTTCGATTCCGAGAACGCCTGCTATGACGCGGTCCGCGGGCAGCGCATCCAGCCCGGCGACGTCGTGGTGATCCGCAACGAGGGCCCGGTCGGCGGCCCCGGCATGCAGGAGATGCTCAGCGTCACGGCGGCGCTGGTCGGCGTGGGCCTGGGCGACCAGGTCTCGCTGATCACCGACGGCCGGTTCTCCGGCGGGACCCACGGGCTGATGATCGGCCACGTGGCGCCGGAGGCGGCCCTGGGTGGGCCCATCGCGCTGGTCCACGAGGGGGACATCATCACCGTCGACGTGGACCGCAAGGCCGTGGACCTGGAGGTGCCCGCCGCCGAGCTGGCCCGCCGGCGAGCCGCGTGGGCGCCGCCGGCCCCCCGCTATACGTCGGGCGTCCTGGCGAAGTACGCGGCGCTGGTCTCCTCGGCCTCCGAGGGAGCCGTGACCACGGGTTCCCGGCTCCAGGAGCTGCTGAAGCGGAGCTGAGGCCCCCGGCGGGGTCACGGGGAGGAGTACGACGATGCTTGCCGATCCGGCGACACGTGACGCCATCGTCGGGCTGGTTCACGAGACCTACCGGCGCCTCTCGACGCCGGGCTCGGACCCCGCGGCGCTGATGGCCCACCCCGACTTCGCCGTCGCGGGCTCCGGCCTGGGCGAGCTCGCGTACGAGGCGGCGGATACGCGCGGGATGGCCGAAGCGGTCGCATCGTGGGCGTTCACGTGGACGGCGGAGGCCATCACCGTCTGGCGCGAGGGGGACGTGGCGTGGGCCCAGATCCTGGGCTCCGTGCGGACCCGCCGGGACGGGGTGGAGGAGGACGTCCCCTACTGGACGACGGGCGTGTTTGCCCGCGACGACGCGGGGTGGCGCTGGCGCTACTGGGGCGGCGCCGAACCACAGGCCAACCCGCGTGTCTGACACGGCCGGGCCGCGGGCCCAAGACAGTCTGGACGCGGCCCGACAGGAATCCATGCGCCGTGTCTGACGCCGGTCGATCCGTCGGCCTCGCCATCCTGGACGACTACGCGAACGCCGCCCTCGCGGCCGCCGACTGGAGCCCGCTGATGGGACGGGTCGAGCGGCTCACCGTCTTCGACCGCGCGTTCGCGTCCGAGGACGAGGCGGCCACCGCGTTGGCCGCCTTCGACGTCGTGGTCGGCATGCGCGAGCGGACGCCGTTCCCCGCCCGACTCCTTCATCGCCTCCCGCGCCTCCGCCTGCTGGTCACCACCGGCATGCGCAACAACTCGTTCGACCTGCCCGCGGCACGGGCCCAGGGCGTCACGGTGTGCGGCACGCGCGGGGTGGGCAGCCCCACGTCCGAGCTGGCCATCGGCCTGCTGATCGCGCTGGTCCGCGACATCCCCGGCCAGGAGCGCTCGCTCCGCGAGGGACGATGGCAGACTCGGCCGGGCGTTGGCCTTGCCGGCAAGACGCTGGGGATCGCGGGGCTGGGCACGGTGGGCGGCGCGGTGGCGAGGGCCGCCCTGGCCATGGGCATGGACGTGATCGCCTGGAGCCCCAACCTGACGGCCGAGCGCGCGGCCGCGCATGGCGCCCGCCGTGTCGAGAAGGCCGAGCTCTTCGCGACGGCGGACGTCGTGACGCTGCACCTGGTCCTGTCCGACCGGAGCCGCGAGATCGTGGGCGCCGCAGACCTGGACCTCATGCGGCCTGCCGCGTTCCTCGTGAATACGGCCCGGGCCGGGCTGGTGGACCAGGACGCGCTGTACGCCGCCCTGGCCGGTCGCCGGATCGCGGGCGCGGCGATGGACGTCTACGAGCGGGAGCCGCTGCCGGCCGGCCATCGCCTGCTGGGCCTCGACAACGTCCTGCTTACGCCGCACCTGGGCTACGCGACGGCTGACAACTTCGCCCGGATGTACGGCGATGCGATCGAGGATGTCGTGGCGTGGCTGGCCGGGAGCCCGATCCGCGAGTTGGGGTAGGCGTGGGAGTCCCGCTGGGGGTGGCGGGGCGCGGCGAGGCCTGCCGGCCCACCCGGAGCAGGCTCAGTCGTGCTCGGCCGCGTCCGCCTCGCCGGGCTCCACCAGCTGGTCGCCCGTGCCACCACCCAATGAGCGCCAGGTCACCCACCCGTCGCGCTCCTCGCGAACCAGCAGCCCCAGCTCGCCGAGCCGCTCGAGGTGGGCCGCGAGCGTCCGGATCGCGTTGACCCGCAGGCCCTTGCCCAGGCCGGCCCACGTCGCGTCGTCCCAGGCGAACGGGCGCACCTCGTAGGCCGTCCGCGCCCCCGCCTCCACCGCGCGCAGCACCCGCCGCCCTCGCTCCTCCTGGTGCTCCAGGATCTGGCGCGACCTGGCCACGAGATCAAAGGCGTGGCCGTGGCCGGGGAGGGCCACCAGGTCCGAGCGCTCGGCGAAGCCCCGCAACGAATCGAGATAGCCCGGGAGCGGGTTGCCTGCGTTGTCCTGGTCGATCCCGATGTTGGGTGAGGCGGTGGGAAGGATGTGATCGCCGAGCAGCAGGAGGCGATGCGCGTCCTCGTGGAGGATCACGTGCCCCGGCGTGTGGCCCGGCGTCCATTCGACGCGGAGGCGGAGCGGGCCCACGGGGATCGCCTCGCCGCCGTCCAGCAGGACGTCGGGACGGAGCGGCAGGCTGGACATCTTGGCCATCCGGGCCACGAGCCAATCGCGATGCTCGACCTCCGGGACGCCCTGCATGCCGAGCCAGGCGGATGTCCGGTCCCGGTACCCCGCCTGATCGCCGTTCCGGTCCTGATGGAACTCCAGGTCGCGTCGATGGAGCACCACCCGCGCGCCTGCCGCCTGAAAGCGGTGGGCGTTGCCGTAGTGGTCGGGGTGGGCATGCGTGACGACGACGGTGGCGATGTCGGCGAGCCCCAGGCCGCGCGCGCCCAGCGCAGCTTCCAGCGCCAGCCAAGACGGGTCGGCGGCGGGTGCGCAGTCCACCAGGAGCCGCTCCCGCCCGGCGGTGAACAGGTAGACCGAGGCCTCCTGGATGTGCAGTTGGGGCGCGGGAATCCGGAGCTGCTCGACGCTGAACCCGTCGCCGTCGAGCCGCCAGGCCCCCGGCTCGCCCGGGAGGAAGGTCACCGCCCGGCGGTGTTCAGCGCGAGGTCTTGGGCAGCCAGCGAGTCAGTCGCGCATCCACCCACCCGACGACCCACAGGGCGATGAACGCGACCACGATGATGACCACCAGGATCGCGAGGACCAGGGAGGCATCGAACCGCCCGCTGCCGTCCTTGACCAGCTTGCCCAGGCCGACGATGGCGATGAACATCTCGCCGTTGAGCATGCCCTTGACGGCACGCCCGGTGGCCAGCCGGATCCCGGCCATGATCAGGGGCGTCGCCGCCGGGAGCACGATCCGCGTCCACGTCTTGATGCGCGGGGCGTTGAATGCCCGGCCCATCTCCAGCATCTCAGGCGAGACGGTGCGGACGGCGGTCACCGTGTTGACCACCATGATCCAGGTGGAGTACATGAAGATGACCGCCACGATCGACCAGCGCTCGAGGCCCCAGATCGCGAAGAAGATGGGGGCAAAGACGAGCGACGGCGCCGTCAGCAGCGCGTTGATGTAGATGTCCAGCGCGGCGTCCAGCTTCCGGAACGCGCCCATCAGCAGGCCCAGGCCGACGCCGAAGACCACGGAGACGATGAACCCCAGCACCAGGTTCGTCAGGCTGGTGCCCAGGGCCGCCATGATCTCCGCCTGGTTGATGGCAAGCTCGTTCAGGACCGAGGAGAGCGGCGGGAAGAACGGCTGGTTGAGGCTCCGGCCGATGAGCTCCCAGCCACCGACGAGGACGATGAACGAGGTCACCGTGGGCCACGCCTCCAGGCGGCTGATGAAGCCGGGCGACGCAACCCGTGCCGGGGTGGGCGCGACGGTGGCCATCAGGGCTTTGTCGCGGCCGCCTGGCCGGCCTGGCGCGCACGGCGCACGTCGCTGTGCATGGCCCGCAGGTTGTTCCAGAGGAGGCCGACCATGGCCGTGAACTCACCGGAGCTCTCGACCGAGTCGAGGTGGGTGGAACGGGGGCGCGTCATGGGAATGTCCAGGATCTGGTCGATCCGTCCGGGGCGGGGCCGCATGAGGACCACCCGGTCACCCAGCAGCACGGCCTCTTCCATCGAGTGCGTGATGAAGACCACGGTGGTCCGGGTGGCTTCCCAGATCCGCAGCAGCTCCTCCTGGAGGAGGCGGCGGGTCTGCTCATCGAGGGCCCCGAACGGCTCGTCCATCAGGAGCACCTTGGGGGAGACGGCGAGCGCCCGGGCCAGGCCGACACGCTGCTGCATGCCGCCGGACAGCTCGCCCGGGAGCCGCTTCTCGAAGCCGCCGAGACCGACCATCTCGATGAGCTCGAGCGCCTTGAGCTCGCGGGTCTTCTTGTCCACGCCCTGCATCTCGAGGCCGAACGCGACGTTGGTCAGGACGTTGTCCCACGGCATCAGCGCGAAGCTCTGGAACACCATCGCGCGTTCCGGGCCGGGACCCGTGACGGGCTTGCCGTCGACGAGGACCGTGCCGGTGTCGTGCGGGACCAGGCCGGCGATCACGCGGAGCAGGGTGGTCTTGCCGCAGCCGCTGGGGCCCAGGACGGTCAGGAACTCGTTGTCGCGAACGATGAGGTCAACGTCCTTCAGCGCCTGGACCGGCTCCGATCCCTTGCGACCGGGGAAGGCCTTGCTGACGCCCTTGATCTCGATCACTGCGGTGGTGCTCCTGTAGCGGGGTCGGGGGCTGGCGTTGGGCGAGACCGCGCGGACCTGGACGCCGGGGTCAGCGCCCGAACGAGGTGGTCTTTCGCCACGGGGTCACCCGGCGCTCAAGCCAGCGGACTGCCTGGATGAGGACGAGGGCCTCGAAGACCACGATGATGATGAGGGCATACAGCCGGGCGCCGTCGAGCTGCGCGTCGTACTTCTGGATCAGGTTGCCCAGGCCGACCGCGATGAACAGGAGCTCGATGATCACCATGCCGGTGATCGCGCGTCCCAGGCCAAGCCGGACGCCGGTCATGATCGCCGGGAGCGATCCGGGGAGGAGGATGCGCCGCCAGATGGAGAGTTCGCCGGCGCCGAAGCAGCGGGCCATCTCGATGAGCGACGGGTCGATCTGGCGGATGCCCGCCCGGCTGTTGACGATCAGCATCACGATCGCGAAGAGCACGATCAGGATGACGCGCGTGGGCATGGCGCCGTCGCGCACGCCGAGCGACATGACGAGCAGCGGGATCACGGCGGCCATGGGCGTCACCAGCAGGATGCTGATGTACAGGTTGGCAAACCGCTCGATGGTCCGGAACCGGCCGATGAGCAGGCCGAACGGGACGCCCAGGGCCACCGAGATGGCGAACCCGATGAGCAGGGCGCCGTTGCTCTGGTACAGGGCATCCCACAGCTTGGCGGACTCGTCGCCGCTGTAGCCGGGGATCAGGAGCTTGGGGATCGCCGCCATCGTGTCCGTGAAGGTGGGGATCAGCATGCTCTTGTGACTGAGCGTCGCCAGCTGCCAGATGGTGGCGAAGATGGCGAGGGCGATGAGGCGATACAGGGCCGAGGAGTCGAGCACGCGCCGGACGAGGCTCACCTTCTGGGAAGGAAGCGTTGTTTCAGCCACGTGCTCGGTCCCCTCGAATCCCTGTGTCTTCAGGTCAGCGGATCAGGCGCGACTTACGCCGGCCCGAGGTTCTTGAGGACGACGTTCAGCCACGTCAGGTCGGCTGCCTGCTGCAGGGTCAGACCCTTGTCAAGCGAGCCACCGTCGGTGAAGAACTTGATGGTGTAGTTGATGTCGGCCTCGGCCGCGCCGCCGTCGCTCGGGAAGAGCTTCTGCTCGGTGTAGGCCTTGGCGACGACGTCGATGGTCGCCGGGTCGATGGTCTTCGGGACCCACTTCTGGGCGAGAGACTTGAGGTAGGCGCCCGTCGGATCCGCGTTGATCTTCCGGTTCTGCTTGGTGATCTCGGTCATCAGCGCGAGGACGTCGCCCGGGTTCTGGGCCATCCAGTTGCTGTTCGCGGCGATCATCGACGGCTTCAGGTTGGGCAGGTCCTTGCTGAAGTTGGCGGTGATGCTGAACTTGCTGGCGTTGGCGCCAGTGGTGGTGTTGTAGGCGTCGCCGAGCTCGAGCTCAGCAATGTCGATCTGGCCATTCCGGAGGGCGGCCGCGCGCACGTCAGAGCCCTGGATGAAGACTTCCTGGGGCTTGGTCGTGGCGGCGCAGTTGGTCTTCATCCAGATGGCGGCCATGGCGGTCGAGACCGCGGACGCCGTGTGATGCGCCCAGATCTTGCCGTTGGTGTCGTCGCACCTCTTGATGGCCGAGATGCCCGTCAGGGTCCACTCGTTGTTGAGGCGGTTCCCGATCGTCTTGATGGGCCCGTTCTTCTGGGCCGCGACGAGGAACGACAGGGTGGTGCCGGACGTGACCTGGAACTGGCCGTTGACGATGCCTTCAACGATCAGGTTGGACTGCGCGATCTCCGGGGTGTCGATCGTGTAGCCGGCCTTGTTGAGGACGTCGATGGCCTCCATCATCGCCGCCGAGGAGATGCCCCGGGACGTGAAGGCGACGGTGAACTTCTTGCTGCCGGCCAGCGGGACGGCCGTGGGGGCGACGCTGGCGGCGGCGCTCGGGGCGGCCGTCTTGGGGGCCGCCGTCGGAACCGGCGTGGCGGCAGCCGAGCAGGCCGTGACGACCAGCCCCGCCGTCAGCACCAGGCTGACCGCCTTGCTATTGAAGCGGATGCGCATGTAGACCTCCCTATGTGCCGATGTCGACACTCGCCGAGCAGCCGCTCAGCCTCCCTTCACAGGGTCGCGGCCCGGCTACGATACAGCACGCACGCAAGGGCGCGACCCCGTTTTGGCGTTGGCGCAAGTGGCCCTCCGACCCAGTTGCGCGGCATCCGGCCCCCCGGCCGCGCGGTTCCGCCAACCGATCTCCGGCCGACCGATCTCCCAAGGAGCCCCGCCATGGTCCGCCTCCACACCGAGCTGTGCGACCGTCTCGGCATCGAGCATCCGATCGTCCAGGCGGGGATGGCCGTCCACGGCGCCGAGGAGATCCCGCCCTCGCCGGTCGCGCTGGTCGCCGCCGTCTCGAACGCCGGCGGGCTGGGCGTCCTGGGCGACAACTTCCACGACCTCGACGAGATGGACGCGGCCATCCGCGCCGTCAAGGCGCTGGTGGGTGCCCGCCCGTTCGGCGTCGACTTCCTGGTCCCGGCGAGCCGCGAGGAGGTTGGCACCAGCGACAACCGCGAGGCCTACCGGCAGGCCGTCGCCGCCCACCCCCGGCACGCCGCGTTCGTGGCGGCGCTGATCGAGGCCCAGGGCCTGACCCCGGCCGAGCCGGCGGACCGCGCCCCAATCTCGACGGCGGTCCTCCGACGCAAGATCGAACTGGTGCTCGACCACCGGGTCCCCGTCTTCGCGGCCGCTGCCGGCGAGCCGCCCGAGTGGTTCACCGCCGCCGGGCACGCCCAGGGGATGCAGTTCATCGGGATGTGCGGGGCGGTCCGCCACGCCCAGCGGCAGGTGCAGGCCGGGGTGGACATCATCACCGCCCAGGGCACCGAGGCCGGCGGCCACACCGGCAACGTGGCCACGTTTGTCCTGGTGCCCCAGGTCGTCGCGGCAGTCGCACCACGCCCCGTCCTGGCCGCCGGCGGGATTGCCACGGGACGGCAGATGGCGGCCGCGCTGGCGCTGGGGGCCCAGGGCGTCTGGGTGGGAACCGCGTTCCTGGCGTCCGAGGAGACAGGGATCCCGGCGGCCCACCAGGCACAGATCCTGGCCAGCCCCTCCGAGGCCTTCACCCTCAGTCGGTACGCCTCCGGGAAGCAGCAGCGCGGGCTGATCAGCCCGATCAAGGATGCGTGGGCCGCCTCGGGACTGGAGCCCCTGGCGTTCCCCATCCAGCGGCTGCTCCAGGAGCCGCTCCTGCGGGCGGCGCGGGCGGCGGGACGCTGGGACCTGGTGCCCAACCTGGCCGGGCAGGTGGCGGGGATGATCACCGAGCGGCGGCCGGCGGCGCAGATCCTGCGCGACATGGTGGACGAGGCCGCCGCCACGATCGAGGAGCTGGGCACGATGGTCGTCCGGCAACGCTGAGCCGGGGTCCCGCGGCCGCCTACAATCGCGGCGCGTGCGAGCCGATGGCGGTCGTCCGGGCCGGTCGTCGCACCCAGCGTCGGTGGCAGTCATGACCGCCAGCCAGATGAGCCTCGGGCTGTTCATCCGACCCGCCGGGTTCTCCGTGGCCGCCTGGCGCCACCCGGGCTCGCAGCCCGACGCCAACGTCAACTTCGGGCACTTCGTGGACCTGGCGCGCACGGCGGAGCGCGGCTGCTTCGACATGCTCTTCTCGGCCGATGGCCTGTCGGCGGAGACCGTCGGGGGCCGGTCCAGCATGCATCGGATGTCGCATGTGGTCTGGATCGAGCCCGCCACGCTGCTGGCGGCCCTGGCGGCCGTCACGACCCACATCGGCCTCGTATGCACGGCCAGCACCACGTACGAGGAGCCGTACTCCATCGCTCGGCGGTTTGCGTCGCTCGACCTGGTCAGCGGCGGACGCGCCGGCTGGAACCTGGTGACCACGGCAAATCCCGCGGCCGCGAGGAACTACAGCCTGGACGCCCACCCGCCAAAGGCGGACCGCTACCGGCGGGCGCGCGAGTTCGTCGATGTCGTCGTGGGCCTGTGGGACAGCTGGGACGACGACGCGTTCGTGCGCGACCAGGCTTCGGGCGTCTTCTTCGACCCCGCGAAGATGCACGCGCTGGGGCACGCGGGCGAACACTTCCGCGTGGAGGGTCCGCTCAACGTGGCGCGGTCGCCGCAGGGCCGCCCCGTCGTGGTGCAGGCCGGGGCGTCCGAGGCCGGGCGTCAGCTCGCGGCCGAGACCGCCGAGGTGGTCTTCTGCGCCACCCCCACCATCGAGGAGGCCCGCGCCTTCTACGCGGACGTCAAGCGCCGGATGCCGGCGGCGGGCCGTGAACCGGATGAGCTGAAGATCATGCCGGGCATCTTCGTGACGGTGGGGCGCACCGAAGAGGAGGCCCACCAGAAGCGCGCGCTCCTGCAGGACCTCATCCACCCGGCGGTCGGGCTGGGCCTGCTGTCGAAGCACGTCGGGCTGGACCTGACCGAGCTGGACCCCGACGGCCCGTTCCCGGAGCTGCCCCAAGGGCACGACAAGATCCACCTCTACCGCGCCCAGGTGGTCAGCGACCTGGCGAAGCGCGAGGGCCTGAACCTTGGCCGGCTGGCCATCCTGTTCGCCGACGGGCGCGGCCACTTCGAAGTCTGCGGCACGCCGGCCCAGGTCGTGGACGCGATGGAGGCATGGTTCACGACCGGCGCCGCCGACGGCTTCAACATCCTGCCGCCGGTGCTCCCGGCGTCCCTGGACGACTTCGTGGATCTCGTGGTCCCGGAGCTCCAGCGGCGCGGGCTCTTCCGCGAGCGCTACGAGGAGGCGACGCTGCGTGGCCACCTGGGTCTCAGCGTCCCCAAGCGTGGCGTCCGGCCCATCCCGCGCCCGGGTCCCGCCGGACAGGCTGAGCAACCGGGCTGAGCAACCGGCGGCCCGGGTCGACCGGCGGCCCGGGCTGACCGCCGGAGCGGGCCAACTTCATCTGGCTGAGCGCCGGCGGTGTTGGCCGGGCCAATCCGAGTCGGGCCGCACTCCTGGCCCCGGCCGACCCTGACCTCCACCGGATTCCCACCCCGATGGCATACGGCGTCCGCCCACCAGCCTGGACGGCTGGCGCCGGCCGAAATCGGCGGCATTCCTCACCGGGCGCCCAGGCCGTGGTCACCCGGTGACGTCGAGAGCCTCTCCGGCGTCGGGACGGGCCCGATCTTGGGGCACGTCTCGCCCAACGCCATCCCCCCGGGAATCCGGCAACGTCGGTGACGAAGTCGTGGGGCGACACCCGGCGCGAAGCCTGGGGCGGCGGCACCGGGGGCGAAGGTGGGCGGCGAGGCCTCCTTTGATCCGCCCGACTGGCCGAATTCGGCCCCGGACCATGGCTACAATCGGCCGGAGATCATGATCAGCCCCATCGCCCTCACGGGCGACGCGCGGGCGCCATCACACCCGGGAGTCAGCCCGGGCACGCGAGGTGCGGCGATGGACTTTGAACTGTCGGAAGAACACGGGATGCTCCGGGACATGGTCCGGACGTTCGTCGACAAGGAGCTCATCCCCCTCGAGAACGCGCTGGGGCCCAACCGCGAGATCACCCCGGACGTGATGAAGGGCATCCAGGCGAAGACCAAGGAGATGGGCCTCTGGATGCTCGACGTGCCGGAGGAGTACGGCGGCGCCGGGCTGGACCTGATGAGCCGGTGCATCATCGACGAGCAGGTCGGACGCACGTCCCTCTTCCACTGGCACTGGTACCCCACCTTTGGCCCCGCCCTGCGCCCGGTGCTCCTGCACTGCAACGAGGAGCAGAAGCAGCGCTTCCTCTGGCCGGTCCTGCGCGGCGAGATCCGGATCTGCTTCGCCCAGACGGAGCCAGACGCGGGGAGCGACCCCGCGAACCTGCGCACGCGCGCGGTCCGCGACGGCGACGACTACGTCATCAACGGCAACAAGCGGTTCATCACCGCGGCCGGCGAGTCGCAGTACGCGCAGCTGATGGCCGCGACGGATCCCGAGAAGGGCTCCAAGGGCGGGATCACCTGCTTCATCGTGGACCTGAAGGCCAAGGGCGTGACGGTCACGGAGAGCTGGCCCAACATCACCGGCGAGTGCCTCTGGGAGATCGCCCTCGACAACGTCCGGGTCCCCGCCGCCAACATCATCGGCGAGGTGGGCCAGGGCTTTGAGCTGGGCCAGAAGTTCCTGACCGAGGCCCGGATCAAGGCGCATGGCGCCCGGTCCGTGGGCGCGGCGCAGCGCTGCCTGGACATGATGATCGAGTACAGCCAGCAGCGGGTCACCTTCGGCCAGCCGCTGTCGGACCGCCAGGCCATCCAGTTCATGATCGTGGACTCGGCGATGGAGATCCGCATGGTCCGCAACCTGGTCTACGAGTGCGCCTGGCGCTCGGACCGGGGCGAGGACATCCGCGACCTGTCGTACATGGTCAAGATCCAGGGCACCGAGATGGTCACCCGGGTCGCGGACCGGGCCATCCAGATCCACGGCGGGATGGGCGTCAGCCGCGAGCTGCCCCTGGAGCACTTCTACCGCGAGGCGCGCGCCGTCCGGATCAACGAGGGCGCCACGGAGGTCCTCCGCTGGCGGCTGGCCCGCAACCTGATGCGCAAGCCCAAGCGGAGCTGATGACGGCCGAAGCCGGCGGGGGCGCCTCCGGGACTGCCCAGCCCCCCGCCATCACATCGCGTCCCCGCGTCCTGGAGATCAGCAGCCCCATCACCGCGGTCGCCGGTCGCTTCCTGGCCGACGCCGGCGCCGAGGTGGTCAAGGTGGAGGCGCCGGGTGCGGGCGTTGCGGCGCCGACCGCCGGCGAGGCGCTCGCCAACCGGCTCTACCTTGACACCGACAAGCGATCGATCACGCTCGACACGGCTTCGGCCGCCGGCCGGGCGGTCCTCGCCCGCCTGGCGCCCCGCTTCGACATCGTGCTGGAATCCGGCGAGCCCGGCCGGCTGGCGTCCATCGGCGCCGGTTGGGACGTGCTCTCCACCGCCAACCCCGGCCTGACGCTGGCGTCCATCACGCCGTTCGGGCAGTGGGGGCCGTACAGCCACTACAAGGCGGACGACCTGGTGGTCTTCGCCATGGGCGGGATGATGTTCGTCTCCGGCGTGCCGGAGCTGCCGCCGGTGGTGGCGCCGTGCCGGCAAGGCTTCGTGGCGGGGGGCATCCACGCGGCCATGGCGGCGCTGGCCTGCTGGAGGGCGACGCGCCTTCGGGGCGCGCCGGGCGAGTGGATCGACGTCTCCCTGGTGGAGGCGCTGGCCGCCCAGGAGAACACGATCACCAACTTCAAGGGCGGTTCGGACTTCACCCGGCGCGAGGGCAGCCAGCACCGCAACGGCAACCCTGGGCGCGTGTTCCGCTGCAAGGACGGCTACGTCCATCTCCTGATCCAGCACGACGAGCAGGTCTGGGCGCGCTTCGTGGCCTGGCTGGGCCACCCGCCGGAGCTCCAGGGCGATGGCTTCGATACCCTGCTGGCGAGGCGGAGCAAGGCGGAGATCATCACGGAGACCACGGCCCGGATCCTGCTCACGCGGACGCGCGAGGAAATCTTCGACGGCGGCCAGGAGGCGCACCTCCCGATCGCGGCGGTCTTCTCCATCACCGAGGCGCTGGCCGACCCGCAGGTGGTCCACATGAACGTGTTGGAACGGGTGCCGGCCGGCGGGGTCGCTGGCCCGGCCGAAGCCGGGTACCGGACCCTTCGGCCGCCCTACCAGCGGGGTCGAAGCCTGCCGTCGCGCCGCCCGGCGCCCGCGCGCGGGCAGGACACCGACGCGGTCCTGGCGGAGATCGGCGGGCTGGGCGCCCAGGAGATCGCGCAGCTGCGGAGGGACGGCGTTGTCTAGCGAAGTCGCTCCCCCGGCGGCGGCTGGGCCCGGGTCCACGCCCGCATCGCGGCCGGCCGGCCGGACCTTGCCCCTCGCCGGCATCCGGATCCTCGCCTTCACCCACGTCGCCGCCGGGCCGTACTGCACGCTCCAGTTGGCGGCCCTGGGCGCGGAGGTGATCAAGGTGGAATCGTCCACCCGGATCGACCTCTGGCGCTGGGACAAGAACCGCGACCCCGAGCGGTCGCTCCGGTTCATCGACCACAACAAGAACGCGCGGAGCGTGACGCTCAACCTCAAGACCGACGAAGGGCGCGCGCTGGCGAAGGAGCTGGCCGCGAAATCCGACGTGGTCATCGAGAACTTCGCCGCCGGCGTCCTGGACCGGCTGGGCCTGGGCTGGGACGTGCTCTCCCGGGGCCACGAGGACCTGATCCTGGTCCACATGTCCGGCCTCGGCGCGTCCGGGCCACGCTCCGCCTACGTCACGTATGGCCCCAGCATGATGGCCATCTCGGGGATGACCCACCTCTGGAACCAGCCCGAGCGCGAGGAGCCGGTGGGCTCGCAGACTTCGTACCCGGACTACCTGGTGGGCTCGTACGCGGCCTACGCGATCGTCGCGGCGCTGGTCGACCGGGACATGGAGGGGGCCGGGCGCGAGATCGACCTGATCCAGCTGGACGTGGTCGAGACCGCGATGGGGCCCGCGGTGGTCGCCGCTGCGAACGAGCTGGCGCCGGTGGGGCCGAAGGGCAACCGGGTGCCCGATCAGGTTCCGCATGACACGTACCCGTGCGCGGGCGGCAACGACGACTGGTGCGTGATCTCCGTTGCGACCGATGCGGAGTGGGCCGCCCTTGCCAGACTCATCGGCGGCGCGGCGGCGGATGCGCGGTTCGCTTCGGCGGCGGCGCGGGTCGCGGCGCGGGCGGAGGTCGATGGGATCGTGGGCGCCTGGACGCGCGAGCGTTCGGCCCACCAGGTGTTCGAAGCCTGCCAGGCCGTGGGCGTCCCCGCAGGGGTCGTGGCGACCGGCCGCGACCTGATGACGGACCGCCACCTCGCGGAGCGCGGCTTCCTGCTGGAGATGGAGCACGCCGCCATGGGCCCGGTGAAGCTGCCGGGCCTGGCCTTCCGCTTCGATCACGACCCGCTCCCCACCTGGCGCCTGGGCCCCCTCATGGGCCAGGACAACGCCTACGTGCTGGGCGAGGTGCTTGGCCGCTCCCCCGACGACATCGCCCGCCTGGAATCCGAGAGCGTCGTCAAGTAGCCTCGGGGCGGCGCTGCCGGCGCGCCCCGCCATCCGATCTCTATCCCGCCGCGGGTCGCGCGGGCGCCGGCCGCGTCCGTCCTCGCCGACCCGCGCCGAGTTTCCCCAGTACGCGCACCCAGTGAGCACTATCCAAGGCTGCCAGCGCGACCGGGGGCGGTCCAAGCGTGGCAGCGCGGCCAGTTCTTCCAGTACGCGCACCCAGTGAACGTACTGGCACGAATTCCGACGTAGCGTTCATGGGGTGGACGTACTGCGATTTCGTGCCGCTCGGGGCCGCTCGGGGCCGCTCGGGGCCGGGCGGGGTGCGGCGGGGTGCGGCGGGGTGCGGCGCGGTGCGCCAGGGGCGGCGGCAGTGCGGCTGAGATCCGCCTCGGCCTCCGGAATCGAAACGGCCCCGGCCGGAGGCCGGGGCCGCGATTCGGAACGGGGTTACGCGAGGACGAACTGCGGGATCTTGAGGTCGTCCGTCGACTGCTCGTAGATCATCTTGACGCGGACCCCGATCCGGACCTTCTCCACGTCGTCCGTGCGGACGTTGGCCATGATCCGGACGCCCTCGTCCAGCTCCACGTTGACCACCGCGTACGGCTCCATGCCCTTGAACGCGGGCTGGGGCGAGCGGATGATCGTGTAGGAGTAGATGGTGCCGTTGCCGGAGACCGGGACCTGGTCCAGGTTGGGAGACATGCAGCTGGGGCACAGCGCGTGCGGGTAGAAGTGGACGGCCCCGCAGTCGCGGCACCTGGGGATGGCCAGCGCCTCGGCGTTGACGCTGTCCCAGAACCGGCGGGTGATGCTGGTGGGGACCGGAACGGGTCGCTCCTTGCCTTCCATCATCAGACCTCCAGCACAGCGGCGACGCTGGTGTTCCAGTTGCGCAGGTAGTTGACGTAGCCGATGCCGGTCACCAGCGCGTTCTTGGGGTTGGGGATCTGGCGATCCCCGCCCTCGCCGCGCAGCTGGCGGATGGCCTCCACCGGCTGGATCATGCCGGCCGACAGGCCCGGCTGGCCCGCGGAGATCTGGCCGCCGCCCGTGTTGAGCGGCAACTTGCCCAAGTGGGACAGGTCCGTGGCAGCGATGAACGCCGGCCCCTCGCCCTTGGCACAGAAGCCCAGGTCCTCCACCGCCAAGACGAGCGCGACCGTGAAGTCGTCATACGGCTGGAGCTGGTCCACGTCGTCGTGACGCAGGCCGGCCATGGCCAGCGCCTTGGGCCCGGAGACCGAGAAGCCGGTCTTCGTGACGTCGGGCAGCGGGTTGGCGGCGTCGAAGTTGTGGCTCTCCGAGTAGCCGGTCAGGTAGACCGGCTTGTCCGTGAGCTGGCGGGCGCGCTTGCCGCTGGTGACGATGAGGGCGAGGCCGCCGTCGCAGTGCATGACGCAGTCCAGCAGGCGGATACCCTCGCCGATGATCTTGGAGGCGTAGTAGTCCTCGCGGGTCATGGGCGTGCGCAGCAGCGCGAGCGGGTTCAGCTCCGCGTGCCGGCGCTGGGTCATGGCGATCTTGCACATCGCCTCGCCCGGGTCGCCGTACTGGTGCTTGTAGCGGTTGACGATGAGCCCGAAGAGTCCTGGCGGGCCGGCCGGGCCGTAGGCCTCCTCGAACTCCACCCGGTAGCCCACCTGCTTCTTGGGCTCGATGGTGGGCACGTCGGCCATGGCGACCAGCACGGTCTCGGCGAAGCCAGCCTTGATGGCCGCCCCGGCGCGTGCGATGGCCGCGACCGGCGAGCCACCCCCGATGTCCACGCTCTCCAGCCAGCCCGGGGACATGCCCAGGGCCTCCGCGGCGAGGATGCTCCAGAACGGGCTGCCGCCGCCGCCCAGCGCGGCGTTGGTGATCAGGCCATCGATCTCGGCCTTCTCGACCCCCGTGGCACGCATCGCCCCGGATGCGGCCTCGGAGAGCCAGTCGAAGATATCGCGACCACTCTTGCGCTTGGACGGCGCCTCGTAGTAGCCCGCGATCGCGATCTCACGATCCATGCTCACCCTCCGGCTACTTGCCCTGCCAGACCGGTGGACGCTTCTCGACAAAGGAGCGTGGCCCCTCCTTCGAGTCCTCCGTCTGGCCGAGCAGGATGGCGAGGTCGGCCTCCAGGCGGAGACCCTCCTCCAGCGACAGGTCGAGGCCCTTGTTGATGGCCTCCTTGATGAACCGCGCCGACACCGGCGCCCCCTTGAGGATGGTGGCCGCCAGGCGGTGGGCCGCGGGCAGCAGGTCGGCCGGCTCGACGACCTCGTTGACCAGGCCGATGCGATAGGCCTCGGCCGCGTCGATGGGCTCCCCGGTCAGGGCGATCTTCATGGCGTGGCCCCGGCCGACCAGGCGCGAGAGGCGCTGGCTGCCGCCCGCGCCCGGCATGATGCCGCGCCGGATCTCTGTCAGGCCGATCTTGGCGTTGGTCGCGGCGATGCGGAGGTCGCACGCGAGCGAGATCTCCAGCCCGCCGCCAAGGCACCAGCCGTGGATGGCGGCGATGGTGGGCCGGTCCACGGCCGCGAGGGCCTTGTGCATGGTGGCGATCCCGGGCCGGACCCGGCTGGCGCGCTTCTCGATGAAGCTCACCTGCTCCGCGGCGCGCTCCTTGAGGTCGAGGCCCGCCGAGAACGCCTTCTCGCCGGCGCCCGTGACAATCACCACGCGGACATCAGGGTCCTGGTTGAACCCGGCGCACGCGTCGATGAACTCGCGCGTGAGCTGCGCGTTGAACGCGTTCATCGCGTCCGGACGGTTGAGCGTCAGCGTCGCGACGTGGTCCTCGACGGTGACAATGATCGCTTCGTAGCCAGCTTCCGCCATGTCCGCCCCTCCTGCAGGTGGGCCTTCCCCCATGCCCATGCTACCCGATCAGGAGCCCGCGAAGACCCTCCAGAAGGCATGGCCGAGGGTTCGGCCTTGCCAACTCCTGGCCACTCTGCGGCGGCCCGGGACCGGGTCGCGAGGGGGTAGAATCGCGGCCCGGCCCGTGCCTGCGCGCCCCGCCGGTGAAGGGACGTCGACGACCAGAAGTGGGCCCGTGCGGGCGCGCCTGCGGGCGACGCGCCTGCGGGCGAGCACCCGCGATCACGAGAGGAGCGACGAGATGGCCATCGCCCAGCCTGAGACCACGATCGTGCAGGCCCCCATGCGAATCGGCGGCAAGGACGTCATCACGGACACGTGGATCGACGTGACCAACCCCGCGGACATCCGCGAGATCGTGGGCCGCGTCCCGGTGGGCACCGCCGAGCACGCCATCGCGGCCACCGAGGCCGCCCAGCGGGCGTTCCCCGTCTGGTCCGCCATGCCTCCCGCCGAACGCGCGGCACGGATCCGCGCCGCGGGCCAGGCGCTCCTCGCCGATGCCGAGGCGCGCGCCATCCTCCTCGCCCGCGAGTGCGGCTGCCTGATGGCCGAGGCCAAGGGCGGCGTCCTCAACTGCGTCCGCGTCATGGACTACTACGCCAAGGTGGGCGAGGCCTTCCACTTCGAGGAGGACCTGCCCAGCCCCAACGGCCGCGTCATCGTGGTCCGGGAGGCGATGGGCGTCAGCGCCGTCATCGTCCCGTGGAACTCGCCCACCTACCTGGGCTTCCTGGCCCTGGGCCCGGTGCTCATGGCCGGCAACACGGTGGTGGTCAAGCCGCCCACCGAGGCGCCGCTGGCGCTGATGGACAGTCTCAAGGTGCTGGAGCCCTTCTTCCCCGAGGGCACCATCAACTGGGTGACCGGCCCGGGCAGCACCGTGGGCGCCGCGCTCATGAGCGCCCCGCTGGTCCGCAAGATCAACTTCACGGGCAGCACCCAGGTGGGCAAGGACGTCCTGCGCAACGCGGCGGCCACCATCAAGCGCGTCTCGCTGGAGCTGGGCGGCAACGACCCGGCCATCGTCCTCGACGACGTGGACCTCGACTTCGTCGTGCCGGAGCTCGTCCAGGGCGTCTTCGGCCTGTCGGGCCAGATCTGCTACGACGTCAAGCGGATCTACGTCCAGGAGTCGCGCTACAAGGCCTTCGTGGACCAGTTCACCCAGGTGACCGATCAGTTCGTGGTGGGCAACGGCCTCAACCCGCGCTCCACCCTGGGCCCCCTGGTGAACCAGAAGCAGCAGAAGTGGGTCAACGGCCTCATCGACGACGCGCGGACCCGCGGCGCGACGGTCAGCCAGGTGGGCAGCAAGCTCGACGAGGCCGCCTGGCCGTATGGCTGGTACGTCCTGCCGGCCGTCATCAGCGATGTCGACCAGTCCTTTGAGGTCGTCAGCTGCGAGCAGTTCGGACCCATCATCCCGATCATCCCGTTCAAGACCGTCGAGCAGGCGGTCGAGATGGCCAACGACAGCAACTACGGCCTGTGCTCCTCGGTCTGGACGCCGGACGAGGACCGCGCCTGGGGCATCGCCCGGAAGCTCCAGGCCGGCACCTCGTTCATCAACGTCCACCGACGCGGCGCCTCCGGCGTGGACATGCCCTACGGCGGCTTCAAGGAGAGCGGCCTGGGTCGCGGCCACGGCGTCGTGGCGCTCGAGGAGCAGCTGGAGATGCATACCCTCAGCAGCCGCCGTCCGGCGTGAAGCTCGCCGGGCGACCGGTGATCACGGGACGCCCCGTCCCGGGCAGCATGGCCTGCCCGGGACCCGTCCGGACCCGTCGGTGAGAGAAGGAGTCTGGCCTGTGGCCGGACTCGCCACCAGGAGCGCCCCGTGAGCGCGGGGCGTGCTTCGGCCTACTCCCAGAGCGACATCTGGGCGTTCCGGATCCAGATGCTGGTCGCCTTCCTGTCGACGTCGGCCATCGCCGGGACGCGGCCCACCACCACCTACCGGGCGCTGGACCTGGGCGCGACCAACTTCGAGGTCGGGCTGGTCCAGTCCGCCTTCTCCGTGCTCCCCGCGCTCACCGCCATGGTGGTCGGCCGCTGGATCGACCGACGCGGCGAAGGCCGGACCTATGCCGGCGGCCTGCTGGCACTCTCGATCGGCGGGCTCCTCTCCGCGCTCGCCGGGAACCTGCCGATGCTGGCGCTGGCCCAGGCGATCGTCGGCTTCGGGACCATCACCTCGCTGATCTCGGGCCAGGCGTCCATCGCCGCGCGCGCCCACCAGGAGGACTGGAACAAGCGCTTCGGGTCCTACGCGGCGTGCCTCTCCCTGGGCCAGCTCGTGGGCCCGTCGATGGCCGCCGCCATCCAGGAGTCGGCCATCGTGGGCCGCGACGGCGAGCAGTGGGTCTTCGTCGTGGCCGCGACGCTCAGCATGGGCGCCGGCCTCCTGACGCTCGTGATGCCGCCGGCGCCCCGGCCCGCGACCGGTGCCGGCGCGGAGCCCCAGGCCCGGTTCCTCGCCGCCGTCGGACGCGTGCTCCGGCGACCAGGGATGTTCTCGGCGATGTACGTCAGCATCGCGGTCGCATCGACCATCGACGTCCTGTCCGCCTACCTGCCCGTCTACGGGACGGTGGCCGGTCTCCCGGTCGCCCTGGTGGGCCTGCTCCTGTCGATCCGGGCCGGGGCCACGATGGCCTCGCGCCTGATGATGGACGCCATCCTCCGGCGCCTGAGCTGGCAACGAGCGATGGTCATCTGCCTGGCGCTCTCGGCGGTGATGTTGGCGCTCATCCCAACCACGGCATTCCCGCCGTTCCTGGTCGCGATCATGGTGCTCCTGGGTCTCACGATCGGGATGCTCCAGCCGATGACCATCAGCTGGATCGCGAGCCGGGCCGCCAAGGGCGAGCGGGGCACCGCGCTCGCGGTCCGCCTCACCGGCAACCGGACATCGCTGCTCATGGTCCCCGCGGTCATGGGCGCCGTCGCCGGCAGTGCCGGGGTAGCGGCCGTGTTCTGGATCCTGGCCGGTGTCATCGGGCTGGGCTCCGTGATCGGGCGCCGCGCGCACGCCAGCTCACCCGTCGAGGCCCCCAAGGCGGCCGACGAGCCAGCCAGCCCAGCGGCCTGACCGTGGGCCGCCTGCGCGACGAGCGGCTGGGCCTCCTGGTCCAGCTCCTCGTGGCCCTGCTGGCCGTGACCGCACAGGCGGGGACGCGGCCCACAGCCACCTACCGGGCGCTGGACCTTGGTGCCACGCCGTTCGAGGTCGGCATGGTCCAGTCCGCGTATTCCGTCCTGCCCGCCCTCATCGCGGTCTTCCTCGGGCGCTGGGTGGATCGGCTGGGCGAGGTGCGCACCTACGCGGGCGCGCTGGTGCTCATGGCCGTGGGCGCCGGCATCTCGGCCATGGCCGGGTCGCTCCTCGTGCTGGCGCTGGGCCAGGCATTCATCGGCTTCGGGACCACGGGCATGCTGGTGGCGGGCCAGGTGATGATCGCCAGCCGCAGCCGCCAGGAGGCGTGGAACAAGAGCTACGGGAACTACTCGGCGGCGATCTCGATCGGCACGCTGATCGGCCCGTCGCTGGCCGCCACCATCCAGGGGATGACGGTCCTTGGGCCGGAGCCGGAGCGCGCCGTCTTCGCGTCGTCCATGGTGATCGTGCTGGTGGCGGCCGCCCTGATCACGTTGCTGCCCGAGAAGCGGGCGGGCGACGCCGGAGAGGAGCGGGGCCCCGAGGAGCCGTTCTTCACCGTCCTGTCGCGCATCCTGCGCCGGCCCGGGGTTCCCTCGGCGATGTTCGTCAGCATCGTGGTGATCTCCACGATCGACATCCTCGTCGCCTACCTGCCCATCTTCGGCGAGATCTCCGGCCTCTCCGTCCAGCTGGTGGGGCTCCTGCTCTCGGTCCGCGCGGCCTCGACGCTGGCGTCCCGGCTGTTCATGACCCAGCTGCTCCGGCGCTTTGGCTGGGGACCCACGCTGGTGAGCAGCCTGGCGATGGCCGCCGTCTCGCTCGCGATCCTGCCCACCACCACCCAGCCGGTCCTGCTGGTCCTGCTGATGGTGGGTTGTGGGTTCGGCATCGGGCTGGGCCAGCCGATGTCGGTCACGTGGATCGCCAGCCGGACGTCGAAGGCCGAGCGCTCGACGGCGCTGTCGGCCCGCCTGGGCGCCAATCGGGCCTCGCTCCTGTTCGTCCCCGCCGTCATGGGGGCGGTGGCGGGCGCTGGCGGGGTGGCCGTGGTGTTCGTGATCATGGCGGTCGTGCTGGAGCTGGGCGCGTGGAGCACCCACCGCGCCAACCTGGGCCCGGTCGAGCAGGCGCCATCCTGATGGGCCGCGGCCCGCGCGGCTGGGTGGGCAGCGTCCGGAACGAGCGCCTGGCGCTGATGGTGCAGATGGCGGTGGCCTTCCTCGCGATCACCACGATGGCCGGCACCCGGCCCACCACCACCTATCGCGCACTGGACCTTGGCGCCAGCAGCTACGAGGTGGGCCTGGTCCAGTCCGCCTACTCCATCGTGCCCGCGATCACCGCGGTGCTGATCGGGCGCTGGGTTGACCGCTTCGGCGAGGTGTTCCTGTACTCCGGGTCGCTGGCCATCCTGGCACTCGGCTCCTTCATCTCCGCGCTGGCGGAGAGCCTGCCGATCCTGGCGGTGGGGCAGGCGTGCATCGGCTTTGGCACCATCGCGATGCTGGTCGCGGGACAGGCGCTGATCGCCAACCGGAGCCGCCCCGAGGACCTGAACCGCCACTACGGCACGTACAGCGCGTTCCTCTCCCTGGGACAGCTGGTCGGCCCGTCGGCCGCGGCCCTGATCATGGCGACGCCGGGGCTGGCCGCCTCCCCCGAGGCGCCGGCGTTCGCGGCCCTGGGCCTCACCAGCCTGGCCGCGGCGGGCCTGATCCTGCTGGTGCCGCACACGAGGTCCACGGCCAAGGAGCGGAGCGCGGCTCCGGGCGGCTCGTTTCGCACGGTCGTGGCCCGCATCCTGCGGCGGCCCGGGATGCTGGGGGCCATGTTCATCAGCATCGTGGTGCTGTCCGCCATCGACATCATCCTGGCCTACCTCCCGATCCTGGGCGAGGTCAAGGGGATCCCGGTCCAGGTGGTGGGCCTGCTGCTGTCGGTTCGCGCGGCGACCACGCTGGTCTCGCGGCTGTTCATGGACCGGCTGCTGAAGCGCCTGGGCTGGGTCCCGCTCCTCGCCGGCAGCCTGGCCATCGCGGCCGGGGCCCTGATCGTCCTGCCGCTGTCGGGAGACGCGGTCGTGCTGGTGGTCGTGATCGGGGTCTTCGGCTTTGGCCTGGGCTTTGGGCAACCCATGGCGGTGGCGTTCGTGGCCAGCCGGGCGACGAAGGCGGATCGGGCCACCACGATGGGGGTTCGCCTGACGGCCAACCGGGCCTCGCTCCTGTTCGTGCCGGCGGCGATGGGGCTGGTCGCCGGCTCGGCGGGCGTGGACACGGTCTTCTGGATCCTGGCGGGGATCATGGCCATGGGCTCCATCGTGGCCGCCCGGTCCGGGATCGACGCGGCGGACGGGGCCGCCGATGGGCGAGGGGCCGCCTCATCCGGAGCGGGGGACGCCGGAGGCGCACGGGCGTAGGTCCCCGAGCCAGGCTGCCGCACAGCGCACCGCGCTCCCGTGGCCGTCACCGGCCGGGGCGCCGCGTGGCCGGGACGCCGGGATCAACCGACGCGGAACCCGGCTGAGGCGTCGCACCGCGCGGTTCAGACCAAGGTCCGAGCGAGGCCGCACCCAAGGTCCATTGGCGCAGGCGAGACCCGGGCCCAGCATCGCCTCACCAACCACGCCACCAGGCTGCATCGTCCCGCCGCTCCCCGTCCCAGAAGACGGAGCGCCAGGCACCGACCAGTGGAAGCCAGTCGAAAGGAACACCGTGCGACCTCGATCGATCCGCAAGAACCTCATCCTGGTCGCCGGCCTGGTGACGCTCGTGCTGGCACTCAGCGTGCCGGCGGTCTACGCCAGCGGCGGCACCAGCGGCGGTGGTGGCACCAGCGGCGGTGGCACGAGCACCGGTGGCGGCGGCAGCACGAGCAGCGTGGACACCGTCAAGGTCAGCAAGTGCTTCTTCCAGAACGGGTACGTCCTGCTCAACGCCAGCAGCTCCGACTCCGGCGCCCGCGTCTATGCGTACCTCCCCTCCGGCCGCCTCCTCGGCGAGGTGCTCAACGGTCGATACGGCGGCACCATCTGGTACGTCGGCGCGGATCCCGGCAGCATCATCTTCAGGAGCAGCTCCGGCGGCACCACCACGGCGCCGACCACACCGGGCGTGATCTAGCACCAACCCTGGCATGGAGCCCTCGACCGCATCCCGCGGTCGGGGGCTCTTCTCCATCGGCGCGGTGACGTCGTCGTGACCGATCGAATGCGCCGGGCGGAAGCGGGGATGCGCCACCGGCACCCAGGCCCACCACCCCGGGTTTCGACCTAGTCAGACCCGGGGTGGTGCCCCAGCCCCGCCTTGTACCCGATGAGTGCGGCCTCCACCCGGCTCCGCGCCCCCAGCTTCTCGAGCACCGCAGTCATGTAGTGCTTCACCGTCTTCTCGGCAAGCCCCAGGCGCTCCCCGATCTCGGCGTTGCCCAGCCCCTCGGCGACCAGCGCGAGCACCGCCCGCTCCCGGGCCGAGAGGTCGGCGAGCGGGTCCGGGGCCACTCCAGCGGGAGCGGGCCGCTGGAGCGCCGCCAGGGCGAGCCGGGAGCTGAGGTAGACCTCCCCGCCGGCAACCTGGCGGAGGATGGTGACCAGCTCCCGCCCGGCGATCCCCTTGAGGACATAGCCCGACGCGCCGGCGGCGAGGGCGGCCCGAAGGTCGTCCTCGTCCTCTGAGACCGTCAGCATCACGACCCGGGTGGCGGGGCTGGCCGCGGTCACCGCCGCCGCCGCGGCGATCCCGCCACCGGGCATGTTCACGTCGAACAGCGCGAGATCGGGCGCGTGCTCCGTGACGAGCCGGATCGCGTCGCGGGCCAGGGCCGCAACTCCGACAACATCGAAGCCCGCGGACTGCAGCGTTCCCACGACGCCATCCCGGTAGAGAGGGTGGTCGTCTGCAACGACGATCCGGAGTCCCTCGTTCATGACGCGCCTCCCTGCCCAGGTCCCGTGGCGGCTGTGGCTGTCGCACCCAGGCCGCCCAGCGCCTCTCCCGCGTCCGCGACCACCTCGAGGGGCAGGGTCAGGCGGACCGAGGTTCCCGGCGGGTCGGAGCGCGGGCCGATCCAGAAGGTACCGCCGAGCAGCTCCGCGCGCTCGCGCATGCCGGCCACGCCGAGGGCGCCCGCGCGGATGGCGTCCAGGTCGATGCCCGGGCCGCGGTCACGGATCTCCAGCGCCAGGTCCGTGCTGGTCGCGCCAAGATCGATCGCCACCTCGGACCCCCTGGCGTGCCGGCGGGCGTTCGAGAGCGCCTCCTGGAGGACGCGGTAGACGGCGATCTTGGTGACCACCGGGACGTCGGGCGGCAGCGATCCAAGGGCCAGGATGGGCCGCTGACCCGTCCTGCGCTCGTGCTCACGGATGGCCCGCTCGGCGACCTCGGCCAGGGGGAGGCCGGTGAAGACCGGCGAGCGGAGACCAGCGGCGATGGCCCGGAGGTCCTCCATGGCGCCCGACACCGCGTCGGAGACGCCGGTCTGGTCGCCCACTTCTTCGAGCCGCAGGAGCGCCAGGGCCAGGGCCTGGGCCGGCCCGTCGTGGAGGTCGCTGCCGATCCGCCGGAGGCCGGCCTCGTTGAGGGCCGTGGTCCGCTCCGCCGCCAGGCGCAGCCGCTGGTGGAGCCGCTCGTTCTGGTCGAGCGCTTCCGAGAGCCGGGCGATCCGGTCACGGAGGGCCGAATGCTGGCGGATGATCGTGTCGCTCCCGCGCTTGACGATGCCCACCAGGACCAGGTAGGTCAGGGCTGCGGCGAGGGTGACCACCGCCCAGGACATGAACCGCACCGATGCCACCTCGGCGTCGATCTCGTCGGGCAGCTGGTAGAACTCCGCCACCGCGATCACCCGGCCGCCTCCCCGCTCACGGACCGGAACGTAGGTTTCGACGAGCCGCGACCAGCGCCGGCGCTCCTCCGCATTCTCGGGGCCGCTGAGATCGCTGAGGTCGGACGAGACCTGGCCCGAGAGCGCGCCGGCCAGCTCGTCGCCCGGCTCGAACCGGCGGCCGATCAGGGTCCGGTTGGGCGAATAGACGATCACGCTGTCGGGGCTCCAGATCCGGAACGAGACGACGCGGCTCCCCAGCTCCGTGCCCTCGATCAGGTGGTCGAGCGCGTCCACGTTGGCCAGCGTGAGCGAGGTTCCGGTCGCCAGCCCCGCGATCTCCGGCTCCACGAAGCTCTCGATGTACAGGGCGGTGACCGACTGGGTGCGGTCGAGCACGCTCCGCTCCACCTGGAAGCCCACGAAGGCGGCGACGGCGACGCTCGCCAGCAGGACCATGATCAGACTGGCCGTCAGGTAGAGCGTGGCGAGCGAGACGCCCCCGGCCGCCGGCGCCAGGCCCGCCCCGGGCTCGGCCGCCTCTCGCCGGTCACCCGCCGGCCAGCGTCGAGCGTCCGTCCGCTTCGTCAACGTACCCCTCCACTCTTCGGACCTAGGTCGGACAGTAGCAGGGCCTAGGTCCGTTGGCACACGGGGCACGCCCGGCGAGGATCGATGCAGATCCGGTCTCGTGGCCGCCACCGAGCATCGGTGCGCCGGCCGCGGTCCGGCAAGGTCGCCCACCCGTGCGGCAAGCAAGCAGGAGCACCTGGCCCATGTCGATCCCCCGCCGGCCCGCCATCATCGCCGCGGCCGCCCTCATGCTCAGTGTCGTCGCGGGGTCCGGCGCCATGGCCGCGACCGTCGCGGCCGCGTACGACGTCCAGACGACCTACACGATCAGCGGGCCGCTCACGGTGGGCAGCATCGTGAACCTCACGCTCCGTGCGACGAACGCCGGCAGCGAGGCGTACCCCTACAACGTCACGGCGCAGTTCTGGCTCACGGACGCCGTCAAGCGCTCGAACCCGCCGGCCAGCCTCCTGTGCGAGGCGTACCGCGGGACCCACGGCGGCTCGACCGTCTACCGCGACTACTGCCACAGCACGATGGTGGGCCCCATCCCGGCCGGCGGCTCCATCGAGGTCGTCCTGCCCGTGAAGCTGATCACCGCCGGCGACACGAACTCGGTGGCCGAGACCACATCGGGTGAGCCGTTCACCGACCCGTGCTGCATGGGTGTCTTCTACCCGAACCTGGTCAGGGTCCTGTTGCCCATCCACATCGACCCGGCGCCGGCCGCCGGTGGTGGTGGTGTCGGGACGACCACTGGCACGCCCGACCTGCAGACGACGGCGAAGGCCACCACGGGCTCGCCCGCGGCCGGCAGCGCCTTCGGCGAGACCTTCACCGTCAAGAACAGCGGCAAGGGCGGCGCGACGGGCGTGACCTTCTCCGCCGCGGTGCCCGCCGGCGTCGTGATCTCCAACGTGCAGGGCTCGTCGATCTGCACGGTGAGCGGCCAGCTCGTCTCGTGCACGGTCGCCGACCTGGCGCCCGGCGCGTCCACCTTCATTCAACTGGACCTGGTCGCGCCGTCGACCGCCGGATCGCTCACCACGAGCGGGACCTTCGGGACCGGCAATGGCGACAGCAATCCGGCCAATGACGCGGCGGCCGTGACGGTCACCGTCAAGTAGGACCAACAGCCCGTCGGCCCGGGACACACCACTCGAGAGGAACAACTCCATGATCAGCACACTCGCCTGGCGCTCCACGCGCGCCCTCGGCATCGCCGCCATCGCCCTGTCGGTGATGGTCCCAGCCACCTTCGCCAGGGGCGGTGGTGGCACCACCACCACGCCGCCGCCATCGGTCAGCATCCTGCCCACGACCGCCCCCGCGCCGGGCGTCCTGCTCCGGGAGTCCTTCGGCATGGCGGACGGGTATCGCCCGGCCGGCGGCAAGGGCGACCTGAAGGCCGTCCCGCTCCACACGACCCTCGGCGGGTTCTGGATGGAGTATCCGGGCACCAAGAACAGCCAGTGGCTCACGCCCAATGCCGTCCAGACGTGGAGGTTCGCCGGGTGCAGCGACGACCCGTGGGAGATGGCGTCACCGCTCCAGGCCGTCGGCAATGGCTGCA
Organism: uncultured Chloroflexota bacterium; assembly: GCA_903822495.1. GTDB lineage: Bacteria > Chloroflexota > Limnocylindria > Limnocylindrales > CSP1-4 > CAIJPD01. Next base: position 42,018 of record CAIJPD010000006.1, on the reverse strand, counting down.
TCGTGTCGGAGTGGTTCGACCCGGTCACCTCGTACCCCACCGCCCTCCAGCCGTTCGTCGCCCCGACGACCGACTATGACCTGAGCATGGACGGCTACCCGGCCCCCATCCCCGGCGGCTACATCGGCCTGGGCTTCACCGGCTCCGGCGCCACCGTCAGCAACCTGGCCACCTCGGGCGCGCTCTGGCTGCGCGTCACGCTCCCCGTCCCCGACGCCACCGTCCCGCTCAGCTACGAGCTGCGCACGGGCGGCATGACGGGCGCGATCCTCGCGTCGGGCCAGATGGGCTACGCGGGCTTCAACCGGATGGCGCTCCGCTACTCGCCGGCCACCTCCACGGTCACGCTCACCATCGACGGAACCCTGATCGGCAGCTACGCGGCACCAATGGCCCCGCCCAAGTACGTCGCCTTCGAAGGCGTCGGCGTCATGGACAACTTCGTCGTTCGCCAGTAGCCGCGTCCCCGACATGCGAGCGATGCCTGCGCCACCGCTGGTCCGATCCCTCGGCGCGGCATCGCTCGTGATCCTCGTGGCGGCCCTCCTTCCCGGAGCCGCCGCCGCGATCCTTCCCCGTCCGCCGGCGACGGGTGCGCCGTCCGCGGCAGGCACCCAGGCCGGCGGCGCCACGTCCCGGAGCGTGGCGTGGACCAGCCTCGGCGACCAACCACCCGCCGCCGACGGCACCGGCTACACGGTGTCCGGGCTCCAGGCCGACGGCTACACGTCCCGGCTGGGCGAGCGGTTCGTGGCCCAGGCCTCGGGTCGCGGCGGCACTGCCCGCCTGGCGGTCCACCAGTTCGGGGCGGGCGGCGACGGCACCTTCACGATCCGGCTCTTCGCCGACGACGATGCGGCGCCCGGGCAACCCGGGACGGTGCTGGCGTCGGCGATCGGCGAGGCGCCACGCAGCGAAGATCCCGCGACCCAGCCCACCCTCGTCCCGTTGCCCGACGGCACGTCGCTCGTCGCGGGGCGGGTCTACTGGCTGGTCGTCGAGCCGTCGCCCCTGACAAGGCTGGCATGGGCGGTCAACCAGGCCGGCACGATGGGCTCCCACCTGGCTGCCGATCCATGGCAGGTGCGGATCACCAGCCAACCCCAGGCGGCCTTCGAGATCGTCGTTCGGCCCTGAGGCGGCAATGGCGCCCCGGGCCTCTCGACATTCGCCTCAGCGCAGGGCCGGCAGCACCCGATCCGCGAGCAGCTCCAGCCGGTGCATCGTCTCCGCCTGGGTCATCCCGGGGACGACGGGCCGGAGCAGCAGGTGCGTCGGGTCCAGGCGGCGCTGGTAGTCGCGGATGCCCTCGGTGACCGTCTCCGGCGAGCCGATGATGGCGGGCGGCCAGCCCGGCCTCGCCGGGTCCACCTGCCCGAGGCGCGCGGCATCGGCCCACGCCGCCTCGTCGGTCTCGGCGATGTGGACCCAGACGCCGATGGGCAGGTCGGCTCGAGGGGCGCCCGCCGCGGTGGGCGCCGGCGGGTGCGCCGCATAGCGCTCCGCGAGGCCATCGAGGCCCAGCTCCGACGGGAACCACGGCAGGTTGTAGTCGCGGGCCCGGCGAAGCGCCCGGTCGCTGCTGCCACCGATCCAGATCCGTGGCCGGGGATACGGGATGGACCACGACAGCTCCTGGGCCGGGAGCGAGAAGTGACGGCCGTTGAACGGACGGCCATCGCCCGCCCAGACCAGGTCCATCACGGCCATCGCCTCGTCGAAGCGGCTCGCGACGTCCTCCCGGGCGATTCCGAAGGCCTGGCGCTCGTCCGCCTGGTGACCCAGCCCCAGGCCCAGCACGAAACGACCCCCGGCGATGACGTTCATCGTGGCGGCCTGCTCCGCGATGTCCACCGGGTTGAGCAGCGGCAGCAGGACCACCGACGTGGCGATCTCCATCTCGCCGGTGTCGGCCGCGAGACGGGCCAGGAGCGGCAGCGTCTGGAGCCGCGGGCCCAGGAAGTGCTGGCCGCCGCTGATCATGGCAAACCCGCCGTCGCGGGCGACGCGCACCTGGTCGCGCATGTCCGCGAAGTGCTGTTCGAACGTCACGCCCCGCCCGAACCGGGCCGTGATCCAGAGTCCCAGCTTCACTGATCCCCCCTTCCACCTGCCAGGCGGCAGTCCCGCGGAACGTCGTCCAGCCTGCCCGCGGACGCCTGACCGGTATACAATCGCATCCCCATGCCCCGTCGCGCACGCGCGGGCGGAAGCGGGCGAACCCGACCAACGACAGCGAGGAACACCATGGCCGAGACCCACGACTGCGCGGCCCTGCAGGCCGAGATCAATACGCTCCAGGCCGAGTTCGACGGGCTCTGGGTGAAGATGAGCACCGGCGCCGGGAACCCGGCTCGCTATCGCGAGCTGCGCCACATCCTGGAAGGCCTGCGCAAGGACTTCGTCACCAAGTGCGGCGAGCCCAGCGAGACCACCTCCCTTCCCCGCTCCATCACCGCGGACTGGTCGGCCGGCTGACCCACTGACCCCGCGCGGCGCCCCGTCCCGGGCGGCCTGACATGGCCTTGATCGACCTCAACGGGGTCAAGCTGCGCAATCGGCTGGTCACCTCGGCCAGCCTGCTCGGCTACGGCGCCTCCAAGAGCAAGCTCATCCTGTACGGGTTGAGCCCCATCGCCCAGTGGGTTCCGCTGGAGCGGTTTGGCGCCGTGACCACTCGCACGCTGTCGGTGCAGCCTCGCGAAGGCAACTTCAGCCTTCGCGAGGACTGGCGGCTCACCGAGTTCCCCACCATGCTGAAAATGTACGGCCGCGCCCTCCGCGAGGTGGACGGTGGCTGGATGAACGCCTTCGGCTGGTGCAACATCGGGATCGAGCGCTACTTCGAGGAGTACTACCCCCGGACGTCGGCGCAGAACCGGATCATCTCGGTCGGGGGCTTCTCCGCCGAGGAGATGTGCAGCCTCGTCGAGACGGTGAACAGCAGGGCGAAGCCCGGCGAGATCGCCGCCGTGGAGTTCAACGTCTCCTGCCACAACGTCAACTTCCCGTTCGAGACGATCCTGGAGGACGTCCTCCGCCAGTCGGTCCCGCTGTCGCGCCACCCCATCATCCTCAAGCTCTCGCCTGACCTCGACTATGTCGCGCAGGCCCAGCTGGCGGAGCGCACCGGGATCGCCGCCCTCACCGCGATCAATGCGGTCAAGGCGCTGCGGCTGGATCCCGAGACGGGTGAGCCGTTCATGAAGAACCGCTTCGGCAGCATCTCCGGCCGAGCCATCAAGCCCATCGGGCTGCGGGTGGTCGCGGAATTGCGCGACGCCGGGGTCAAGCTGCCCATCATCGCCACAGCCGGCATCCGCACCTACGACGACTGCCGCGAATTCTTCTGGGCCGGCGCCGATGCCGTGAGCCTGGGCAGCGCCGTGTGGCTGACCAAGATGCCGCTCTACGCCCTGGGCCCGCTGGAGGGCCTCCGGATCCGCCGGCTCATGGGCCGGGTGGCCCGCTACGAGGCACCCACCCAGATCCGCGAGGCATGGGCCTCGCACGTGCCGGCCCCCGTGGAGCCGGTCGCCGTCCCGGTGGGACCCGCCGAGGGCGCCACGGCCTGAGCCCCTGTTCAGGCGCCCGCGCGCCGTTCAGGCGCCGAGGACCATCGCCGCGAGGCTGTGGATGATGGCCAGGAACAGCTCCAGGATCCACTGCAGCAGCCGGTAGGGCGCGCCGGGCATCGGTGCCACCAGCGCATCCGGCGCCGTGGGCGCCAGGCCGGCCGGGTCGCCCGCCTGGTCGGGCGGGGGCGGTGGCGCGGGGGCCACACCAGGCGGCGGTGACGGTACCGGAGTGGGCGTCGCGACGGGGCGAGGCGTGGGAGCCGGCGGGCCGCCGGAGCACGGCACCGAGAAGAGGACCGTGTAGACGTGATTCCCGTCGACGTCCTTGTACGCGCCGACGCCGATCCTGGTCCAGGCACTCCCCAGGATGTTGGCGAGGTGTGCGCCGGAGGCCTCGAACTGGCCCTCCACCACCGCGCTGGCCTGGGCGTCCGGGTAGTTGTTCCAGGCGTAGTTCTCCGCCGCGAGCTGGTAGCAGTAGCCCAGCGCATGCAGCTCGTCGAACACGGAGTGGTTGTCCGGCGGGATCAGGTGGCTGTAGTAGTTGCGATCGCCCATGTCCTTGCTGCGGATCCGCGCCTCGTTGGTGAGCGCCGCGTCAACGACCAGGGCGGGCAGGCCGCTGGCGGCACGCCGCTGGTTCGTGAGCGTGACCAGCTGGGTCTCGTCCGCGGGGGAGAACCCCTGCGCCGACCAGGCGAGCACGCCGAGCGGGAAGACCACCAGCAGGGCGAGGGCGATCAGGGCCGCGGCGAGCGGCGCGGATCGGCGGCCGCGCGGGCCTGGGACGTGGGTTTCGGTAGGAGGCAACATGCTGCCGGGAGTCTGTCCGGGGCGGTCGGGGGCAGTCAAGTGAAGAAAACTCGACCGGCCTGGCTGAAACCTTCCGCCCGCCGTTGGCCTCGAACCGCTGCGCCCCGGCGCGCCCGCCGGCAGGCCGTCGCCCGGCCCTACCCCGTCAGCCCGGCCGGGCCCGCAGGGCCGCCGTCGCCGCCTCATCGATCCGCCACGCCAGGCCGTCCGCCACCACCACCACGGCGTAGTCCGCGCGGGCGGCGCCAGGGGTCACATAGCCCTCGTGGACATCGGCCAGCACCTCCGCCGCCGGGCGCGCCAGCGGGTCGCCAAAGCCCCCACCCCCGCCCAGCTCATAGCGGATGACGTCGCCGGCCTCCAGCTCCACGTTGCCATCCCTGGCGGTCACCGGCCGCTCGCGATCCGTGCGCGGATTGAGCACCACCCGCGACGAGCGGCCGGGCAGGCCGCCGTCCCGGCCGGGCGGGGGCGTCAGCTCGCGGCCACCACGCGCCACGCGCCGTGACCGGCCGAGTGCCCGGTACTCGCGCACGAGCCCCAGGCCCCCGCGCCAGCGCCCGGGCCCACCGGAGTCCGCGGCCAGGTCGAAGCGGACCACCTCCACCGGGAACTCTGTCTCCAGGATCTCGATCGACGTGATCGCGGCGTTCCGGACGTGGACGCTGGTGGCGGAGACGCCGTCGCTGTTTGGCCGCGCGCCCATCGCCCCGGCCAGGATCTCGTACATGACCAGGGGCGCCCCGCGACCCGGCAGGAAGTGCGAGAGCGTGCCCGTCACCAGGGCCCCGCCGTGGCTGCTGTGCGCGATCCGGGCGCCGGGGACCGCGTTGGCCAGCGCGTCGAAGAGCGCCTCCGTGGTGACCAGCGCCATCGCGATGTAGGTGTTGACCGGCGCGGGCGAGCGGGGCGAGAGGACCGACCCGTCCCGAAACACGGTGTCCACCACCATCGCCAGGCCGTGGTTGGAGGGCAGGTCGGGGCCCGCCAGGCACTTGAGCACGTAGTAGGTGACGGCGCGGACCAGGTCGGGGCGGATGTTGTACGGACCCGCCGTCTGGTCGCTGGACTCGCTGAAGTCGGCGTGCAGGCGGTCGCCCTCGATCCGGACTCGGACCCGGGCGTGGACCGGGCGGCCATCCTCCACGCCGTCGTTGTGGAGCGTCGCCTCGCCGGCGTACTCGCCGTCGGGCCAGCTGCGGATGACCGAGCGGATGCGTTCCGCCGTGACGTCGAAAAGGCGCTCGGCGGCGGCCAGGACGGTGGCGCGGCCCAGGCGTGCGCACAGCCGCTGGACCCGGTCCGCGGCGAGGAAGGTGGCGCCCACCTGGCCGCGCAGGTCGCCCACCACCAGCTCCGGCGTGCGCGTGTTGGCCTCGATGATCGCCTCCACCTCGCGGATCAGGACGCCCGCCGCCCAGAAGCGAACGGGCGGCACCATGAGGCCATCGTGGAAGAGTTCGCGCGAGGCGCCCGAGTTGGAGCCCGGGGCCAGGCCGCCGATGTCGGGCTTGTGGGCCATGCTCCCGGCGAAGCCGAAGATGGTGCCGTCCACGAAGATCGGGGTGATGATGGCCATGTCGGAGGCGTGCGGGCTGCCGCCCAGGTACGGGTGGTTGACCACGAAGGCGTCGCCCGGCGCCATCTCGTCGAGCGAGTAGCGTCGCAGCAGGCCCTCGACGCAGGCCGGGAAGGCCCCCAGGTGGATCGGCAGCACGGTGTGCTGGGCGATGACGCGGCCGTCGGCCGTCATGATGGCGCCCGAGGCATCGTGCGACTCCCGGATCACCGTGGAGTAGCCCGTGGCGAAGAGCGCGTTCTGCATCTCCTGGACGATGCCGGCGACGCTCTGGTTGACCACCTCGACGGTGATCGCGTCCAGCCGCTCACTCATGCCGGCACCTCCCGCAGGGTCACGACCAGGTTGCCGCGCGCGTCGACCGTGACGTCCTGCTCCGGGCAGACCACCGTGGTCGCGTCGTATTGCTCCACGATGGCCGGACCCGCAAACGCGTGCCCGGGCAGCAGCCGCGCGCGCTCGTAGACGGGCACGTCCACGGGACGGTCGCCCAGCGAGGGGAAGAGCACGGGCCGGTGGCCGGCCAGCGCCGACTCCACGGGCTCGGTCGCGGGTGCCGGGTCCGGGACCGTGACCGGCGGGACCAGGCCGATCGCCTCCACGCGGTAGTTGACCACCTCGACCGGCTGGTCCGGCGCGGCATGGCCGTGCTGGCGCGCGTGCAGGTCGTCGAACCGCTCGCGGCAGCGGTCGAGGTCGCCCGGCCCAAGCGGCAGCGTGACCGGGACGGCCAGCTCGTAGCCCTGGCCGGCGTAGCGGAGCTCGAGGAGCGGACGGAGCTGGCGGTCCGCGGGGACGAAGCCGTCGTCGGCGAGGCCCGCGTCGGCCTCGGCGAGGAGGGCCTGGAAGCGGGCGTTGACGTCCGCCTCGGCCAGGCCCAGGAGCGGCTCCAGCCGGCTCCGGACATGGTCGTGCTTGACGGTGCTGAGCATCAGGCCCTGCGCCGAGAAGACGCCCGGGGTCCGCGGCACCAGGACCGTCCGGATGCCCAGGTCCACCGCGATCTGGCAGGCGTGGACCGGGCCGGCGCCGCCGAACGGCACCAGCGTGAACCCGCGCACATCGTGGCCGCGGTTGGTGGAGATGGCCTTGATCGCCTCGGCCATCGTGACGTTGACGACCCGGACGATCCCGGTGGCCGCCCGCCAGAGATCCACGCCCAGGGGCTCCGCGACTCGCTCGCGGATCGACCGCTCGGCGGCCGCCGCATCGATGGCCAGCGCCCCGCCCAGCAGCGCGACCGGGTTGAGGTAGCCCAGGACCACGTCGGCATCGGTGACGGACGGGATCGTCCCGCCGCGGCCGTAGCAGACCGGGCCGGGGACCGCGCCCGCGCTCTCCGGCCCCAGGTGGAGCGCACCGTGCGCGTCCACCGTGGCCAGCGTCCCGCCGCCGGCGCTGACCGTGTTGATGTCGAGCATGGGGAGCGCCACGTCCCGACCCGCGACCTTGCCGTGCGTGGTCATCGCCGGGACGCCGCCCTGGATGAGCGCCACGTCGCAGCTGGTGCCGCCCATGTCGAAGGTGATGATGCTCTCGTCACCCGCCGCGGCGGCCAGCGCGATGCTGGCGGTGACGCCCCCGGCCGGCCCGGACAGGATGGTGCCGACGGCCGTCTTCGACGTGCTCCCGAAGGGCGTGGAGCCGCCGTTGGACTGCATCGTGAAGCGTCGACCGGGTGCCACGCCGTGCTCGTCGAGGATCCGCTCCAGCTGGTTGACGTAGCGGCCCAGGACCGGGGAGACGTACGCGTTGATGACGGTGGTGGAGAGGCGGAAGTACTCGCGGATCTGGGGCAGCAGGTCGCTCGACGCGGAGACCCACCACTCGGGATGCGCCGCGCGGAGCCGGTCGCGGACCACCTGCTCGTGGTCGCCGTTCATGAACGAGAAGAGGAAGCAGATGGCGACCGCCTCCACCTGCTCGGCCTCAAACCGCGCGATGGCGGCGTCGATGCTGGCGAGGTCCAGCTCGCGGAGCACCTGGCCCCTGGCCCCCACCCGCTCGCCGATCTCGGCGGTCCGGCTCTCGGGTGCCAGCAGCGGCGGCTTGGTGAAGCCGAGGTCAAAGATGGTCCGGCCAAACGGCCGGCTCTGCTCCATGGCCTCTGCGATCCCGCGGAAGCCCTCGGTCACCGCCAGCCCCACGCGCGCGCCGCGCTCCATCAGCAGCGCGTTGGTCGCCACGGTGGTGCCGTGGAAGAAGAACCCGATCTGGGCCGGGTCCACTCCATCGGCAGCGAGCATCTCGATGCCCTCGCGGACCGCTCGTGACGGGTCGTCGGGCGTGGACGGAACCTTGAGGACGCGGAGCGCGCCCGTGGCGCCGTCGTGCAGCACCAGGTCGCTGAACGTGCCGCCGGTGTCGATGGTGAGCCGATAGCGAGACATCGGGGGATTCTACGGGTCGTACCGGCGGCCGGTGCCGGGGATGCGCACCACGCGCGACGGGCCCGACGTGTGCCATGCTGATCGCATGAAGGTCACCGGAATCTCCGTGACGCTCGTCGTGCAGGCGCTCATGGACCGACAGTGGAAGTTTGCCCGCGGGCAGCTCGACCAGACCAGCGCCCTCCTGATCCAGATCCGGACCGACGACGGGTTGACCGGCCTCGGGTTCGCGGTCCAGGGCCTGCACCTCGGCGAAGTCATCGACGGCATGCGCCAGGTCGTCGAGGAGCACGTGGCCCCGATCGTGGTGGGCCGCGACCCGTTTGATGTCGAGTGGATCGCCGCCGAGCTGACCGCCCGGCTCCCCGGCTACACCCGGACCAAGGCCGCCGTGGAGACGGCGCTCTTCGACATCATGGGCAAGGCCCTGGGCGTCCCGGTCTACAAGCTGCTGGGCGGCAAGGTGCGATCGTCGATTCCGGTGATCCGCATCCTGCCGATCAAGGCACCGGCCGACATGGCCCGCAATGCCGAGGCCGTGGTCGCGGACGGCTTCCGGTTCCTCAAGATCAAGGTGGGAACGGACCCGATTCTGGACGTGGACCGCGTCCGCGAGATCCGGCGGGCCGTCGGCAGTGGGATCGGACTCACCATCGACGCCAACCAGGGCTGGACGCCCAAGGCCGCCATCACGGCCCTCCGGCGGATGGAGGAGTTCGACGTCGCCATCGTCGAGCAGCCCGTGGCGGCGGACGACTACCTCGGGCTGGCCATGGTGAAGGCGAGCACGCGCGCCCTGGTCGAAGCGGATGAGAGCGCCGGGTCCCTCGCGGACATCTTCCGCCTGGGCCGCGAGGGCGTGGTCGATGCGGTCAGCCTGAAGTCGGGGAAGCTCGGCGGGCTGCTGGCCACCAAGAAGGCGGCGGCGCTCTGCCAGGCGGCCAACCTGCGCTGCAGGGTGGGGATGGCGGGCGCGTCGCGCTTCAATGCGGCCGCCGACATGCACATCATCGCCTCGACGCCCAACATCGACTACGCCTGCGAGCTGGCGGAGTTCACCCGCATGGAGACGGACCCGGCGGAAGGGCTCGAGATCGTCAACGGCGAGCTCACGGTACCGGAGCTCGCCGGCATCGGAGTGACCCTGCGAGCCGGCTTCGGCTGACCGCTCGCCTACCGGATGCGCAGGCGTTCGATCGCGGCCGGATCCAGCCGAAAGCCGCCCGGCGCCTGCGGGATGGCGACCCGGCCGTTGACCACCTCGATCGGCTCGCTGTACAGCGGCGAGAACCACGGGAGGCATTCCAGCCAGGTCCCGTTGGGGATGCTGCCCAGCACCTGGATGCTCTCCTGCGGGTAGTTGTGGGGCGTGACCGGGACATCGAACGCGGCCGCCATGGCGGCGACCTTCATCATCTCCGTCAGGCCGCCCACCCGGGCGAAGTCCGGCATGAGGATGTCGGCCGCCTGCAGCTCCAGCATCGCGCGGAACCCGTAGCGCGTGAACTCGCTCTCACCGCTGGCGATCGGGGTGTCCAGCGCGGCCGCGACCTTCGCTGAGCCCGCCAGATCGTGGGCGGGCACGGGCTCCTCGAACCAGGCCAGATCGAACGCCTCGAGTCGCCGGCCAAGGCGGATCGCATGATCGACCGTGAAGCGCTTGTTGGCGTCGACCATGAGGGCGATCTCCGGGCCGATCGCCTCGCGCACGATCCGTACCCGCTCGACGTCGTCCTGGATCCGCGGCTTGCCGACCCGCATCTTGATGGCGCGGAAGCCGGCGGCCAGGAACCGCCGGGCGTCGGCCACCAGCTGGTCGGGCGTCTGGGTCAGCCAGAGGCCGCTGGCGTAGGCCGGAACGTCGTCCCGGCAGGCACCCAGGATCCGGTAGAGGGGCTTGCCCGCCGCCTGGCGAACGATGTCCCAGCACGCGCGATCCAGGGCGGAGATCGCGAAGATCGACACGCCCTCGTGGCCAAAGAACCGCGACCTTGCCCAGAGCTTCTCCCAGATGCGCTCCGTGTAGTCGGGATCCTCGCCGATCACGTCCGCCTTGAGGACCAGCACCATCTGCTCGAGGACGGCCAGGTGGCGGGGGTCGAACGCGAAGAGCAGGCTCTCGCCGGTGATGCCCTCGTCCGTGTCGAGGAAGACCAGGAGGCAACCCACCGAGCTGGTGTCCCCCTTGACCAGCTCATCCTGGCCCGGCACCTCGACCGTGACGGTCCGCAGGTCACGAATCCTGATCACACACCTCCGACCGTCCCCGACTCGGCTGGATCTTCGCCCTCGAGCACCGCGCAGGCCTCCACGGGCAGATGGAGCCCGATGCGGTCGCCGGGCCGCACGCGGGTCGTGGGATGGGCCCGCACCAGGATGGTGGCCTTGCCCAGCCTGACCCGGACGTCGAGGAACTCGCCCAGGAAGGCGACCTGCTCGACCGTCCCCTGGACCGTGTTGAGCGCGAAGGAGCCGGCCGGGGCGATCTGGACGTTCTCGGGCCTGATGGACAGGGTGACGCGGCCACTGGCCGTCGCCCCGGGCGGACAGATCGCCTCGATCTGGCCGGCCGGCGTCTCGAGCCGCGTCCGTCCGTCGCCGCCCGGCCCCAGGACCTCGCCGGCGAGGAAGTTGGTGGTCCCGACAAACTGGGCCACGAACCGCGTGGCGGGCCGCTGGTAGATCTCCTGCGGGGGGCCTTCCTGCACGATCTTCCCGCGCGACATCACGGCGATCGTGTCGGACATGCTGAGGGCCTCCGACTGGTCATGCGTGACATACAGCGTGGTGATCCCCAGGCGCCGCTGGAGGTCGCGCAGCTCCGTCCGCATCTGCTCGCGCAGCCTGGCATCCAGGTTGGACAGGGGCTCGTCGAGGAGCAGCAGTCGGGGCCGCCGGATGATGGCGCGCGCCAGGGCGAGGCGCTGCTGCTGCCCGCCGGACAGCTGGGTAGCCATCCGCTTCTCGTAGCCGCCCAACTGGACCGTCTCGAGGGCCTCACCGACGCGCCGGGCCAGCTCGGCCTGGGAGAACCGCTCCTTGCCGGCGCGCAGCGGGAAGGAGACGTTCCCAAAGACGGTCATGTGCGGCCAGATGGCGTAGCTCTGGAAGACCATCCCGATGTCGCGCTTGTTGGGCGGGGTGAACGTGGCAGGTCGGCCGGCAGACACCACGACCCCGCCCACCGTGATCGTCCCGGTCTCGTGGCGCTCCAGGCCCGCGACGCAGCGGAGCGTGGTGGTCTTGCCGCAACCGGAGGGCCCCAGTAGCGTGTAGAAGGCCCCCTCGGGCACGTGGAACGAGACCCCATTGACCGCCAGGACCCTGGCGCCCTCGGTGTATGACTTGTGCAGGTCCTCCACCACCAGCTCGGATTGGGTGGTATTCATGCCGCCTCCCGGGATGCGCCCTGTCCTGGCCATGTCCGACTGCTCATGCGCCGAAGGCCACGTCGGGCGCGATCGATGCGCCGTGCCCCGGGAGGTGCGGCACCCACAGCATGCCGTCGACAATCTCGACCCCGGTCGTCGGATCCGAATCCATCCGGCTGAACTCCCCCACCTCGCAGGCGTAGTCGATGTTCGGCGTCGAGGCGATGAGATGCATGTCCACGGCCGAGATCAGCCGGTTCGCCCCGCCCATCCCCATCCGGCAGCGCAGGTTGGCGGCCTGGCAGATCGCAGCGGCCTTCTTGACGTTGCGCGGTCCGCCAAGCTTGGGCGTCTTCAGGCTGACCGCATCCACGAACCCGCCACGGGCGAGCTGGTAGATGTCCACGACCGACCCGGCGCTCTCGTCCGCCTCGACGATGGTCGAGACGCCGGCCTTGACCGTCGCCAGCCCCTGGAAGTCGTCCGCCCGCACGGGCTGCTCGATGAGCGCGACGTCAAACTCCTCCATGCGGCGCAGGGCGTCGATCGCCAGCTTGGGTGTCCCCCAACCCTGGTTGGCATCCAGCGTGAGGCCGATGTCCGGGCCCACCGCGCGGCGGATCTCGCGAACTCGCTCCACGTCCTTTCGGGCGTCGTGGCCCACCTTGATCTTCAGGTAGCGGTAGCCCTCCGCCACCACCCGCTCGGCGTTCCGCGCCATGTCCGCCGGCTCCTTGATGGGGATGATCCGGATCACGGGGATGGACGCGCGGTACAGCCCGCCCCAGAGCTTGTAGAGCGGCACGCCCAGGGCCTTCCCGACGGCGTCGAAGAGGGCGACCTCGATCGCGGCCTTGGTCTTGGGGTAGCCCAGCACGGCCGCGTCGATGCGGCCCATCAGGGCCTCGATGTCGAACGGGTCGCCGCCCACCAGGATCGGCGTGAAGACCTCGTCCACGAGCTGGCGCATCCCACCCAGGACCTCGCCCACGTGGAGCGCAGCGGTCGCATAGGCGATCCCGTCGGGGCCGTCGTCCGTCCGCAGCCGGATGATCAGCCCGTGGGTCTCCTTGCGGCTGGCCAGGGCGAACTGCCAGGACTTGTCCTGGTATGGCTGCACGACCGCCTGCACGTCAACCCGGTCGATCTTCACGAAGCCCCCCTTTGAGAGAACGCGGGTCGGATGGTCACGCCGGTCAGATCGTCTGGCCCTGGGAGCGGGAGAACCGCAGCAGCACGAACGCCAGCAGCACCAGCGCGAACGTGATGACGACGCTGAAGGCCATCAGGCTCCCGAGCTGGCCGTTGAGCCACAGGTCCCAGATGGTGATCGAGAGGATCTCGTTACCGGGGCTCGACAGGAGCAGGGCCTCCGAGAGCTCATGCGAGGTGACGAGGAAGACGTAGATCCACGACGCCACGATCGCGGGAACCATCAGGGGCGCGATGATCAGGCGGGCGATCATCAGGAACGACGCACCCGACATCTGCGCGCTCTCCTCCAGCTCCCGGTGGATCGAGAGGAGGCCGGCGTGGTTGTAGCGCATCCCATACGGCAGGAACTTCGCCACGAAGGCGACCGCGATGATCCAGATGGTGCCGTAGATCGGGATCGGGACCGTGAGGTAGATCTGCAGCACGGCCAGCCCAAGCACGATTCCCGGGAACACCAGGGGCAGCGTGGCCAGCAGGTCGATGATCCATCGCCCGCGGAAGCGCGTCCGCAGGATCACCCAGGCTGCCACGAGGGTGAGGATCACGACCGCGGACGCCGCGCTGGAGCTGACGATCAGCGTGTTCGTGATCGACCGCACGATGGAGCTGTTGCTGAAGGCGATCGGGAAGTTCTCGAGCGTGATCGAGCGCAGTGCCTCCAGGGAGGGCGGCTGGATGTAGGGGAGCAGCGAGGCCCAGATGATGACCAGGACGGGAAGCAGCAGGAAGCTGGGCAGCAGGAGCATCACGGCTCCGGCGGGGATGCGCCAGCGCCCCAGATCGATGCGCCTCGGGCGAAAGCCCTTGCCGGTGATCGTCGCGTACTTCTGGCCGTGTTGTGACAGCCGGTAATACGGGATCAGGGCAAGGCCGACGATCGCCACCAGGACGACGGAGTAGGCGGCCGCGTTGCCGTACGACGGGAAGAATCCCTGGGTGATCTCGAGGAAGATCGTGGTGGTGAAGACCTGCACGCCCGCCGGGATCCCGATGAGGGCCGCGATGTCAAACGCCTGGAGCGACCGGACGAGCGTGAGCAGCAGGACGGCCGCGACGGTGGGGGCGGCGAGGCGGAACGTGATCCGCGAGAAGACCCACCAGGAGCTCGCGCCGGACATCGCCGCCGATTCCTCGAGCGCGGGGTCCATGGCCCTGAACGGCGAGGTCATGAGCAGGAACACCACGGGCGCCCATGAGATGCCGTCGAGCATGATCATGCCGCCCATCGAGAAGATGCTGAATGGGGCGGACTCAAGACCGAAGAGCTTCATCGCCCAGACGTTGAGGAAGCCGGCGTTGGGGCCCAGCAGGAAGATCCAGGCGATGATCTTGATGATTCCCGGCACGGCGAACGAGAAGAACGCCGCGAGGTACGCCACGTTGGCGAACGGTGCATTGGTCCGCTCAGCCAGCCAGGCCATGGTGGTTCCCAGGATGACGGCCACGATCGCGCCGCCAAACGCGAAGACCAGGGAGTTGACGAGCAGCTCGGGTCCGCCCGCCAGGGAGCGGAGGACGACGTCGTAGTTGTCGAGCGTGTAGCCGGTCTGCTTGCCGGCACTCCCGTGCAGGCTGGTATCGATCAGCACGAGGAGCGGCGGCAGGACCAGCCAGGCGAGCGCGGCCAGCAGGACGACGAAGAGTGCGACCTCAAGCCTGGGGCGCGGCAGACGTCGCGCCATGCCCAGCCGCCCGGCCGGGGCAGCCTGTCCAGGGTTCGTCACCGGTGACACCTCGTCCGTTCAGGCTGAAGGTCCGGAAGTGGAGCGGCGCCAGGCGCGCTGATGTGAATGAGGGGAGCCGGGCACATCCGGCCAGGCTCCCCTCCTGCGTACACCCGGGCGCGCCGGCGCCCGAGGGTTGGGTCGTTACTTGGCGGTGGCGTTCGCCCGCATCAGGGCGTCCCATTCCTTGATCTTGGTGTTGTAGGCGTCGGCAGTCATGCCGGCTCCTGGGACGGACAGCTTGTAGTCGAACTTGGCTCCCGGGTTGGCGTAGAAGAAGCTGTCGAGGACGGTCCGCCCATCCGCGCCGAGGATGAAGTCCGTCAACAGGACGGCCGCGCACGGATGCGGGGCGTCCTTGGCGACCGACGAGCCGCCCGCGTTCGCGCTGACCGGGCTGAGCGGGACCCACGCGACGGGCGCGCCCTTGGCCGCATCCGTCTTGACGTGGCTCTGGTAGATGGTCGGGGAACCGGCCACCTCGCCGGCGGTGATGAGGTCGAGGAGCCCGCGGCCCGAGACCTGCTGGATCGTGTAGTTCTGCGCCTTGAGCTTGGTCGCGAAGTCCGCGCCCTGCGTGGTGACCAGGACGCCGAAGAGCTGGGCGCCGGACGACCCGCTGCCCGACATGACCATCTTGCCCTTGAGCTCGGGCTTGAGCAGGTCGGCGTAGGTCGTCGGGACCGCCGAGGCGGGCAGCAGCTTGGTGTTGTAGCCAAAGCCCATCAGCGAGTACCGGTCGACGACCTGGTAGACGAGGCCGCCGGTGGCCACTTCCTTGGCGTCGTCCTGGTAGTTGGCGAGGGCCGGCGACCAGTAGGGCTGACGCATGTCCAGGGTCGCGATCAACAGCTGGCTGTCGGAGCTCATCTCGAACGCATCGACGGTGTACTTCTTGGCCTGGCGCTCCTGGACCATGCGAGGCACGAAGTCGGAGCCGGCCACCGACTGCTCGCTGACCGCGATGCCGGGGTACTTCTTCTGGAACGCCGTCTTCATGGCGGTGATGACGCCGCCGGCCAGCTCGGACGACCAGAACACCTGGCCCTCCTTGGTGGCGCAGGCCTCGAGGATCGCCGTCCGGTCCGATCCCTGGTAGGCGGCGTACTCCGCCAGGTTGGTGGGCTTGGCGGGCGGGGCCGACGTCGCGGGAGCGACGGAGGACGCCGCCGTGGGCGCCGCGGTTGGCTGCGGCGTGGCAGCCGCGCTGCAGGCCGAAGCGATCATGGCGGCAACGATGCCGACGGGCATGAGCTTGCGCCACGTGGCTCGAATCACGGCGGACCTCCCCCTACTCGGACCGAGTGGCTGCGGCGACGCGATCGCACCCAGCGACCGACGGCCTGCGGCATCACACGGCTGCACCCTAGCAGCGCCCACGGCCGAGCGTCAATCGAAAACGCACACTCCAACCGTCAGCGATCCGTCGCCGGCGGGCACGGCATCAGCCCGGATCGCCGGAACCGGGTCGCCGGGAGCCGGTGTTGGTGCCGCCCCGCCGGTCGCGGCCGACTCGCTATCTTCTGCTCGTCGCCCGGTCACCCGGGCCCAAGCTGGGGACCACCATGAAGATCGTCGGCGTCGAGACCATCGTCGTGAACATGCCGATGATCATCGACGGACCGGTGGTGCCCAGGATGGCCGGTGCCCCGCGAACCAGCATGGACACGCTGCTGGTCAGGGTCGACACGGACGAGGGCGTGACGGGCTGGGGCGAGGGCTTTGGCCACCGGATCTTCAGCGCCACCAAAGCCGTCATCGACACCATCGTCGGGCCCATGTGCGTCGGCCGGGACCCAACCGCGATCAACGCGCTGGTCGGCGACCTGCAGCGCAACCTCGTCGGCGCCGGTCGCAACGGTCCGGCGATGTTCGCGCTCTCGGCGATCGACATCGCCCTGTGGGATATCGCGGGCAAGATCGCGGGGCTGCCGCTCTACCGCCTGCTCGGCGGCTCCCTGCGCCGGGAGCTGCCGGCGTACGCGAGCCTGCTCCGCTACGCGGACCCAGCGGCCGTCGAGATGGCCGTGGAGCGATCGCTGGGGCGCGGCTATCGCCACATCAAGGTCCACGAGATCACCGAGGCGCCGATCCGCGCAGCACGCGCGGCGGCCGGGCCGGATGTGCCCCTCATGGTCGATTGCACGCGGGCGTGGGACGTCGAGGGGGCCATCCGCATGGCCCGCCGGCTGGCGGACCTGGACCTGGTCTGGATCGAGGAGCCCATCTACCCGCCCGAGGACCACGGCGGGCTGGCGCGGATTCGGCGAGAGGGCGGAGTGCCCACGGCCGCCGGCGAGAACGCGATGCTGGCGGACTTCAGGGCCATGTTCGAGGCCGGATCGCTGACCTACGCCCAGCCCAGCGTCGCCAAGGTGGGTGGCGTCTCGCAGATGCTCAAGGTCAACGCGCTCGCCGAGCAGTTCGGCGTGACGGTGGTGCCCCATTCGGCGTACTTCGGGCCCGGGTTCCTGGCGTCCGTGCACTGCGTCGCGGCGATGCCGGCCGAGACGCTCGTCGAGCGCTACGACGCGGACTTCGACGAGAACCCGTTCGGCGACGCGATCAACCCGAACTCGCGCGGATGCATCACCGTGCCCCAGGGGCCCGGCCTGGGCGTCGACCCGGACCCGGCGGTGCTGGAGCGCCTGCGCGTCCGCTGACCGGCGGGCGAGGGCGGCGAGGGCGGCGAGCCTATTCCGCGCCCTCCGGGGCCCGCAGGTACGCGATGGCGTCGCCGACCGGCACCACGTCGCCGTATTTCTGGTGCATGTCGAAGAGGTTCAAGGCGTGCGTGGCCTCATGCCGATCGAACACGCACTCCTCCGGGATGACGACACGGAACCGGTAGCTCGCCGCGTCCACCACCGTGGCCCGCACGCAGCCGCTCGTCGATTCACCGGCGACCACCACGGTGTCCACCCCGAGGCCCACCAGCAGGCCCGCGAGGGGCGTCCCCCAGAACGCACTGGGCGCCGACTTGCCCAGGACGACGTCGCCCGGGACCGGTGCCACCTCGTCGACGATCTCGTAGCGGCGGCGGACGCGATCCGCCTCCCCGTCGACCACCGGACGGTCGGCCCTGGGGGTGCGGTTCCAGCCGGTCATCGCCTCCAGGCCCGTGACGTAGATCACCGGCACGCCCAGCGAGCGCGCCTCCAGGAGGAGGCGCTGGATATGCGGCAGCGCATTCCAGCCGGCCAGGCCGCAGCTGTTGGGCCAGCTCCGCACGGATTCGAGCAACGGTTGGGGGACATCGCCGAATGCGCGCCGATAGAGGTCGACCATCAGGAGCGCCGGCCGCCGGCCCGCTCCCCGCTGGCCCGCGGGATCCAGCGCCAGGTGGGCGCGATCCTGCTCCGTGAGATACCGGTCCCAGACCCGCTCGGCCACGCTGACCCTCCGCATTGGCGGCACAAACGACCAGTGCCGGGCCGACTGTAGCCGACGGACGTGCGCGCTGTCGATGAATCGCTCCGGCGCCTGTGGGACCATCGCGACACCACGCGGGACCGGGAGGAGGCCATGGTGCAAGGATCGACGCACGAGACGCCCGAAGCGCTGATCCCGTTCGAGGTCGAGGTGCGGGCCTGGCTGGCCGAGGCGATGCAGGACGGCCTCCGGTTCGCCTGGTCGGCGGTCTGGACGACGCGGGACAACGACGAGGAGTACGCGTTCCGGCAGTCCCTCGGGCGCCGTCTGGGCGAACGGGGCTGGCTCTTCCCCACCTACCCGGTGGAGTACGGCGGTGGCGGGCTGACACCCGAGCACCAGGCCATCATCGAGACCGAGATGAGCCGCTACGGCTTGCGCCACGCGATGGTCTTCTACACGCTGGCCCGGATCGTGGCGCCGTGCATCCTGAAGCACGGCACGGACGAGCAGCGGCGAGCCTTCCTGCCGGGGCTGGTCCGCGGCGAGGTGGTTGTCTGGCAGGTCCTGACCGAGCCGCAGAGCGGCTCCGACGTCGCGAACGTCCGGACCATGGCGATCCGCGACGGCGACGAGTACGTGCTGGATGGCCAGAAGATCATGGTCGGGTCGCATCACCAGCCCGACTACCTCTGGACGCTGGTCAACACGGATCCCGCGGGCAAGCGCCACGAGAACCTGAGCTGGATGTACGTCCCCGCCACCAGCCCGGGGCTCACGATCCGGCCGATGTCGATGATGATGGGCATCAAGAACACCGTGTTCTTCGATGGCTGCCGGGTCCCCGCGGCCAACCTGGTCGGCGGCGAGAACAGCGGCTGGAAGGTCAGCAGCACCCACCTGGAGCTGGAGCACGGCGGCGCCGGCAGCATCGCGGGCGACCCGGTCGTGGACCACGTCCTGGGACGCTGCCTCGAGCAGCAGCCGGACGGGACGGCCCTGATCGACGAGGAGCCGGTCCGGGCGATCCTCGCCGACATGCTGATCGAGACGCACATCAACGAGCTGCTGGCGGCGCGCAACTACTGGCTGCGCCTGCGCCGGACCCCGCACCCGTACGGCGGCGTCCAGTACCGCTACTACGAGCGGCTGCTCCGGCTCCGCAACGCCGAGCGGGTCCAGCAGCTCTTTGGCTACGAGGCGCTGGTCCCGCGCTTTGACCTCCACGAGGACGCGGACCTGGAGCACCTGGTCCGGGCCGGGCCGGGCCAGCTCCACGGCGGCGGCACCATGGATACGGACCGGCTCGTCATGGCCCGGCGAATGGGCATCGGACGAAGCACCAAGGAGGACGCGCCGACCACGGCCTGACCGCGGCGCCGTCCCGGGGAGACGAATGTGATCCACGAGCCAACTGAAGAAGAGCGGATGATCCGGGCCAGCGTGGCCCAGTTCGTCGGCCGCGAGGCGGCGCCGGATGGGCTGGCCCGCGCGCGCCACGAGGGCGGCGGGTTTGACCGGGGGCTCCACCGCCAGGCCGGCGAGCTGGGCTGGCTGGGCATGCTGGTCCCGGAGGCCTACGGCGGCTCCGCGATGCCGGTGGGCATCTGTGCCGCCGCCGTCGAGGAGCTGGGGCGGGCGCCGCTCATGGGACCCCTCCTGACATCCGGCGTGATCGCCACGCTCGTGATCCTGGAGGGCGGATCGGACGCCCAGAAGTCGGCCCTGCTCCCGCCGATGGTGGCCGGCGAGCGGACCGCCACGCTCGCGGCGATGGATTCCGGCCGAGGCTGGGGACCGGCGTTCGTCACCGCCCGGGCACGGCCCGACGGCGACCGGATCCGGATCGATGGGCGCAAGGCGTTCGTCCACGACGCCGCGACCGCCGACACGTTCATCTGCGCGGCCCGGCTCCCGGCCGACGGCCCCGACGCCTTCTCCCTCATCCTGGTTGACGCGGGCGCCATGGGCGTGGTCATCGAGCCGCTGCCGGGCCTGCCGTCGGGGCTGTCCGCGGTCAGCTTCGACGGCGTGGCCGTGCCGACAGAGGCCATCCTGGGAGCGCCAGGCGCGGGGCGGGGCACCCTGGAGCGGGCCACCCACCGGGCGCTCCCGCTGGTGTGTGCCTTCATGTCCGGGGCGTGCCAGGCGATCTTCGACTTCACGGTGGAGTACACCGGGCAGCGGTCCGCGTTCGGTCAGCTGATCGGCCGCTTCCAGCGCGTCCAGGACCACGTGGTGGAGCTGGCAAACCAGATGGACGGCGCGCACTGGATGACCCTGGAGCTGCTCGCCAAGATCGAGGCGGGGACGGCCACGGCGGCCGACATCCACGAGACGGCGGCGGTCGCGACCGAGGCGTACTACCAGGTCTGCAACTACTCGCACATGGTCCACGCGGGGCCCGGCACGGACCTGGACCATCCCCTGATGGGGCACACGATCGCGTCGCGCGCGCTCTACCAGCTGATGGGCACGCCCGACCACCACAAGCGTCGGATGATGGACCTGCGGTTCCCCAGGGGCGGCGCGCCGGCCTGAGCCCCGCGCCGGACCCGCCCGGGTGTTGGCCTGGGACCCGCCCGTCGGCCGCGCTCGTTCGCCGGCCTGGGGCTCAGCGCCCCAGCAGCTCCTCGTTGTGCTCGCCCAGCTCGGGCGGTGGCAAGGTGCCGCCGGCCGGCGTGGCGGAGAAGTCCACCGGGCAGCGGACCAGGGTGGCCGCTCGTGGTCCCTCCCCAACGACCCGGACCGCCCCCAGGTACTCCGCCTCGGGGCTCTGGAGTGCCTCCGCGATGGTGTTGATGGGGGCGCCCGGAACGTCGGCGGCCTCCAGGCGCGCCAGCCAATCGGCGCGCGTCCGGGTGGGGAAGACCTCGTCCAGGATGCCCTTGAGCGCGTCGTAGTTCCGGATGCGGTCCGTGAGCGTGACGAAGCGGGCATCCGCCGGGAGGTCCGGCCGCTCGATCGCCCGGCTCAGGCCCTCCCAGAACTTGGGGACCGACGACAGGTGGATCGCCAGCGGCAGCCCGTCGCTGGCCAGCAGGGCGTACGCCTGGGACCGGCGGGCGCGGGTGTCCAGGTCGCCAACCTCACCCAGCGCGTAGAAGTTGGCGATCGGCTCCGTCAGGAACGCCATGTTGGCCAGCAGCATGCTCACGTCGACGCGCTGCCCCTCGCCGGTCCGGGCGGCGTGATGCAGGGCCCCCAGCGTCCCGTAGACCGCGTACAGCGAGGTCAGCTGATCGGCCAGGTTGGGGCCGATGGGACGCGGGCGGCGCATGTCCACCAGGCGGCTCCACAATCCCGAGACGGCCAGCGTGACGTTCTCGTAGCTGGGTCGGCCGGCGAACGGGCCCGTCTGGCCGAACCCGGAGATGGTCGTGTAGACCAGCCGCGGGTTCTCCCCCCGGAGGACCTCGTAGCCGATGCCCAGGCGATCCATGGTGCCCGGGCGGAAGTTCTCGATCAGGACATCCGAGGTGGCCGCCAGCCGGCGGAAGGCGGCCTTGCCATCGGGATCCTTGACGTCGATCGAGACGCTCTTCTTGCCGCGGTTGTAGGCCGCGAACTGCGGCCGCGCGCCGCCCTGGTGACCGCCCCACTTGCGGAACGGGTCACCGGCCCCGGGTGCCTCGACCTTGATGACCTCGGCGCCCAGGTCGCCCAGGAGCATGGCGGCATACGGGCCGCTGATCGTGGTTGCCATCTCCAGGACGCGCACGCCCACCAGCGGCCCAGCCACATCCAACCTCCGTGCTTCCGATCCGGTGGCCCGCGGGCCGACTACTCCCCGTCGGGGCGCGTGTAGCCGACGTTCGTGCCGCCCTTCTGGGACTGCAGGTAGCTGTCCACGGTGCTCGTGGGGTCCATGGCGGTCCGGAGGCGGTAGGTGACCAGTCGGTCCACCTCGATGGCCTGCGGCAGCGGGACCTCGCGGCCCAGGTGGACCGCGATCTTGGCGTGCGCCAGGACGGCCGGATGGCGCGAGGCGATCTCGGTGGCGAGCGTCTCGGTGAACGACGCGAGCTCCCCGGGGGCGACCGCGGCGGAGACCAGGCCGATCCTGTCCGCCTCCTCGCCCGACCAGTTCCGGCCGCTCAGCTGGAGCAGCGCGAACTTCTTGTACGAGATGCCGGCGTGCGTCAGGGCGGCCGTGACGTTCTGGCCGAAGCTGCCCCGGATGATCTCGGGCATGCCGATCTGCGCGTCGGACGCGGCGATGGCGATGTCGTGGGCGGACATCAGCGCCACCGCCCCGCCCAGGCAGTAGCCGTGGACCTGGGCAATCATGATCTTGGGGAAGGTGCGGACGGTCTCGTACAGGTTCGTGGATGGGGTCGCGCGGTCCCAGTCGTCGAGGCGGCCGGTGTAGCGGCTGGCGACGTCGTGCAGGTCGAGGCCGGCGGAGAAGACCTTGCCCGCGCCCTCGGTGATCACGGCGTTGAGCGAGTCATCCCCGCGGATGATGTCGAGCGCCTCCAGGAACGCGCCGATCAGCTCGTGGCTCAGCGCGTTGCGTTTCTGCGGCCGGTTGAGCAGGACCTTGGCGACCCCGGTGTCACCCAGGCGCTGCAGGCTGAGCACCGGCCACTCCCGGATCGAGACCCACGTGTCGGCCATCGCGCCAACCCCCCCCTTACGGCACCATCACGGCCAGCGGCCGGTCCTCGTTCAGCCTAGACCGATCGGCGCCTCCCCGGGGCCCGAATCAGCCCAGGAGCTCGGGCTCGTAGTCCACGGACTTCTGGATGTTGCGGATGAGCTCGTCGGAGATGGGATCGTCCATCTCCTCCTGGATGTGCCCCAGGGCACCCAGGACCCGGCCGATCAGCGCGAAGGCGCGGGTGATCTGCCAGCGGAAGCCCATGTCGGACGCGATGGCCGCGATGGCGCCGGTCACGTTGGTCGGCAGGAGCTTGCCGCCCTCCGATGCCAGCTCCGACACGCGCTCCAGGGCGGCGCAGTAGCTGCCGTAGGTGCCGGTCTCCTTCGCGAGCGCGAACAGCTTGATCGCGCGCGGGTCGCCGCCGGCGTGGGTCCGGTGGCCGATCCCCGGCACGCGTGCCTTGCGCCGCCGGTGGTCGTCCACGATCGCCCGGGCGGCCGCCTCCACCTGGTCGGGCGAAGCCTTGGGGCCCACGGCCTCCTGGAGGATTCGGGCGCACCACTCGGACGAGCCCAGGTGCACGCTGCCGGCGCCCAGGAGGGACGCCGCGACCGCGGCCTGGAGCGCCTCGGGCGCGTTGCTGTAGACGAACCGGGCCTGGATGACCGGCTTCACCAGGCCGTGCTCCACCAGCACCACCAGCATCGCGTCGAGCATCCGGGTCTCGTGCGGCGTGGGCCGCCGCGCGAGCAGGATGATCGAGAGCATGTCCGTGTAGCTGGTGTTGCCCAGCAGCTCCTCGGTCAGGTCCAGGCCACGGACCAGGACCCGGTCCAGCTCCGCGTGCCCCAGGCGTGTTCGCATGTCAGATCACCTCCGCGGCCCGCAGCGCCGCGATGGCCGCGGCGTCCAGGCCAAGCTCGCCCAGGACCTGGTCGGTGTGCTCGCCGAGGAGCGGGGGCGGCCCGATCTCGGACTCGTCGTGGCCGGACACCGTGACCGGGCCGGACAGCAGCTGCATGGGTCCCGCCGTGGGATGCGTGACGGTCCTGACCATCCCCAGCGCCTGGACGGCGGGGTCCGCAAAGACCTCGTCGAAGCGGTTGATGGGGCCGGCCGGGACGTCGTTGGCCTCCAGCTTCGCCAGCCAGTCCGCCCTGGGCGCGGTCCGGAAGATGGCAGCCAGGATCGCCTCCAGCTCGTCGTAGTTGCGGATGCGGGCGGCGCGGTCCACGAAGCGCGGATCCGCGAACAGCTCCGGGCGAGCCACCGCGTTGGTCAGGCCCTCCCAGAACTTGGGCGGCGACGACAGGTGGACCACGAACGGGCCGCCGTCACCGGCGACGAAGGCGTAGGCCTGCGCGATCTTCGCGCGGGTGGCGCGCGTGGGCACGTCATCCTCGTCGAAGTAGCGGGCCGCATTCTCGGCAAGGAAGGCGATGGTGGCCTGGAGCAGGCTGGTCTCCACCCGCCGCCCCTTCCCCGTCGCGCCCCGGCCGACCAGCGCGGCCAGGACGCCGTACGCGGCGGCCTCGCCGGTGATGTGGTCGGAGAACGAGATCCCCATGGTCTGGGGATGCTCGAAGTCGGTGGTCATGCCCAGCAGGCCGGACATCGCCTGGCCCACCGTGTCGTAGCCGGGCCGGTCCCGGTATGGCCCCGAGGAGCCGAACCCGGAGATGGAGCAGTAGATGATCCCCGGGTTGCGGGCGCTGATGGCCTCGTAGCCCAGGCCCAGCCGGTCCATGACCCCCGGCCGGTAGTTCTCGATCAGGACGTCCGCCCGGGCGGCGATGTCCATGACGATCCGCTTGCCCTCCGGCTTGCGCAGGTCGATGCCCAGGCTGCGCTTGCCGCGGTTGCACGACCGGAAGGTGGGGCTATAGCCCCCCTTGCCCCAGCCGCGGAACGGGTCGCCCTGGGTCCGCTCCTCCACCTTGATGACGTCCGCTCCCATGTCGGCGAGGAGCACGGATGCGTGCGGGCCGGTCACGTAGCTGGCCAGCTCCACGACCCGGATGCCGGCGAGGGGAGCGCCCCGGCCCCCCTCCCCGCCCGCGGTGCCGTGGCCGCCGGTGCCGGGGGCGCCGGCGCCCTGGGGTGTGCTCACCGGTTGATCCGGATGTCCCACAGGTCTTCGTCCCCGCCCAGCTGTGGGACGAAGACGTCAACCTGGAGCAGCGTCGCGCAGCCCGGGCAGGCGTACTCGCGGAGCACGCCCAAGTACGGGCTGCCGTCCGGCATGCCCCGTGCCGCCAGCTCGTCGAGCGAGCGATCGCGGCGCAGCGCATGGTGCTTGTAGTTCTCCGCGGCGGTGCCCAGGCCCGCGCCGCAGCGCCGGCAGCGGACCGCGGCCGCGGACCCCGTCCCGACGATCTCGAGGCTCTCGTGGAAGCGGAGGACGCCGGCAGGCGCGCCGCCCGCAGGCGCGCCGCCAACCGCGGGGATGGTCCCGGAATCGCCCGTGGTGCCGGCCCTGGGCGCAGCGGACTGCGCCTTCCGCTCGGCACGAATGGCGGCCCGGCGGGCGTCGGTTGCCGGTGCATCCAGCCGACCAGCCGCGTCCACCACGACGCCATAGAGCAGATCTGCCAGCCGGGCCGAGACCACGTGGCGGAGGATGTCCTGGGCCACCCGCTCCGGCTCCCGGTCCAGCGGATCGCCGTAGCCGCCCCCACCCTGGGTGAAGTCGGCCTGGATGCTGCCCTCCGGGAGGAGGACACGGCCCGGATCGCCCTGGGGCAGGACGGCCTTGGCCCCGCTGCCATCGGCGAGCAGGTCCGCGGCCATGACGGGGTGCTTGCCCGCCGCCAGCGCGGCGGCAAAGCCCTCTCCGGGATCGATGAGGGCCCGGAGCCCGCCGATCCCGACCGGGTAGCCGCCGAAGAGCCCGTAGGCCCCATGGGGCATCCCCGCATACGGCGCGTAGTCCACGGTGGTGTCCGTGGAACCGTGCACCATCATCAGCCGGGACGTGCCGGTGCCGCCGTTCCAGCGGCCGGCCCCGCCGCCGTCGGTGGCGTGATTCCGGCTGAAGACCAGGAACGGGTACTGCAGCTCGATGCGCTCGACGTCGCTGATGCCGCCGGATGGGATGTTCATCTGGCCGCCGCTCGGCACGCCGTCGCGGGTGGGCGCGGCGCCCAGGCCGCCGCCGTGGATGTCGTACAGGCCCTGCGGGTTGGGGAGGCCGCGGCGGTTGTGACCGCCGTAGAAGATCCCCGGGCCGCCCAGGTACCAGAACGAGCCCCAGCTGGCGTTCAGGTCATCGGTGTGGCCCGCGGCGTAGAGCATCTTGGTCAGGCAGTCGCGGACGGCTTCCACCACGTACTGCCCGATGCGCGGCGACCGGCCGCAGGCCGCGGGGAACCGGCAGTTGAGCGCCGTCCCTTCCGGCACGCGGATGGTCACCGGCTTGAGCCGGCCGTCGCTCCACGGGACATCCCAGAAGATCTGGTTGGTCAGCGCGATGGCGACGTGTGCGGTGGTGCTGGGCAGGGTGGAGTTCTGGTCGCTGGCCAGCTGGGCGCTGGAGCCTTCGAAGTCCAGCGTGAGCGAGTCGCCGGTCTTGGTGGCCGTGCAGATGACCTGGTACGGCTCCGAGCGCCGCGTGGCGTGGCTGCGCGCCGAGCCGTAGATCCGGCTCCGCCACTGGCCGTCCGGGATGGACGCCAGCTTGTTGCGAGCCATGGCCTCGGCGTCGTCGATCAGCTTCTGGCCGGCGGCCAGCACGAAGTCGATGCCGAACTGCTTGATCAGCGACTGGTAGCCGCGGGCGCACACCACGTTGGCCGCCGTCCGCGACTTGATGTCCATGCCCACGTAGTGCGGGTCACGGCACTGCTCGGTGATGGTCTTGAAGACGTCCTGGCGGAAGACGCCGTTCTCCACGATCTTGAGGCCCAGCAGCCGGATCCCCTCGTGGAAGATCTCGGTGGCGGCGCCGCGCAGGACCCCGCCGGTGTCGGCGGTGTGCGAGCTGGACGCGACCCAGCCGACGCGCTTGCCGTCGTGGAAGATCGGGGCGATCTGCATGATGTCGTACGTGTGCGAGCCAGCCACGTACGGGTCGTTGATGATGAACTCGTCGCCCTCGTGGATCCCCGGGTCGCCGTCGAACCATTCGATCATCCGGCGGATGGCATCCGACGTGGCGGCGGCGAACCGGAGATGCCCCGAGCAGGCCAGGATCATGGTCCCGTCGGCGTCGTAGAACGAGCACATGCACTCGCCGCCCTGGGCGACGATCGGTGAGGCGGTGACCCGCTGGAGGGCGATGCGGCCTTCCTCGCCCACGGCCCACAGGCGGTGGGAGAAGATCTCGAAGTTGACCGGGTCGATGCGCACGGGCGCCTGGGTGCTCATGGTCGGATCACCAGGTTGCGGTACGGGTCCACCGAGAGGGTGGCCCCGGGCGGGATGACGACGGTAGTGAACGGGGACTCCACGATGGCCGGCCCCGTGAGGCTGATGCCGGCGGCGAGGCGCCGCTCGTCGTAGACCGGGGTCTCGACGAAGCCGCCCTCGAACCAGGCCTGGCGGGCGCCCTTCCGCGCATCGGCCAGCGTGCCGCCCGAGTCCGCGACGGGGCGCAGCTCAGGCTTGGCGACGCGGCCCACCGCGTCAACGCGCAGGCCGGCGATGTCGAGGCCCGCCTCCGCGTACGCGATGCCCTTGCCGTACAGGCGCTCGTAGTGGGCGACGAAGATGGCCGGCAGCTCGGCGATCCGCTCATCCGTGAAGCGATCCCACGGGAGGCGGATCTCCTCGCCGGTGCTCTGGCGGCGGAACTGGAGGGTCACGTACCGGCGGAACTCGGGCGCGGCCTCCAGGCCGTCACGCTCCAGCTCCGAGGCGAGGGCCGCCTCCAGCGCGTCCAGATCCGCGTTCAGCTCCGCGGCCGGCATGGGCAGCGGGTAGGCGCGGGTCACCAGGCGAGTGTGAACGAGGTCCGCGCCGGCGATCCCGAACGCGGAGAAGACCGGCGTGGTGGGGAAGACGATGATCTCGCGGACGCCCAGGTCACGGGCGTAGCCCACCGCGTGGACCGGGCTGGCGCCACCGAAGGCGTACAGCACGAAGTCCTCGGGCAGGTGGCCGCTCTTGATGACCTCGCGCCGGATCAGGTCCGACATCTTGCTGTCGATGATCCGGACGATGCCGGCGGCCGCCTCCACGGCGGACAGGCCGAGCGGGTTGCCGATCTTCTCCTCCATCGCGCGGATGGCCGCGGCCTTGTCCAGCTTGCGCCGGCCGCCCAGGAAGTAGTCGGGGTCGATGTAGCCCAGGACCAGGTCGGCGTCGGTGATCGCGGGCAGCTCGCCACCCGTGCCGTAGCAGACCGGGCCGGGACGGGCCCCCGCCGATTCGGGGCCCACGATGAGGCGGCCCGTGGCCTCGTCGATGTGCGACATGGTGCCGCCGCCGGCGCCGATCGAGGTGATGTCCGTGATCGGCATCAGGATGCGGAAGCGCTCGAAGATGGGCTCATCGGCGTACCGCCAGTAGCCGTCGTCGAGGACGCCCACGTCGAAGCTGGTGCCGCCCATGTCGGCGGTGACGGCGCGCTTGTGGCCCAGCCGCTCGGCCATGTAGGCCGACGCGAGCATGCCGCCCGCCGGGCCGGACTGGAGCGTGGAGATGGGGGTGGCGACGTCGTGGCTGGTCAGGCCGCCGTTGCCCTGCATCGCGAGGATGCGGCCGGCAAAGCCCTCCGAGCGGACCTGCGCCTCCAGGTTGGCCAGGTACTTGCGGACCGTGGGGCCCACGAAGGCGTCCGAGATGGCCGTGTTGGCGCGGGCATACTCGCCGGCGACCTGGCTGAGGCGGCTGCCCAGCGTGCAGAAGATGCGGCCGTCCGGGTAGAGCTCGGTCACCAGCTGGGCGACCGCCTCCTCGTGCTCCGGGTTGCGCCAGGCGTGCAGGAAGCTGACGGCGATGGCGTCGACGGCCTGGCCCTCGACCAGGTCGCGGATCGCGGCCCTGGTTCCCTCCCGGTCCAGCGGGATGATGACGGCGCCCTCGGTGTCGATCCGCTCGGCCACGCCGCGGATCTTCTCCGGGGGGACCAGCGGCTCGGGCTTGGTGATGGACGTGACCCGGCGGATCTCGTCCTCCCCGAGGCCGTCCACGCGGCCGACCGCGCGCATGATCAGCGTGGTGTCCTCGAAGCCGCGGGTGGTGATGAAGCCCACCTTGACACCCTTGCGGGTGATCAGGGCGTTGGTCGCCACCGTGCTGCCGTGCTTGATCATGTCCGTTCGCTGGAGGAACTCCGGGCGGGACAGGCCGAGGCCGGTGGCGGCCTCGTGGATGGCATCCAGCACGCCGCCCGAGAAGTCGGCCGGCGTGGTGGGCGCCTTGTTGATGTGGACCTCGCCGTCGCTGGACAGGACGACGACGTCGGTGAACGTCCCGCCGATGTCCACGCCGACGGTGAACCTGGGAAGTCGGGGTGATGTCACGTTTGCTGGGACTCCGTATGCCGGGATGCGGAAACGGGTGCGCCTCGGCGCTGCCGGACTGTGGCCCGCCACGCACGGTGTGTCAAACTTCGTTCCGCTATGCGAAATGACGCCGCTGCGAGCGTGGCCGACGAGCCGGCGCCCGTCCCGGGTGCGGGGCGGCGCGCTGACACCAACCTGCGCTCCGTCGCGACGGCCCTCCAGCTGCTCCGGGAGCTGGCCAACGCCGACGCGCCGCTGGGCGTGACCGAGGCGGCCCGGCGCCTGGGCGTCGCCCCCAGCACGGCGCACCGCCTCCTCTCCACGATGGTCGCCGCGGGGTTCGCGATGCGTTCGCCGGCAGGGCGCGGCTACCGGCGCGGGCCGGAGCTGGTCCGGATGTTCGGGCGCCGTCCCGTCCAGCTGGTGCTCCTGCGCGATGCCGCGCACCCCGTCCTGGAGCGCGTGACGCGCGAGACGGGTGAGACCGCCCACCTCTCGATCCTCGAGGGGCTGGACGTCGTGGGGATCGACCATGTCGAGAGCGCCGCTCCCCTCGTCTTCCGACACCCCATCGGGTCGCGGGTGCCTGCCCATGCCACCGCCGTGGGCCACGCCCTGCTGGCCTTCTCCCCGGAGGCCGCGGAGGTGCTCATCGAGGAGGGCCTGGCGCGCCTCACGGATTCCACGGTGCCGACGGGCGCGGCCCTGCGTCGCTCGCTCGCCGATGTCCGCCGACGCGGCTATGCCGTGAACAACCGGCAGTGGCACGCCGAGACGGCCGGGGCGGCAGCCCCCATCATCGATCGGAGCGGTGAGGCGGTCGCGGCGCTGGGGATCAGCGGCCCGGCCAGCCGAATCGGCCGCCGCGAGATCCTCGACCGCCTCGGGCGCATCGCCCGGGCGGCCGCCGCCGAGATTGCCGCCAGGTTGCCCGACAGCATGGAGAGCGCACATGGCTGACACCGCCCGCCCCACGAATGCCGTGATCGACGCCCCAGACTCCGGCCCGCTGCCGCCGCTCTGGTACGAGCGGACCGGGTCCGGCCCCCTCGTGCTCCTGCTCCACGGCCTGTCGGACACCCACCAGCTCTGGCGCCACGTGGCGCCCGTCCTGGCGGACCACTGCACGGCTGTCGCCATCGACCACTACGCCCATGGCCACAGCCCCATGCCGGAGGGGGCGCTCACCACGGCGGTCATGGCCGACGGGGTGGCGCAGCTGATCGAGCGCCTGGGCATGGGCCCGGCGGTCGTCGTGGGCCTGTCGATGGGCGGCGGCGTGGCCCAGGTCCTGGCGCTCCGGCGCCCCGAGCTGGTCCGGGCGCTGGTGCTGGTCTCTACCAGCAGCGAATTCAAGCCGTCCAACCGGGAGCGCTTCCGCGCCCGCGGCGAGAAGGCCGTCCGCGAGGGGATGGCGGCCATCATCGAGGAGACGGTGCCGCGCTGGTTCACGCCGGAGTGGCCGGCGGCCAACCCGGAGGTCTACGCCTCGATCGTCGCGACGGTGCTCGCCAACCCGCCGGAGCGGTTCGCGGCGGCCAGCCAGGCCAACGCCGAGCGCGGCTGGACGGACCGCCTGGGCGAGATCCGCTGCCCGGTCCTGTTCGTGGGCGGGGAGCTGGATCCCATGGGCATCGAGGGCGTGGCCGCGACATTCCGGGCCCAGATCCCCCAGGCCCGCACCGTCATCGTGCCCGCCGTCTCGCACCTGATCCCGATCCAGAAGCCGGCCGACCTGAACTCGATCCTGGTGGGCTGGCTGGCGGAGCTCGCCCCTGCCGGGTAGGCCGGCAGCGCCCGGCGTGGGCGCCGACGACGCGTTCGGGCCTTGCCGGGGACGGTAGGATTCCAGCGGTCGCCGATGTCACGTCGGCGGCAGGCCGCGCGGCGCGGGGGCCGCCGGACGGAGCGCGGAGGCTGTTCGATGGAAGATCCCGTCGCAAACCGGCTGTCGGGAAGCGCGGAGCCAAACACCACGGCGGGGTCGGCGCCAGGCTGGACGGGTGACTCGACCGCGGCAACCGCACCCGCACCCGATGGCCCTCCGGCGCCCGTCCGGGCCGGGCTCCACGGGTTGGGCCCCGCTCGCGTGCTGATCATCCGCCTGGTGCTGGTCGCCGCGTTCCTGGGCGGCGGCCTCCTGGTCCGGGACTTCATGACCGGCAACGCCGGCGAGGTCCGCGCCGGCGACTGCATCGACTTCCCAACCGGCCAGGAGACGATCAAGGACGTCCAGCACCACCCGTGCGACCAGGCGCACGCGGCCGAGGTGTTCGCCGTGTTCGACTACCCGGCGGCCCGGGACGCGGCGTACCCCGACGAGGCGGCCTTCGACGATGCGGCATTCACGCGCTGCGTCGCCGAGTTCGCCGCGTACACAGGGACGGCGTTTGACGACCGCGCCGACCTGGATATCACGTACATGTTCCCCACCCGTGACGGCTGGACGAAGGGCGCCGATCGATCGATGGACTGCCTGCTCGTCCGCCTCGATGGGGCGGCCCTGACGGCGTCCATGCGCAAGCCCGGGCGCTGACCCTCGACCGCCGGCCCAGGCGGGTGGCGGCATCACCTGAACGCAAACCGGCCCGGGACTCGCGTCCCGGGCCGGTTGATCTGAGCGACGCCCGGCGCGTGCCGGGCTGACCCCTAGGGGCGGGCGATCGCGGTCTCGCGATGCTCGACCTTCTCGTAGCCATCCCAGAGCGGCTCGTAGAAGTAGCGGATGCCGTACTCGATGCGCAGCGTCCGCGTGCGCAGGTCGGACGGGTTGAAGTGCTCGTGGCGGGTCATCTTCGGGGTGACGTGCACCGCGTCGCCGGCCTGCCAGTCGTAGTGCTCGTAGTCCACCTCGGAGAACCCGATGCCCTCGAGGACATACAGGACCGCCTCCGTGTGGGAGTGGAGGTGGCTGGAGGTGTGCGGCACCTCCTCGAAGATGTTCGTCATGGCGACGGACACCGCGGTGAAGCCGTTCCGCTCCGGGCTGGGGCTCTCGCCGCCGCCCATCAGGATCAGGATCTGACCGTGGCGATGCGGGTTCTGGTTGGCCGCGCCGCGACCCTTCTTGGCGGCCGGCTCCTCGTGACCGTGGCCATGACCGTGGCCATGACCGTGGGACTCGGCGGTCTCGCCACGCGCCTCGGCCTCGGCCCGCTTGGCCTTGGCGATCTCGTCGCGCCGCTTCTGCTCGTCCGGGGCATCCTCGATGTGGAGGACGATCCGGCGGCCCTTGGGATCGAGCTCGGACTCCTGGGCCGGGAAGGCGGCCTCGAAGCCGGGCTGGTTGGCGCCCTTCTCCTCGATCTGCTCCAGGCGGCCCAGCCGAACGAAGAGGTCGAGGTCCATCGCCATCGCGGTGATGTACGAGACCTCGGTCTTGCCGGTGTTGAACAGCTGGTGGGTCCCGAAGTACGGGATGTGGATCGTCGTGCCCGCGTGGAAGTCGTAGCGGCGATCGTCGAGGAGGAGGACGCCCTCACCCGCCAGGATGTGGATGGCCTCTTCGCCGTGACGATGCTTGCCGGTGTGGTGGCCGGCGGGCAGGAAGGCCCGGCAGAGGTTGGTCCCGTTGGTGGGGAAGCCGACCTGCTCGCCGATGAGCATCCCGATCTTGTAGTCCTGGACCGTCTCGACGTAGAGCACGTCCTTGCCGTACGAGACGCACGGGTCACGCTGGACGATCTGCTCGTTCTCCTGGCTCTTGGCGAGCCAGTCGGCGTAGAAGTCGGCCTTCTCCAGCCGAGTCACTGTCCGCCACTGTTCAGGCATCGATCCCTCCTCGGGTCAGCTCTGGTTGGTTGCCCACATGTCTGGACCGTGCCGCGTGGGACAGACAGTATCGCGCGCTGCGGCGGCGAACGCCGGGCCGCTGGACAGCCCCGCCTGACCACGGCGCGGCACGCCGGGCATGGAAAGGCGGGGCCGGATGACCGGCCCCGCCTTTGCCAAACGCTTGACTAGTTGGCCAGCGTCTTGATGGGATCGCGGAACAGGTTGGCTCCGGTCTTCCATCCCTTGATGACGCCGACCGGGTTGACCCGCTCGACCACTTCCGGTGGGACCCGGCAGGCCGGGGGGAACGTTGCCGGCGGAGCCGGCCGCGTGCAGTCGATGATCAGCTTGGTCTCCATGGGGCCCTTTTCCTCGCGGTGGAACCCATAGGTGACCGGGTTGAGGTGGCCGCCCAGGAAGTTCGGCATGATGATCAGGTCGCGGTCCGCCTGGAACCGGGTGGTCATCGCCCAAAGGACCTGGTCGTTGTCGAAGACGTCGATGTCCTCGTCAACGATGAAGATGTGCTTGAGGATCGGGTCGACGGCGAATGCCGCGCAGGCCGCGATCTTCGGCTCTCCGTCGACCTTCTTCTTCATGGCGATGAAGAGGGTGGAGCGGATGCCCATCAGGGGCAGGTTGACAGCCGTCACGGTCGGGATGGAGTCCCGGACGCGGCGATAGATGCCACCCATCCGCGGCAGGGCGCCGAGGACGAGGTGCTCCTTGTGGGCGTTGAAGACGTCCACGTAGATGGGCTGCTTGCGCATCGTGACCGCAGTGATCTGAAGCCACGGCATGGGGCCAAGTCGCGTGTAGTACAGCGGGTACTCACCGAAGGGGCCTTCGTTCTGGACCTTGGTCGGGTCCGTGTCGACAAATCCCTCGATGACGATCTCGGCGTGGGCCGGGACCTGCAGGCTGACGGTCTTGCAGTTGACCATCTCGACCGACTGGCCGAGAAGGCCGCCCATGACCTCGAACTCGCCGCCAATGCCCGGGAGCTTGGAGACGGCAGCCATGAGCATGGCCGGATGGTGGCCGAGAACGAGCGCGACCTCCATCTTCTCGCCGCGGTCGCGGTAGTTGCGCAGGATGTACGAGGTCTGGTGCGCCGGGTTGGTCATGAAACCGACCTGGCGGGGGCCCTGGACCTGGTGGCGGAAGATGCCGGCGTTCAGGCGGCCGCTATCGGGGTCGCGGGAGACCGCGGCGGCCGACGTGATGTAGCGACCGGCGTCGAGCTCCTGGTGGACCAGGGTCGGCAGCTTGGTGACGTCGATGTCATCACCGGTCAGCACGACTTCGTGCACCGGCGCCTTGTCGGACGTGACCAGGGTGGTCGGGATGGGCGAGCCTTCGCGCTTGCCGTACTCCGGGACCATGCCCTTGACATCCGTGCCGATGGCGAACGCCACCCGCTCGTAGGTCGCGTGCAGGTTCAGGAGGCACGGGATGGGCGAGCCCTTGATGTTCTTGAAGAGGACCGCCGGGAAGCCCGGGAAGTTGGTCGGGTCCTTCTCCATCTTGTGGACGAGTGCGGTCGCCTCGAACTCCGAGTCGATCTCATCCTCGACGATCATCAGCTGACGCGGGTCCTTCGCGACCAGGTCAGCGAGATACGTCCTCAGGTCCGGTTGTGCCATTCGCCTCTCCTCTGAGTGCTCCAAGTAATACCGAAAGAATGGTGCCGCTCGTCACCGATCCTCGTCAGAGGAAGATGACGCCGGCGACGACGGCGACGACGCCGACGACGATCCGCCAGGTGACGGCCTCATGGCCCCGAAGCAGGAGCCACGTGAACGCCAGCGTGAACAGCGGTGCGCTGGATGTGACCGGATAGACGACGCTGACGTCGCCACCCGCCAGCCCCATGTTCAGAGCCAGGAACCCGACAGACTGAAGGATACCCGCCCCGACGAACATGGAAAACGCCGGATCACGCGAAATTGACCGGAGGCCCGTTCGATCGCCGGCCAGCAGCGCGTAACTTAGCGCAGCAATCGCTCCGAAGATGGCCGCGGTCAGCGGCAATTCGGCTGCTTCGAGCCCAAATTTCAGCACCAGCGGGCGGATGCCATAGGCGGCCGCGGCGGCGATGGCCGCGAGTACCCCGGCATCGAACCACGACCGCAGGGGCTTGCCCGGCTTCCAGCTGATGAGCACCACGCCGAGCACGATGCCGAGGATGGCCGCCCACTGATAGAGCGCAATCTGCTCCTGGAAGAAGATGGCCGCCAGGACCGCCGTGAAGACCGGTGCCGAGTTCTTGATCGCGCTGGCCGGGGATGCACCAATTTTGTCGATCGCGATGTACTGCCAGCGGCGGCCGATCCCACTCCCCAGCAGGCCACCCAGCACGTAGCCAACCAGCGCCGCGCCGGTCACCAGCTCCATGTGCAGGCCGCCCGTCAGCGGGAGCAGCAGGATGTACACCGGGACGGCGACGATCAGGCCGACCATCAGGCCCACGTCCGGGCTGCCACCCCGCCCAAACCCCATCTTGAGCACGATCGGGTTCAGGCCAAAGCAGAGCGCCACCGCGAGCGCGTACAGCTTGGGGTCGATCTCCGGCATGCAGGGTGCTGGTCAACGCGAGGTGAGCAGGGGCCAAGGTGAACGGCCACACACTCTGGTGCTGTGCGACGCCAAACGGCTCGCCGAGCTGTCGAGGCTGGACGGTCGTCCGCACGTGATGGCCGATCCTCCTGCAACTTGGGAGACGGGGATACCGCCGGACCGTGGGTCGCGGCCGGTATGCGCTGGTATCCTACGGCATGGCCCCACCCGGCGCAACGCGGAGCGGCCACCTGACACGTAGAGGGGGCCCTGCCCATGACCATCTGGATCGGCCGGATCGAGCCCAGCATGTGGTTCGAGGGAGCGTGGTGGCAGGAGATCCTGCCGCCGGACGTGCGCCTCGCGGTGCTGTCGCTGGGTGTTCGTCGACTGCGCGAGGAGGATCTCCTGCGCGCCCACGAGCAGATCCTCGAGAAGGTGGAGCAGCTGGACGCCGAGGGCGTCGACGTCATCAACGTCGGCGGCAGCCCGGTCGTGACCGTCTACGGCAAGGCCGGCCACGAGCGACTGATCGAGGAGATCGCGGCCAGGACCACGCGGCCCTTCGTGACCGCCCTGCAGGCCGAGATCGAGGCCATCCGGATGGTCAGCAGCGGCCAGAAGATCCTGATCGCCAGCCCGTACCCCATCGGCCAGACCGAGAAGCGCGTCACGGTCCTGGCGGAAGAGGGCATGACCGTCCTGGCCCACGACAGCATGGATATCGAGCGCAACCGGGTCATCGCGGTCCTGGAGCCCCTGGACGTGGCCCAGCAGGCCATCAACCTGGCCAAGGCAAACCCGGACGGCGACGTCATCTACATGCCGTGCGGCTCGCTGCCGGTCACCTCGGTGATCGACCGGATCGAGGACGCGACGGGCAAGCCGGTGGTGACCTGTGTCCAGGCCCAGGTTCACGCCTGCCTCATCCGGGCCGGCTACAACCAGCCGATCGTGGGCTACGGGCAGCTGCTCCGTGGCATGGGCCGGGCGTGACCGCCTGACCAACGCGCCTGAACGACGCCGGGGGCGCGTCCCCCGGCTGACTGCAACACGGACGGGGGTGGCGTTGCCGCCCCCGTTTTCGTTGCCCCTGGGCCCTGTCAGGGCGCAGGGGGACCCTGGCCTCCCCGGATAACAGAACAGGGGCGGCCCGGAGGCCGCCCCTGTGGTGAACCCGAGGGTTACTTTGCGGCGAGCGCCAGGTTCAGGAAGGTCGTGTCTGCGAAGCTGCTCACGGCCATCAGCTTGGCCGTGGCCCCGATGCCGTCCGGCGCCGGGCCGAAGAACTTGGCCGAGTAGGTCAGGTTCTTGTCCGTGATGCCGCCGTCCGTCGGGAACATCTTGAGGTCGATGTACTTCTTGACCGCCGCGTCGACGGTGTCCTTGTTCAGGGTGTTGGGGACGAACTTCTGCGAGACCTCCTTGAGGTAGGCGTTGTTGCCGTCCACCTTCTTGTAGGTCGCCAGCATCGCCTTGACGAAGTCGAGGACGCTGCCGGGGTTGGCCGCCGCCCAGACGGTGTTGAAGTAGACCGACGTGACCTGGAGGTCAGGGAGGTCCGCGCCGAAGTTGGCGATCAGGTGGTAGCGATCCGACGCCTTGATGTCGAGGGTGACGGCGTCACCGAGCTCGACCGGGCTGGCCTCGATCTGGTTGGCGAGCATCGCGGCGAGGCGGTTGTCCGAGCCGGCGATGACGAGGTAGTTGGGCTTGGCCTGCGGGCACTTGGTGGCGATCCAGTTCTTCAGCATCGCCGTGGAGACGGCGCCCTCGGAATGGATGGCCAGCTTCTTGCCGTCCAGGCCCGCGCAATCCTTGATCGCGTTGGTCGCGTAGACGGACCACTCGTTCTTGACGCGGCTGATGACGAGGCGGATGTTGGCACCCTTCTCGACCGCGGCCATGGACGAGTTGTTGGCGCCCGAGCCCGCGGCGAACTGGCCGCTCGCGACGCCCTGCGTCACCAGCTCAGAGGCCTCGATGATCGGCATGTCGATCTTGTAGCCGGCCTGGTTCATGGAATCGATCGCGGCCATCATGGGCGCGCTGGAGATCCCGGCGTTGGTGAACGCGATGCTGAACGTCTTCGTGCCCGGCAGCGGCGTGGCCGTGGGCGCGACGCTGGCGGCGGCGGATGCCGGGGCCTTGGTGGGGGCCGCGGTCGGCGCCGGCGTGGCCGCGCTGGAGCAGGCCGCCAGGACTACCGTGGCCGCGACCAGTGCCCCAAGCCGTCCGAGGGGACGTGAACTCATTGACAAGCCTCCCGACTTCGTCGCGGCGGGGACAGACCCGCTCCCTGCGACAGCGCAGATCATACGCATCCGCGCAAGTACCGCCACGGCGCGGTGCCCGGGCAACAAAAAATGGGGGGCGGCCCGAAGGCCGCCCCCCATACGCAATCTCGAAGGGTTACTTCGCGAGCGCGAGCTTCAGGTAGGTGGTATCAGCGAAGGCGCTGACGGCCATCAGCTTGGCCGTGGCGCCCGCGCCATCCGGCGCCGGGCCGAAGAACTTGGCCGAGTAGGTCAGGTTCGCGTCGGTGAGGCCGCCGTCCAGCGGGAACATCTTGAGGTCGGTGTACTTCTTGACGGCCGCGTCGACCGTGTCCTTGTTCAGGGTGTTGGGGACGAACTTCTGCGAGATCTCCTTGAGATACGCAGGATTGCCGTCGATCTTCTTGTACTGCTCGATGACGGCCTTGACGAGCGCGATCACCGAGCCCGGGTTCGCCGCAGCCCACGCCGTGTTGACGTAGATCGAGGTGACCTGGAGGTCGGGGAGGTCTGCGCCGAAGTTCGAGAGGAGGTGGTACCGATCCGCGGCCTTCAGGTCGAGGGTGACGGCGTCGCCGAGCTCCACCGGGCTGGCCTCGATCTGGTTGGCCAGGAGCGCCGCGAGGCGGTTGTCCGAGCCGGCCATGATCAGGTAGTTGGGCTTGGCCTGCGGGCACTTGGTGGCGATCCAGTTCTTGAGCATCGCCGTGGAGACGGCGCCCTCGGAATGGACCGCGAGCTTCTTGCCGTCCAGGCCCGCGCAATCCTTGATCGCGTTGGCTGCGTAGACCGACCACTCGTTCTTGACGCGGCTCATGATCAGGCGCAGGTTGGCGCCCTTCTCGATGGCCGCCATGACGGAGTTGTTGGCGCCGGATCCAAACGCGAACTGGCCGCTGGCCACGCCCTGCGTCACGAGCTCGGACGACTCGATGATCGGGTAGTCGATCTTGTAGCCGGTCTGGTTGAGGCTATCAATGGCGGCGAAGAAGCCGGCGCTGGAGATGCCGGCGCTGGTGAAGCCGACCGAGAACGTCTTGGTGCCCGGGAGCGGCGTGGCCGTGGGGGCGGTGCTGGCCGCGGCGGACGCCGGGGCCTTGCTGGGGGCCGCCGTGGGGGCGGGCGTGGCGGCGCTGGAGCATGCCGCCACGATCAGCCCTGCGGCGACTGCCCCGGTGAGCCATCGGGGGAAGGATGTCATGTGAGTTGTTGCCTCCTGTTACATACGCCGGGTGGCGGGCCGCCCGGACACCGTTCTGCACCGACGGGGTCGCAGTCGGGTGCTGTTGGATTGTACCGGCCGCCGATGGGCCAGTTCGCTCGCTCGGGACGCACCCGGCCGCGCCGGGTGCGGGTCAGTCAGTCCGCGTTCGCCCGGCGCTTGCCCTGGCGTGCCGTGGACGGGAGCCAGCTGGTGACCCGCGCGTCCAGCAGCTGGACGAGCTTCTGCATGACCATCGCGACGATGATGATCACGAGGAGGACCGCCAGGACGCCGTCGGCGTTGAAGCGCTGCCCCTCCGCCTTGGCGACACCGCCCAGGCCCACCGCGATGATGAACATCTCGCCGTTGATCATGCCCTTGACGGCACGACCCATGCCCAGCCGGATGCCGGCGAAGACCATCGGCATCGAGGCCGGCAGGATGATCTTGAAGAAGAGCTGGCGCTCGGTCGCGCAGTACGAGCGGCCCATCTCGATCAGCGCGATGGGCACCGTCCGGATGGCCGCGGCGGTGTTCACCACGATGATCCAGATGGAGTACAGGATGATCAGCCCCAGGATCGTGTACTGGATGTTCTTGAGCCCGAAGATCGCGAAGAAGATCGGGGCGAAGACCAGCGACGGGGAGGTGAGCATCGCATAGACGTAGACATCGAGCGCCATCTCCACCTTGCGGAATGCCCCCATGAGCATCCCGAGGGTCACGCCCACGATGACGGAGAACGAGAAGCCGATCGCCAGGTTGGTCAGGCTGGTGACGAGGTTCGACAGGATCTTGCCCTGCTCCGTCAGCTCGCCCAGCCGCCTGATCACATCGGTGATCGGGGGGAAGAACTCCTGATTCCAGATGGTCGCGATGACCTGCCAGAGGATGGCCCCGACCGCGAGGCCGATGAACGGCGGGAGAAAGCTGTCGAGCCGTTCCCGCGTGAAGAAGCCGGCCTTGTACGGCGCCTCGATCTTGGCTGCGGCGACGCTCATGCGGCCGGCTCCTCGCCGGCATGGACCCGGATCGTCTGCATCTCGCGCAGCTGGCCCCAGAGGTTGGCCGTGATCTTGGCGAACTCGGCGGAGCCCTCGATCTGGTCGACCGCGGCGGCGCGCGGGCGCGGCAGCGGCACCTGGGTGATGTTGAGGATGCGCCCGGGCCGGGGGCTCATGAGCGCGACGCGGTCACCGAGGAGGACGGCCTCCTCCATGGAGTGCGTGATGAAGATGACGGTCTTGCGGGTCTTCTCCCAGATCAGGAGCAGCTCCTCCTGGAGGAGACGCCGGGTCTGCTCGTCGAGCGCGCCGAACGGCTCATCCATGAGCAGGATCTCGGGATCCACCGCGAGCGCCCGGGCCAGGCCCACGCGCTGCTGCATGCCGCCGGAGAGCTGACCGGGCAACCGGTTCTCGAAGCCCTTGAGGCCCACGAGGGTGAGCAGCTCGTCCGCCCGCTCGCGGCGCTGGGCCTTGGGGACCCCGCGCAGCTCGAGCCCGAACGCCGTGTTGTCGCGCACCGTGGCCCACGGCATCAGGGCAAACGCCTGGAAGACCATCGCCCGATCCGGGCCGGGGCCGCGGACCGGGGTGCCGTTGACGGTGATCTCGCCCTTGTCCCACTCCGCGAGCCCGGCGATCATCCGGAGCAGCGTGGTCTTCCCGCAGCCGCTGGGGCCCAGGATCGTCAGGAACTCGCCGTCCTCGATCCGCAGGTCGACGTCCTTGAGGGCGAGGACCGGCGCGTCCTTCCCCCGCGCGGGGAAGGTCTTGGAAACACCGGAGATCTCGATCACGTGTCTGGCTCCTATCGGGTCGGGCGAGCTAGTCGCGGAGGACGGTCTGGCTGGCCCACGGCGCGACCTTGCGCTCGATGAACCGGAGGATCGAGACCAGGATCAGGGCCTCGAAGATCACCAGGATGACCACCGCGTAGAGGAGGTCGGCGGAGAAGTTGCCCTGGTACCGCAGGATCAGGTTGCCGATCCCCACCGCCACCATGAGCAGCTCGATGATGACCATGCCGGTGACGCCGCGGCCCAGGC
This sequence comes from uncultured Chloroflexota bacterium, assembly GCA_903822495.1. GTDB lineage: Bacteria > Chloroflexota > Limnocylindria > Limnocylindrales > CSP1-4 > CAIJPD01. The sequence goes on along the minus strand of CAIJPD010000006.1, from coordinate 1,061 downwards.
CCAGGCGGATGCCCGTCATGATCGCGGGGAGGGCGCCGGGGAGCAGGATCTTGACCCAGATCTCGCGCTCCGTGGCACCGAAGCTGGTGGCCATCTCGATGAGGTTTGGGTCAACCTGGCGGACGCCCGTCCGGCTGTTGACGATGATCACCGGGATCGCGAAGACGATGACCAGGACCACACGCGAGGACAGGTCGAGCCCCAGGGCCATCATCAGGATGGGGATCAGCGCGGCCATCGGGGTGACCATCAGGATGCTCAGGTAGGGGTCAACGAACCCCTCGATGCTGCGGAAGCGGGCGGCGCCCAGGCCCAGCAGGACGCCGAAGACGACGGAGATCCCGAAGCCGACGACGAGGGCCTGGTTGCTGATCATGAACGCAACCCAGGTGTCCGGGTTGATGGCGAGCGTCACCACGCCGATCATCGTGTCCGTGAACTTGGGAACCAGGAGGAGCTGGGCCGCCGTGGCATAGGCTTGCCAGATCCCGCCGATGATCGCCAGCACAATCAGGCGATACGTCCACGGGGATCGCGACAGGAGGGCGCGCAGGCCGCCGGACTGGGCCTTGGTGGGTCCACCACCCCGCGGCTGGTAGTTCTTGAGGGGGTAGTCCTGGACGCGGAAGGCCGTCATGGACGGGTCTCGGCGTGGCGGGAACGGGACGGGCTGGCGGGGCGGCTGCTGAGGTCAGGCGCGGAAGAGCCGGCGCGGCGGCCTCCCGAAGGCGATCTCATGAGGTCTTGCTCCGTGACGGTTCCCGGCCGGAGCACTCCCTGTCGCTCGGCGGCCAAAGCCCCGCGTCCCCGACGCGGAGCTTCGCCGGATTGTATGCAACGCCGGACACCGGGTCAAAGGGAACTCCGGCCCCTGAGGACGGGCGGGGCGGGACATCTGGGGGCCATGTGGCCCCCCGCGGGCCGCCATCGCCCCTCGGCGCGGCCCGCTACCCGGCCTTGCGGACCCTGACCTTGATGCACGCATCGAGCGCCGCGGCGACGGTGTCCATGCGCTCGAAGTTGTATGTCATGAGGCTGTTGAAGTGGACGCCCTTGCCCTG
>CAIJPD010000005.1 GCA_903822495.1 uncultured Chloroflexota bacterium | reverse complement strand
CCCACGCCGCCGCCGCCGCCGCCCAGCCCCCCGCCGCGGGAACCGGCGCGTCCGGAGCCGGCGCGTGCACCATCACCAGCAGTCCCACCGGGGCCATCCTCAGCTCCTGTCCCTCTGCCGGCGCCTATGCCGATATCGTCGACGGCGTCCAGGTCGCCATGGGCAGCTTGCGGAGCACGGTCGACACCGGCAGCCTCCACGTCACCTCGGATCCGGTGGGCGCCATCGTGAGCGTCAACGGCGTGGACTCGGGCGTCACGCCGCTCGACCTGCCCGTGCCGCCGGGGACCTACCTGGTCCGGATCAGCGCGGACGGCTACGTGCCGTTCAGCCACGTGGTCCAGGTGGCGGCCGGGGCACCCACCAACCTCAGCAAGTCACTGGAGCCCGGCGACGGTGGCGACGTGGGCAGCTACAGCTGGGTCCGCCCCGGCGGCATCCTCGCCGCCCTGGGCAGTGCGGGCGCCGCGGACGGGTCGTTCGACATCACCGGCTATGTGCGGGACAAAGGCGGCGCCGACTACGTCTCGTTCGTCAACGGCACCAGCGTCACGGTGAAGCTCGATCCGCCGACCGAGTACGTCAACAACTTCTTCGCCGATCGGGTCCTGGTCTCCGAGACCAAGGGCGTCAACACCTCGGGGATCGCCAAGTCCACGGATGACGGGGCGACGTGGACGATCGTCAAGACCTGGAAGGACAGCTACACGTCGCGGACCTGGACCAGCAACCGCTTCAACGACCGACTGTGGTCCGCCGGCAACCCGGGTTCCATCAAGGACCACTGGCTTCGTGTCGAGTACAAGGCCTGGCACTGGGAGCAGTACTTCATCGCCGCGATGGTCCCGCGCCAGGACGGCGGAATCTCGGTGTACGTGAACAAGATCATCAACGACCAACCCCAGGAGACCCTCCTCGCCTGGGACAACCTGCCGCCCAAGTGGTGCCGCGACGACGACATCAACGCCCAATGCACCGGCATCGACCACCCCAGCCGCTACTGGGGCACGCCGTTCACCACCCCGGGGACCGGGAAGTACAAGACCGTGCCGTCGTCCGTGGTCATGGCCCGCTGGGGGATGAGCGAGCAGGACTACGCCACCTACAACACGGTCCGGACGTTCGACCTGCAGGTCCTCGACACGCGCTCCGGCGGGGTCTCCAGCCTGGGCGCCGACCAGCTCGGCGCGACGTACGCGGGGTCCTACAGGGACAAGGACTACTTCCTGACGATGGACGGTGCCTCCACCACGGGCGAGGGGTCCGTCTACGTCGCCCAGAACGGCGGCCTACCCAAGCAGGAGACCACCTACACGATGGGCGCCGGATCCGTCCAGGGTGCGTCCCGCTCGGAGGGGCTGCGGATCGGGCCGGACGGGACCCTGTACGTCATCGATCACGTCAAGGGTCGGGTCTTCCGCCTGGACAAGGGCAACACCGTGCCCATGGGGACGATTCCCGCGACCCTCTACGGGGGGCTGGTGGGGCCGGACTACCCCCAGTTCAACTTCCTGGCCGCGGCGGTGGACAGCGGCGGCAACGTCCACGCGGCCTACCGGGTGGGCACCGGCCTGGTCAACGGGCGCGATCCCACAACCATCAACGACTACTACGTCTACTTCCCCCACGACAAGGTCACCTACGAGGGGGTGGCGGTCTTCACCCAGCCCAACTGCGCGGCCTGCAACGCGGCCCTCACCTGGCTCAAGGCCGCGGGCGTCACGGTCCGCGAGAACCCCACGGATCTGCCGTCGGACGTGGCTGCCTCCGTGGCCGCGGCCACGGGATCCAGGGGCTTCCCGGTGGTCGCGCGCCTGGGCAAGGACGCCGCCGTGATCGGCGGGGCCACGCCCGCGTCCATCAGCCGCCTGCTCGGCGTCGCGTATCCCATCCTCGTCGCCTCCCACGCGCCGGTCTGGGGTGTCGCCGCCAACGGCCAGAAGACCGGCTACCAGCCCGACTGGGTCCTGGTGATCCTGGAGAGCGACGCGCCGCGGGTGGTCCTCCAGGACGCCGGCGGGGTGATCGCCTACGAGCCCGCGACCGGCGGCACCTGGACCGGCACCAAGGTCCTGAGCGCCCCGCAGCCCACCGTCGTCGTCCAGGGCACCAACTCGGACGGGCAGTTCACGGGCTTCCATCCCATGTACCCCATGTTCCCGGGCGGCATCACCACCGGCAACGCCGCCGTCACGCGGGACGTGCCCTTCAACACCTTCACCAAGGTGTCCGACCTGCGGTTCCTCTACCGATCCGGGGACGGGGACCTGACCGGCCAGTTCGCCTACACCCTGAACACCACCAAGCCCGGTGGCGCCACGTCCAACACCTATCGCGTGGTGGAGGCCGTCTCCCAGCTGATCCCGGCGGCCGCGTTCTACGTGGGACTGGGCCCGGACGGCAGCGCGGACAAGGTCCAGGGCGAGCTGGCGGCCTACGCCACCAGCCAGACCGTCGTCACCAGCAACGGCTACACGTTCGCCAGGATCGTGGTGGACCTGCGGGCGCAGAACGAGGCGGAGAGAGACGGCAACATCCCGGGCCGGACCGTGGGCGGGTCGCTGACCGTGACCACCAGGAACAAGGACGGCACGCCCGACAGCCGCGAGATCAGCCTGATCCTGCTGGTCCAGAACACGCGCCTGCGGACCTACGACCCCAGCTCCCGGGCCGTCTCCCTGGACATCACCAGCGAGGCGGTCCACTTCACCGGCACCAACGAGCACTGGGTGGTCACCAACAACACCGCCCTGCCCAACACCATCTCGTGCGGCGGCGCCAAGGCGATCACCGTGCCGCCGGGCGGCGCGGCCACCATCAGCGCGACCCAGGTGGTGGCAGGCGGCCTCATCGGCTGCCTGGCCGGCCTGGAGGTGGCGCCGTCCGTCCTCGAGGGCTGCAGCTCATGGGACGACCTCCAGGTGGTCCTCGCGGCCCAATCCATCGACGCCCTGGCCGGCAGCCTGCCGCTGGTCCGGAGCGAGAACGTCACCAACTGGGAGCTGGCCTTCGGCAGCAAGTCCGCCACCGTCTACCGGCTGGTGAGCCTCGACAACATCGCCGGCACGCCGGGCGCCCCCAGCTGCGCCACCGCCGTGACCGGCAAGACGGCCGCGGTCCTCAAGATCTCGGGCACCTTCCTGGGGAGCGGCGAGGCGTACAAGCCCAAGGTGGAGCTGGTGGACTCCGGCACCACCGCGATCCAGACGGCGTCCTCGGCGCAGCCCGGCTCGCTGGCGTTCGAACGTGAGTGGCTCCAGTTCGAGGCCAACTACCTCCAGGCGGACCTGGCGCTCGGCGTGGGCGACGAGGCCTTCGCCTCCCTGATGTTCCTGAACCGGTTCGGCAAGCGGCTGGGCTACCAGAACCAGCTGCTGGCCACGGAGGCGCTGCTCGCCTGCAACTACGACGGCATCGGGATGTCCTCGGTCCAGGGCCTGATCTCGCGCAACGAATCCATCCCGGAGGCGCTCCGGGGCACGGTGACGTGCCTCAACCGCTTCGCGCTGGACCCGCGCCGCCATTGGCCCGAGTACAACGCCAAGCTGTTCTCGAACCGGAACGTCACGACGGCGTTCCTGGGGAGCATCGTCGACAGCGGGATCGCCGGGAACCCCACGCTCTCGTGGCTGGTCGCGACGGCCCGCGGCACCGCCCCGGACTACGGCACCTGGGTGGCCCAGCACGCGTCGGCGCTGGCCGCGAGGGCCGCCGCCGACGCCGACGTCCGGATGACCGCGACCGACTTCGAGCTGGACGACGACGGCCGGATCGCCACGGCCGCGTCCCGCGACCTGGGCGACGTGATCGGACCGGTGCTCCGGGCGGTGGTGATGGCTGGGCCGTTGGAGCGGTCGGAGCTCCGGACCGTCATCGAGTGCATGAAGTCCATGACCGCGGCCAGGCCCCTCGCCACGCTCTACGAGAAGACCTCGGTCAGGGCGTACAACGGCGGGATCCCGTGCGTGGACGCGCGCGCCGGCGCCGGCCAGGCGCAGACGGATCGCTACCAGATCCTCGCCCTCGGCCTGCGGAGTGGGACCTTCACGGCCCTCGTGGAGGCGTCCGGCAAGGACCTGGACCTGGTGACCGCCAACCTGGGCCTGCTGACCGCAGCGCTGGACCAGGTGGCCGCCGCGGAGGGCCGCTGGCCCGAGGGGACCACCCTGGCCGTCTACAAGCCGGAGCTCCCCGCCCTGGACCGCCTCGAGATCGCCGTCCGGCAGATGGGCACCACGGTGGCGGCCCGGGGGCAGCAGGTCAACGTCCGCGACGCGATCAAGGGCCTGACGGAGTGCGGGATCGGGTTCGTCAAGAGCATCCCCGAGGGCGTCCTGATCATCGGCCTGTCCGGCGCGGCCGCCCTTGCGGGGCCCGCGGCGGCGGCGGTGGGCGGCGTGCTGTTCCTTGGCTTCGGGACCGTGACCACCTATCTCTCGGCCAAGGACCTCGCCGCCCAATGGGAGTCGCTGGACCCGGCGGCCCGGACGTCCGGCGCGTGCGGCCTCGCGATCAGCACCGCCATGACCGCCGCGGGGGCCTCGCACGCCGCGACGGGCGTGGTCCGCGCCTACAAGGCCTACACGCCGGCCGCCGTGCGCGCGGCGCCGCCCACGACCATCGCCCTGGAGTCCATCGAGACGCGCGGCCTCGCCAACGGCATGCCGTTCGAGGAGCGGGCCGCCATCACGACGCCGGAGGGCGGCAAGCTGGTGGAGCCGGTGGTCGCGGCGCCGCCCGTGCTGGACCCGGCGATCCAGAGCGTGCTGGCCGGCATCCCCGAGGGGCCGGCACGGGCCCAGGCGGTGGCCGCGCTTGAGCGGCTGGGCTACAACCAGCTGACGCCCTTCGAGCAGTCGATCGTCCAGAAGCTGCTCCCGTCGAACAGCCGCCACATCGCGATCATTGCCGCCAAGGGTCGCCTCGCCCCCGGGTCGCCGGAGTACCTGACCTGGGAGCGCGTCGGGAGCGCCCTGATCAGCGCCCTGGACGAGACCTCGCCCAGGAGCATCTCCTCGGAGCCGGCGGCCCCTACGGCGGCCTCGGCGAGCGCGCCTGCCCCCAAGCCGGTACGCCTCTCGGGCGCCGACGCGGCCGTGGAGAAGACCCTCGACAAGTCCGGCGATGCCCAGGCGGGCTCCGCGCGACCGCCTGACGGGGATCCCGCCCAGGCCGCCTATGACGCGACCATGATCAGCCGGCAGCCATACCTCCTTGAGGCGGTCCTGGGCAGTGAGCGGGTGGCCCAGGCGCTCCGGGACCCGTCCATCAAGTCGCTGTACACGATGGAGGAGGCCGCCGCGTACTTCGCCCGCGCGCGCCAGGCAAACGCCAAGGCCATCCCCGGGTTCTTCGCGCAGCTGGCAGGCCCGCGCTTCCTGACCACGCTCCGGACCGCCGTCAAGGCCGCCCAGGACGCGGCCAAGCTGCCCGGCGGCGTGGCCTTCGTCGAGTCCGAGGCCTTCTCGCCGGGGCTCAACAAGGTGGCCACCCGTCTCACGGTCCACCTGGACGCCGGAGGCACCCTGGACGTGGTCGTCGCCAAGGGCAACATCACGGCCACGGAGGCGGCGTCGTACGCAGAGCTGGGGCCCAAGGGGATCACCCCCAACCTCCTGGCGCCCCTGCTGGAGAACGTGGACGGGGCGCAGGCCGTTCTGGTCACGCAGTACGCGCCATCCAGCCGGTCCGGCCTGATCCCGCGAGTCCTCGCCACCGGCGACGCGCCGTACGCCTCCGCGATCGGCGCGCTGGATGCGAGGATCTGGTCGAAGACGCAATCCAACGGCCAGGCGCGGTTCAACACCGACCTGCACGCGGAGAACATCAACGTCAACGAGGGGGTGAAGCCCAATCGGGCGGTGGTCGTGGACTGGGATCCGCAGTTCGTGCAGCTCGCGAGCGAGGGTGACTACTGGATCGCCAACGCGTTCCGGCGCAACATCAGCGAGCCCAACCAGGCCCTCGCGGCCCAGAACTACGCCTCCTACCTGGACGGGGTCCTCGGAGAGCTGACGGCCGAAGGGCAGTCCCAGACAGCCGTGTTCGACCTCTTCAAGCGCGTCGCGAACGATGCGGCGACCCCGGCGGGCCAGGCCAGGGCGGTCGCGCTCCAGCCAGGCCTCCAGGGCGACACGGCGAGGCCGGCGGCGGTGATCCAGGCGGACCTGCAGGCACTCGGCCACGAGGTCTCCGCCGACATCAAGTCCTGGCTGGTCTCCAAGGGGCAGAGTCGCCTGCCGGGCGTCACGCTCGCGTCGGTCGGTGGCGTGTTGGGCGGTCCTGGTCAGGGGCAGGGCCCGGGGCCGGCGCCGCTGGCCGCCCCGGTGCTGCTGGCCGGGATTCGACGGCGCACCGCCTGGCTTCGGCGCGCCGCCTGAGGGCTCCGAAGCCAGGGGGCCCGGGCACGACCGAGGCGTCGACGCACCGCTCGATGGGACCTCCGAGGCGGGATGGGTCGGACGTTCGGTGGGGGCCGTCCGGCCGGGCGGCCGGGCAGAGTGGCAGCATGCCAGGCATGTCCACCTCCGCCGCCGGCCAGCGGCTTGCCGCGTTCGGCACGGTGATCACGATCCTGGCGCTGACCTTCGCCGGGAGTGGCCCGTTCCCGGGCGTGGGGGCGGGGGACAGCGCGGGCGGCTTGCCGGGCGAGATCGCGCTGCTCTTCAGCCGCGGACCGGCCTCGTCGCCCTCGGGCTCGATGGCGGCTTCGGCGGGCTCGGCTTCGCCGTCGAACGCGGCTTCGGCGGGCTCGCCTTCGGCTTCGGCTACGGGCGACCGGGGCGGTGCCTCCGGCCCGGGTTCGAGCCCGCTCGCCTCGCTCATCCCCGGCCCGGGTGGCGAACCCGGGTTCGACCCCACGTCCCCGCCGGCCGCCACCGACCCGCCCCCGCCCCCGCCCACGCCCACGCCGACGCGCGCGCCGACCCCCGCTCCAACCCCGAATCCCACCCCCGCGCCCACCGTCCCGCCGCCCAGCGGCCCCGGCCCGACCATCGCCGGCTGCCCCGTCTTTCCCGCGACCAACGTCTGGAACCGGCCCGTCAGCGGGCTGGCCATCCGGAGCGACTCGGCCACGCTGATCGGCAGCATCGGCGCGTCGAAGGGGCTCCATCCCGACTTCGGGTCCTTCGCCGGCTACGGCATCCCGTTCAACGTGGTGAGCGGGATCCCGGGCGTGACCGTGGCCTTCGACTACGCCGACGAGTCCGATCCCGGCCCGTACCCCATCCCGGACGGCCCCGCGATGGAGGCAGGCTCCGACCACCACATCCTCATCTTGGATTCCGCAACGTGCCGCCTGTACGAGACGTGGGACAGCCGGCTGGTGAACGGCGCCTGGGCCGCCGGCAGCGGCGCAATCTGGGACCTGCGCTCCAACGCCCTCCGCCCCGACGGCTGGACCTCCGCCGACGCCGCCGGGCTGCCGATCCTGCCGGGCCTGGTCCGCTACTCGGAGGTGGCGGCCGGCGCCATCAACCACGCCATCCGGTTCACGGCGCCCACCACGCAGCGCGCGTACATCTACCCCGCGCGCCACTTCGCGTCGTCGCTGACCAGCGCCGCGTTGCCGCCGATGGGCCTGCGGGTCCGGCTGAAGGCCTCGTACAACGTGTCGACGCTGCCGGCGCAGGCGCGGGTGATCGCGGTGGCGATGCAGACCTACGGGATGCTGCTGGCCGACAACGGTTCGTCGTGGTTCTTCCAGGGCGCCAGCGACCCGCGCTTCGACGACAACCAGCTCAACGCGCTCAAGGCGATCCCGGGATCGGCGTTCGAGGCGGTTGACACGACGGGGTTCGTGAACGGGGGATAGGGGAGGAGGCGGGTGCTGTCCGCGCGTCACCGGCACCCCCCGCGGGCGGCACCCCCCGCGGCGGCCCCGCAGGCGCCCCGCCCCGCCGCCTTGCCCCTCCCGCGCCCCGCGGAGCCCCCCGGATGAAGTTCGCCAGAATGCTCACCCAGTGAGCACTATCGCGCGGCTCTTGGCCGAGGAGCCGCTCCACGCCCGTCCGTACCACCAGAGTTAGCCAGGAGCGGCTACTTCTCGGGCCGATTCGGCCCCGGGAGGCCGCCCACTCGCCCGATTTGAGCCTCTCAGGCTCACGCCTTCGCCATTGTGCTCACCCAGTGGACGTATCGGAGATCCTCTTCCCGGCGCCGGATCCCGGAGTCGAGCGAGCCATCCCGCAGAATGCGCAGCACCGTGACCGGCACCATCTGGCGCCTTCCCGCCATCCTGCTCCCCGACGGCGAGCGCCGCGACCTGTGGGTCACGCCAGGCGGCCGCCTCACGGATGCGGCGCCCCGCCGCGGATCGGGCCCCGCGGCGGTGCCCGCCCACGGCGCCGCGCCCGGCCAGGCCCTGCCCGGCCGGTTCGCGCTGCCCGGCCTGGTCGATTCCCATATCCACGTGACCATCCGGAACGGCGGCCCCGTCGGAATTCCCGAGGCCGAGGAGACCCTCCGCGCCCTCCCGTCCACCGGCGTCCTGCTGGTTCGGGACGCCGGCTCGCCCGGTTCGGTCACCCTTCGGCTGACCCCGGCCCCGGATCGGCCGCGCTTGATCGCCGCCGGCCGCTTCCTGGCGCCCCAGGGCCGGATGCTCGCGGCGTACCACGACCCCGTGACCCCCGAGACGCTCATCCCCGCCGCCCTCGCCGAGATCGCCGCCGGCGCCCGGTGGGTCAAGGTGACCGCCGACTGGGACCGCGACCAACCCCTCAACTGGGAGCCGGCCGTTCTGCGCGCCCTCGTCGATGCCGTCCACGCGGCTGGTGCGCGCGTGGCCGCCCACACCCAATGGGCCGGCGTGGCGGCGGTGGTGGCCGCCGGCATCGATTCCATCGAACACGGCTGCTCGCTGGATGCCGACACCGTGGCGACCATGGCGGCCCGCGGCACCGCCTGGACCCCCACCCTGACCGCGTTCAACAAGCCGTTCACGCCAGACCTGCCCGTGGATGTGCGCGAATTCTGGGAGGACATCCGCGCCAACATGCGTGAGCAGCTGCCGCGCGCCGTGGCCGCCGGCGTCACCATCCTGGCCGGCACCGACAACGACGGCAGCCTCCTCGACGAGATCCGTCACCTGGTGGGCCACGGCTTGACGCCAACCCAGGCGCTGCGCGCCGCCAGCACCCACGCCCGAACCTACCTGGGATTGCCCGGCTTCGCGGCGGGTGAGCTGGCGGACGTGGTCACCTTTGATGCCGACCCGCGCGAGGACCCGGAGGTGCTGGCCAACCCGGTCGCCGTGGTCATGCGCGGCGTCCGGATCAAGTAGCGCACGGGTTCAGGTGGCGCGCACTGGCGGGGGGAGCGGCAGAACGACGCCCACGGCCGACCCCATGGCCCGATGCCTCGGCATGGCGGGCATGAGGCTGGCCGGCATGTCCCCGGCGGGCATGATCCTGGTCGCCCTGGCGTTGGCGGGATGCGGTGCCTCGACCCCTGCGCCCGCCTCGACCCCTGCGCCCGCCCTGATCGTTGCCACCGTGGCGGATGCGTGCCACTTGTTGGTACCCGGCGATTTCGAGGCCGCCGGCGTCCCGGGTGCTGGGACCCCGCAGCCCATCGCGGGTGCCAATGGGGCCGCGTGCCGCTATGCGCCGACGAACGGCAGCCTCGACGCCATCGAACTTCGCGTGCTCCAGGGCACGGACGCGGCCGATGCCGCGCGGCTATTCGTCACACTGCTGGACGCGCCGCGTGACGAAGGCGCGGGCCGCAAGGCCCTCCCCGAGGTGGACGACGCCGTCCTGCAGCTGACCGACGACTACGGCCAGGCGTTCGCCCTGCTGACCGTGCGCAAGGGCCGCCTCTGCTTCTCGACCGGCTTCACGCCCGGTGAGCACCCGGCCGACCAGCTGGTGTCCCTGGCACGGCTGGTGCTCGCGAGGGCCGCCACTCTCGTCTAGCGCCAGCCGCGTGGGGCGGCGTAGCGGGAAGCCGCGTGGGGCGGCGTCGTGCCCGCCGTCAGGCCTTCGGCTGCAGGTGTGCCCCGAAGAACGCCGTGATCCGGCGGCGGGCGTCCGCCGTCTCCTCCGGCCTGTGGCCCTGGCCCATGATGGGTGACAGGAGCGTCATGACGCGCGGCACGTCCGCCGCGTCGTGCTGGTTCATGAACGCGTGCCCCGCGTCCGGGTAGACCTTGACATCGAACGGGATCTCGTTGGCGGCCAGCGCCGCCTGGAGGGCCTGGGCCGCGTTTGGCAGCGACCGATCCCGGCCCCCGTAGCTGGCCACCACCGGGCAGGCGTCCTCCAGCAGGCTGAGCGCGTCGCCCGGCACGCGGCCGTAGTTCACGCTCGCCGCCCTGTACTCGCCCATCGCCGCGAGCAGGAGCGCGAAGCCGCCGCCCATGCAGAAGCCGATGACGCCCACCTTGCCAGTGGAGCTCGGCTGCGCCGCCAGCCAGGCGCGGGTGGCCTCCAGGTCATCGAAGGCCGGACCCTTCCGGGCGGCGGCTTGGCGGAAGGTGCTGACGAGGCAGCGCATCCTGCCGCCCCAGTAGTAGAGGTCCGGCGCGGCGGCCAGGTAGCCCTCGCTCGCCAGCCAGTCCGCCTGGGCGCGGACGTCGGCGGTCATGCCGAACGCGTCCGCGATCACCAGCACGCCTGGCCGTGGCCCATCCGCTGCCGATGCCGCGACGGCGGGGCGCGCGACGTAGACGGGCATCGTGCCCTTGGCGCCCGCGATCTCGATCATCTGGCCCATCCGGGTTGCCGCCTCCGTGCGATCCGAGACCGCCATTGTCGCCGACCCGCCCGGGCCTTCCCGCCGCCGCCGAGCAGCCCCGTCGCCGCAGGTCCGGCAGGCCAAGCCTATCGACGGCCAGCCCACAATGAGCAATCATCAGGTCATGGACCGCCGTGGGCCAAGCCGAGATCGAATCGCCCTCCTGGCCATCCTCTTGCCCGCCATCCTGCTGGGCGCCTGCCTCGGCGGAACGCCGACCAATCGCCCGGGCGCTTCGAGCACCGCGTCCAGGCCCGGGGCGACCCTTCGCCTCCCGCCGCCGCCGGATGCGACCGATCCGCTGGCTCTTGAGTCGCTGGGCGCCGGGCCCAACCCCACGGCATCCCTGGTCGTCGCCACCGCGGGTGGGACGCCCACCAGCAGCACCGCGACCATCGGCGCGAGCGGCGGGGCGGTCAGCACCACCGGTGGCGCCAGGCTGAACTTCCCGCCCCGGGCCCTGGCCGACAACAGCGCCGTCTTCATCACGGAGCAGGCCGTGACCGGCATGAGCGGCCCCGGCGGCTCAGCCTTGCCCATCACCGTCAAGCCGGTCTCGCTGATCACCGTCGATCTCAACGGCCTGGAGCCGGCCCTCCCGGTCACCATGACCATCCCGGCCGTCACCAGGTCCGGCGAGGTGGCCCTGGCCGGCCATCTCGATCCGGCCACCGGGGTGCTGACGCCGCTGACCATCCTGGGCGCCGACGCCGCCAGCGTCACCGTGGCCGTCACCCGCTTCTCGGCGGTGCTGACCTTCGTGGTGCCGGTCGGGCCGCTGCCCGAGGTGGTGGACTCCGGTTTCCGCCCCGGCCGCGACGACTGGCAGTTCCCCAACTACGGGTCCTCCATCGCCCCGCGCGGCTTCTGCTTCGGGGCCACCGCCTCGGCCTTCTGGTACTACGTCCAGCGGCGGGCCGGCAGCGGGGCTGCTCCCCTCTATGGGCTGTACGACAACGACGGGGCCGGGCGCACCCCCTCGTTCTGGCAGGATGACGCCGACGGCATCAAGCTGGCCTCCGTGGTCCAGGCCGACTACGTTGCCAATTGGGCGACCGGGAGCGGTCGCACCATCGATGCCGCGCTCCTGGCCCAGCCGGCGACCACCTTCGCCGCCTTCCGCGGCTGGATTGCCCTGACCGGCGCCCCGCAGCTCGTCTACGCGGGCGCCGACGACGGCGCGCATGCCATGATCGTCTACCGGGCCAGCACCACCCGCCTCAACGTGGCCGACCCCAATATGCCAGGACGGCTCCGCTCGATCCGCTTCGACCCGTCGTCCGGGGTCCTGGCACCCTACGTCGCCGGGACCAAGGTCGACGGGACCCCGATCTCGTACGGCCGGTTCGCGTTCATGGCCAGCGAGCTGCTGGTCTCCGGCGATGCCATGACCGCTCATTGGGACGAGTTCGAGGCCGGCACCATCGGCGACGCCGCCTTCTCAGAGCCCGTTCCCGGATTCAGCCACCAGAACGATGACGCCTCGTACACCGACCTCGGCCCCTTCGCCTCGACGGTGATCGTCCCGGGCGAGACCGACACCATCGCCCTCCAGTACGAGCGGGGCGCGGCAACCACGCCCGACATGAACTTCGGCCTGGTCGACGCCGACCGGGTGCTCTACCCCTCGACGTCCAACGTCGACCTCGCGCCGGGCGAGAACCTCCTGGGCATCCTGCTGACCCACACCATCGGGGCCGACGAGGACATGTGGGCAGGCTACGAGCGCTTCACCGCCATCCGTGGCGAGCCGCCGCCAACGCCGACACCGGCCCCACCCGGTGAAGCGGTGCAGGTCACCATCCATGCCGCGCTGCCCATCGGCGGGGTCGACAGCGCCGTCACCTGTCCGGCCGAGGTCAGCCTGTCCTTCGCCTTGCACGGCGGGGCGCCCGGCACGATGCCGAGCCGGGCCGGCCTGTGGGCCAACTGCACCGACCAGGCCTTCATGGCCATCGACACCACGGGCAGCTTTGACGGGCAGACCTTCAAGTTCAGCAACGGCAACCCGCAGTACGACTACACCGGCACGCTCTCTGGCGGCACGGTCACGATCATCGGTGGCCCGCGCCACGTGACCCTCATCTTCCCGCTGCCGTAGGGCAGTTGCGCGAGCGCACGGACGCTGCCGGGTATTGACAGTAGCCATGGCGAGTGGCAGTATTAGGCCATGGCCGACTACACCCTCTCCGATCTCGAGGCGCTCACCGGGCTGCCTGCGCGGACCATCCGCTACTACATCGCCCAGGGGCTGATCCCGTCGCCGGGTCGCGAGGGGCCCAGCAGCCGTTACCCGGAGCAGACGCTCCAGCGGCTCCGCCTGATTGCCCGTCTCCGCGACGCCCACCTGCCGCTTGCCGCGATCCGAACCCGGCTGGCGTCGCTCCACGAGGACTCCATCGCCAGCCTGTCGGAGGCGCCGGCATCACCCCAGCAGCCGGCCGAGCCGGCCTCCGCGCTGGACTACATCCGATCGCTGCTCGCGGGCCAGGCGGGTTCGGGCGCTATCTCGGCGCGGTCCGCCACCCTGCCGGCACCGTCGGCCCTGTCGGCACCGTCGGCTCCGCCGGTCCCATCGGCCCCGCCAGGCGCATCCGCTCCGTCGGTCCCAGTGGCCCCGGCAGCCCAGGCGAGGATGTCGCGGCTGACCCACGCCAGGCGGTCCATCGGCCCAACGGGCCTCAACGAATCGCCGGGCCCCCTGCTGAGCCAAGTCGCCGACACGCCTGCGGCCTACGACCTGCCCGTCCCATCGGCCCCCATCCCGTCGGCCCCCCCGCCCCCGGCTTCGTCGGCCCCCATCGCCACGGCCAGCCAATCCATCACCCCACCACAGCCCCCCAGTCTCGGCGAACGCTCCCAGTGGGAGCGCATCGCCATCACCACCGACATCGAATTGCACGTCCGGCGGCCGTTGACCCGCCCGGACAACCGGCTCGTCGAGCGCCTCATCGCGTTCGCCCGGCAGCTCCAGGAGGACACCAAATGACCGACACGACACCCGCCCGCCCTCACCCCGACGCGACGCCGGCCCCCACGCTCGCCGCCACGTTCGCCCCCACCCTCGCCATCCGCTCGGATCGCGGGCTGGTCCGGGCCATCCACCACTCCACCCGCTACCTGGCGGTGGAGGTCACCGCGCCCACTGCCACCGCCACCTCCGTTCGGCCGCGCGTCAACGTGGCCTTCGTCCTGGATCGCTCGGGCTCCATGGGCGGCCGCAAGATCGAGCTGGCCCGGGATGCCGTCCGCCAGGGCATCGCGCGCCTGGCCCACGACGACCGGTTCGCCGTCGTCGCGTACGACCACGAGATCGACGTCATCGCGGCCGGCCGGCCGGCGACCGGCGAGGGCAAGTCCGCCGCGGATCGCGCCATCGCGGCCATCGAGGCCCGCGGCAACACCAACCTGGGCGGCGGCTGGCTCAGCGGCGCACAGCAGGTCGCCGAGGCGCTGGATCCCGCGGCCGTCAACCGCGTGCTCCTCCTGACCGACGGCCTGGCCAACCAGGGGATCACCAATCCATCCGAGCTGACGGCGCACGCTGCGGCCCTCCGGGCCCGCGGCGTCTCCACCTCCACGTTCGGGGTGGGGGAGGACTTCGACGAGGCGCTGCTTGGCGCCATGGCCGACGCCGGCGGCGGGTCCTTCCGGTTCATCGGCAGCCCGGCGGACATCCCCACCCTCATCGCGGCCGAGGTGGGTGAGCTCCTGGAGGTGACCGCGCGCGGCGTCCAGCTGCGCTTCGCCACGGCCGGGCCGGCCAACGGGATCCAGGTGGAGCCCATCGGGGCCTTTGCCTTCGAGCCGAAGACCGGCGGGGGCGTCGTTCACCTGGGCGATCTGGTGTCCGACCAGGTGGTCCGGCTGGTGGTGGCGCTCACCTTCCCGATGGGCGAGGTGGATCGCACCGTGGGCGTGGAGCTGGCCCTGGTCGATGCCGACGGGCGCGTGGCCCACAGCGAGACGCTCACCTGGCGCTACGCGGACACCCTGGCCAACGACGGACAGCCGCGCGACCGCGAAGTGGATCGCCTGGTGGCCCGGGCCTACGCGGACCGGGCGCTCCGGGACGTGGTGGCGCTCAACCGCCGCGGCGAGCTGGAGCAGGCGCGCCACGCCCTGCGCGCCGTGGCCAAGCGGATCCGCGGCTACGCCGGTCGCGACGAGGTCCTGCGGGGCATCGTGGACGAGCTGGAGCGCGAGGCCGAGCGCTGGTCGGTCATGCAGGAGGAGGGGACGCGCAAGCTGGCGTATTCCGCCTCCGCGTACCGCATGAAGTCGCGGATGGCCATGGGGGCGCCGATGCGGCGCGACTCAAACGACTGAGGTGGTGGAGGACGCCGGGCTGGCTCGTCGCGGCGAGCCCGGCCGGCCCGCAGGGCCGAGTTCGCCCGATCGTTCGGGCGAGCCGCCCCCGGCCTGGGCCCGGGGCGGGTGGGTCGTCCGCCGGCCCGGCGACTTCGACTTCGTCACCGCGCGCGTCGCCACCGGCGGGGGGCTCTGGGACGAGGCCGACGCCCGGGCCGTGCTGGATGCCGGCATCACGCACGTGGTGACCGCGGCGCGCGAGCTGGAGGATGACGTCCGCCGGCTCCTGGCCGGCCGGGCCCATCACCTGGCCAACGGCACGTGGGACGACGGCACGGCCAAGCGGACGGCCTGGTTCGCGCGGTCCATCACCTTCTCGCTCCGCGCGCTGGACGCGGACCCCAACGCCCGGGTCCTGCTCCACTGCGGGGCGGGGATCAACCGCGGGCCATCGGCCGCGTACGCGGTCCTTCGTGCGCTGGGCCACGAGCCCGAGGAGGCGTACGAGCTCATCACGGCCGCCCGTCCCTTCGCCGGGATCATCTACGCGGAGGACGCCGAGGCCGCGGTCAGCGCGATCAGGGCGCGCGGGGGACGGAGTTGGCTACGAGGACGGTGACACGATCTCGCCCTGGGCTGGCGTCCTCAGCAGCGCCGGGCCCAGCACGTAGTAGCGGCCCCGCCTCTCGCCGCTGGCCAGGAGCCAACCGCCCAGCACCGCGGCCTCAAGGTCGCGAGTCGTGCTCTGGGGGGACCGACCGGTCAGGCGGATGTAGTCCCCGGCTCGCAGGTGCCGATTCACCCACGCGTACGCGAGCCCGTCGATCATGGCCGGCGGCAATGCCCCAGCAGCAATGGCGCGGCGGATCTCGATCATGACCTCCCCGAGACCCCGGAGCCTCGCGAGGACGTGATCGGCCGAGCGGGTGATCGACCTGACGAAGTAGCGGGCAAAGGGCGTGGCGTCATACCCGGGCACGTAGTCCTGGCCCGCAGCTTCGCGGATGGCGGCGAAGTAGGCCGAGCGATCCAGGTCCAGCTGGGCGTCGAGCGAGACCAGGCCGCCCAATGCGTAGCCATGGCGAACCAGGATCATCCTGGCGATCGCCCGCGCCGTTCGCCCGTTGCCGTCGTTGAACGGGTGAATGGCGACGAACTCGAGGTGCGCCAGCGCCGCGACGATCGGGGGAGCATGGCGCGTGGTCGCCGTCGCAAGCCACGCTGCGAGCGCGCGCATGAGCTCGGGGACATCACCCGAGGCAGGCGTGCTGAAGATCGGGTTGCCATCGGCGTCGACGACGCGATTCTCGCCGCGGCGATACTCGCCGGGCGTCAGCAGCGGACTCTGGTTCCACAACACCCGCCGGTGCAATTCGCGGACGATCGCCTCATCCGGGTTCAGGCCACGTGCGGCGAGCTCGTCGGCCAGCGTCAGCGCGTCGCGCGTACCGATGATCTCGCGGGCCTCCTTGACGCTGACCTTGCTTGCGGCCTCGCCGGCGAGGAGCGCCTCGACCTCGACGTCGGAGGCCGTGTTGCCCTCGATCCGTGCGCTTCCGTGAATGGTCCGCACCCAGGCACGACGACGCATCCACTCGGCGTGGGTGGGATCGATCGGCAGGTTGTCGAACAGCCAGCGCTGCCTATCGAGCTCGATAAGGGGCTGGGTCAGCGCGCGTGTCCGGAGTCGATATCGCATGGAGGCCTCCGGTAGTTGCGATGAGTATTACCGCTGGCGGTAATATGTCAAGGTATTACCGGGCGAGAAGGCCGGTCAGCCGGCCTCACTCGAGGGCACCCTCCGGGACTCCCGATCAGGGCGTGGCGACCGGAATCCCGTGACGTCGCATGCCGCGGTCGAAGGTATAGAGCGGAACCGCCCCGGCCGATCGCGCCATCGCCACGATCAGGGCGTCGGCGATGGGCGATTGGGGGAGGGCGCGTGCCTGGACCAGCGCCTCCAGGGCTTCATCCCGGGAGAGTCCAAGGACGAGCACATCTTCGCGCGTCAGGAGCTCGATCAGGGCGTTGATGATGTCCGGCCTGGCGACGCCGTATTGCGTCCGGAGGACGTGAGCCGTCTCGAGGATGACAACGAGCGAGATGCCCAGGGAGTGGTCCCCCTCGACAACCACGGTTGCCCGCCGAGCCGCATCCGGTGGGTCCTGCATGAGGTAGCGGACGATGACCGACGCGTCGACCCCGATCACAGGGCCGTCCGATCCGGATCTGGCGTCTCCCAGGCTGCCTCCCGGATGTCCTCCCAGCGCTCCGAGTCCGGACGCCGTGTCGCCTTGTCCTTGAGGATGCCAAGCAGGGATCGGCGATGCGGGCCCGGAATGAACTCGATGACCACCCGGCCATCCTCGACGCGCTGGACGGCCTGGTCACCGGCATACACCCCGAGCTGCTCGCGGATGGCCTTCTCGATGGTCACCTGGCCCCGCTCACCGACGCGGCTGGACATATGAACGACGCCCCCAATGCGTATTGACGCAGGCTTAGTATGTAGTTGTCGCCGCAGACAGTCCAGCCTGAGGCCCGAGTTCGACGACGATCCGGTGCGGTCGCGCTCAGAGCGACAGGACGAATCGCAGGGCGTCGTCCAGCCGGCCCATGGCCTGCTGGTTGAGCCGGCCAACCCGGGGCCCCAGGAGGGTGACCGGGAGCGTGGTCAGCTGGTCGCACTTGATGAAGCCGTCCTTGGGCAAGTCCGCCTCGTGGGCCGCCAGCGCCACCAGGTACGGAGGCCGCTCCGACGCGGATCGCGGCGCGCTGGTCAGCGGCGCAACGATGACGGTGGCGGATCTGGCCAGCCGGTCCGATTGCACCACCACCGCGGGATGCGGCCCCGTGATGACGCGGCCGTCCATGTCGGGAAAGGCCACGAAGTGAACGTCGCCGCGGCGGGGCCCGACAGGGGGCGGAAGGCGCCCGATCCCTACCACTCGATCGACTCCCAGAGGCGCGCCACAGCCGGCAGCTGGGTGGCGACCCACGCCACGCTGTCCTCCGCGTCCAGCTCCAGCGCCCGGTCCAGGCGCTCCTGCTCCACCTGGGCCAGCGTTCGGCGGACACAGGCGCCGATCGTGGCGCTCATCGTCAGCCCGGACTGCTCCGCGACCTGGCGGATGACGGCCACCAGGTCCGAGGGCAGGCTGATGGACAGCTTGGTGTGCGGGGCGCCCGACCCATCGGCGCCATACGGGGTGACCGCCTCGGCGACCCCAGTGCCGAGGTAGGAAGAAATCTCTGACATGGTAGGAAGCATGGTAGGACGCGAAGCGGGCGCGGTCAAGGCCCGCCGGAGGAGATCGAATGTCGAACAGCGGTAAGCACGTGGTGGCGGGCCATCCCATCCCACCGGAGCCCTGGGCCTCCACGCCCCGGTTCATCGAGGCCGTCCGCGTGGCGCTCGTGATGCACGCGACCCAGCGGCGCAAGGGGACCACCATCCCGTACGCGTCGCACCTGCTGGGGACGTGCAGCATCGCGCTGGACTACGGGGCCAACGAGGACCAGGCCATCGCGGCCGTCCTGCACGACGCCATCGAGGACGTCCACTACGCGCCCGGGGCGCGGGAGGCGGTGGCGGCGTTCGGTGACGAGGTCCTCCGGCTGGTCCTGGCCTGCACGGATGCCGACGAGGAGCCGAAGCCAGACTGGCGACCGCGCAAGGAGACCTACATCGCCCACCTGGCCCACGCGGACGCCGCGGTGCTGCTGGTCTCCGCCGCCGACAAGCTCCACAACGCGCGCAGCATCGTGGCGGACCTGCGCCGGCACGGGCCATCGATGTTCGGGCGCTTCAACCCGGACTCGGACCCAATCTGGTACTACCGCTCGCTGGTGACGGCGTTCCAGGCGAACCCGGCCGCGCCCGCGGACCTGATCGCCGAGCTGGACCGGGTGGTGGGGGAGATGGAGCGGCTGGCGGGGGGCTGAGCGGCGAACTCGGGTGCCGGCCTAGCCCCCCCCGACGCGAACGGGTTTTCGACAACGACGGAGCCACACGTGGTGCCGTCCTGCAGGTCCTCGCTCAGGATCCTGCGGCACGCGGCCGCCTCCGCCGCTCGAAAGATCAGCGCGTCCCAGATGGAGATCTGCCACAGGCGGCTGCCCGCGACGGCGGCCTGCACGAGTGAGACGTCCACGGCGACGACGGGCAACATCCCCAGCTCGCGGACCATGGCTTCGGCCGCCTCGGCGCCGACCGGGACCGACAGCTTCCTGGTGATGACCGCGTAGAACTCCGTCAGCACCTGCGTCGAGATCACGATGTCGCGATCGCGGGTTGGTGCCGTCACCCCCAGGGCGCGCTGACGCCTGGCCGGGTCCGCGCCATCCACGGCGTAGGTCCAGACATTGGTGTCAACGAAGACCGGTTCGCTCATGGATCTCGTCGCGCGTCAAGGATCGCCCGCCGGGACCGCTGCTGGCCTCGCTGGCCAGGGCCAGCCGACCGAACTCGACGAGCGCATCCGCGCTCCCCCGCCGCCGGCATAGCGCTCGAGGTAGTCACGGGGGATGGCGTTGACGGACGTGCCATCTTCCAGCGCGCGAATCCTCGCCCGGGTCAGCGTCTGCCTGTCCACCGTGATGGTCAGATTGGCCATCCCACGCCTCACCGTTCGAGCCGCTCCCGGAGGTCCGGCGCCGGGACAAACGAGTGCTGCCGGCCGATCGTTCGACGGACCAGGTAGCCCCGCTCCTCCAGGTCCAGGAGGTCGGTTCGGGCCGACTGGCGCACGACGCGGTGGCTGGCCGCGTGCGACTGGAAGGTGTACACCGCCTCCGGGTGGCCCAACGCATTCGTCACCAGCGCGATCTGGCGGTGATTGAGGTCCGCCCGACCCAGCAGCTGGAGCGCCTCCTGCGTCTCGGCCATCTTCTGGCGGAGGTATGCATGCAGGTCCTCGATCGCCCGTCGTGCCACCTCGAGCTGGTGGAGGATGAAGTAGGTCGCGTCGAAGCCGTCGGTCTCGACGTATTGGAACGCCCGGGCGTACTGGGCCGGCGCGCGGACCAGAAGGCGGGAGATCGTGACGCACTCGAAGAGCCAATACCCACTGGCCAGCATCTGGCGGTAGAACAGGGCCCTGGCGGTGCGGCCGTTCCCGTCCTCGAAGGGGTGGTCGTAGGCGAGCCAGAGGTGGAGCAGGATGGCCCTGACCACGGGATGGGTGAACCCGGGGGGATCGTCGCCGTTCGCGAACCGAATCATCTCGTGGAGGCGCTGCGGCAGCTCCAGGGCCGGCGGCGGGACGTGGACCAAGTTGTGATCGCCATCCGTGACCACCACCCGGACGTCACCTGGTTGCCGCAGGCGACCGGCGGCGCCTGGGTCGTCGAGGGTGCCTTCCGTCACGATCCGATGGAGCAGGAAGACGTCCGCTTCCGACAGGGGCCGGCCCGCCAGCTCATGAACGGTGTTCATGGCCCTGAAGTTGTTCACGATCATCCGTTCGCTGCGGTCGCGCGGCGGGCGTCCGGATCGAAGCAGCTCCTTGGCGATCTGCCGTGTGGTTGCCGCACCCTCAAGCTGGCTGGAGGTGATCGACTCCTCGATGAGCGAGTTGACGAGGTATCGCCGCCGGTCACCCGCATCCCGGATGGTCTCGGTCACGACGATCTCGCCGGCGGCGTGCTGATCGAGCCAGTGGAGGAGCTCCAGGGCACGATCGGGCAGCGAGTAGTGAAATGGGGTGCCGTCGACGGACCGAAGCGAGAACCGTCGGGCCGTTGCCTGTCGCGCCAGCACGACACCCAGCCACCACTCGGGTACGGAGAGTCCCTCCGGCGGCCTCCGCCTCCGAAGCTGGTCCCAATGCAGGTACCGGCCGCCGACGTCCGGGCCGATCCCCGCCGCGAGCACGCGCGGCAGGATCTCCCCGGCGCGATCGGTGGGCAGCAGCTCCTGGAACAGGGGTGCGGGCTGTGGAAGGCTCACTGCCAATCCAATGCTAACAAGTGCCAACTTAGCACTCAAACTACCCTGACAGTGCTAGATCCGTCAATCTTGGCACTCCGACAGGTCGCGAGCCAAGGACCCCGAAGGCGCACGACGCGCCGTCAGCCGTACGCGGCGAGGAGCTCGCGAAGGCGCCCGCGCTCCTGGCGCCGGCCCACGAAGGGGATGTCCGTCCGGGCGAAGTCGTCGCCCTTGAAGAGCAGCGGCTCGTCCAGGTCCCTGGCCAGCGCGTAGGCGAAGCAATCCCCGAAGTTGAGGCCGGCGGGATGGCCGCTCCCGCGGCCGAACTGCTGGTGCGCGCCGCGAGCGAGGCGGGCCTGGGCCGCCGTGACCGGCTCGATGGTGATGTCCAACGCCTCGATCAGGTCGTCCAGCAGGGCGGACGCCGCCGGATCCCGCGCACCGTCGATGAGGAGACCCAGCTCGAGGTAGGTCCCGGCCGACATCCGTCGCGGGCTGAGAGACCGCAGCGCTTGGAGGATGGCGGGCGCGTCCGCCTCCCGACGCAGGATCGCGACCAGCGCCGACGTGTCCACGATCACCTGGGAAGCCCCGTCGTCTCGTCGTAGAGCAGGCGGTCGAAATCCTGGTCCAGGTAGCCGGCGGGCAGCCGGGACCGGAGGTCGTCGACGATGGCCCAGACGTCGTCCGCCTGGGCCTCGGCGCGCACGCGACCCAGGCGCTCCCGGACTGCCGTGGTCAGGGCCTGCGTCAGCGACTCCCCGGTGGCCTGCGCGAGCTCACGGATGAGCCTCGTGGTCTCCGGGTTCTTGATGTTGAGCGTCATGGTAGAACTCTACCCATGACAGGGTGGAAGTCAACCAGCGCAACCCGCCTGGCGCGGGCTGCCCGCGCTCCTGGGCCCGCCCTACGTCCGCGTGCAAGGACGTGAACCGTACGCTTCGGGCCGTCGCGTGCCGTCAAACCGTAAGGAAGCGCACAAACCTTGCGCATCCTGGGTCCCGGCCCGATACTGACGTCCACCCAACGTGCCAGTCGAGGTCACCCGCCGGGACCCCCATATGCCCAGGATCACCACGTGGCCGGACATCGCCTTCGCTGCTGACTGGCGGCTTGCCACGCTCTCGGCCGCGACCAAGGCGGGCCGCCTGCGGCGAATCGCCCGGGGGATCTACACGCCGTCGCGGGACCCTGCCGAGGCCGTGGTCCGCCGCAACTGGATCCCCGTGCTCGTAAAACACTTCCCCGACGCCGTCATCGTCGATCGCTCGGCGCGGGCCGGCAGCCCGGATGGGCAAGGCCACCTGTACATCGATCATCGCGCGCGTCGACCGCTGGTCCTGCCGGGCCTGACGATCGTGCCACGGACGGGCTCGGGCCCACTGCCGGGAGACCAGGCGCTGGGCGGGTTCCACCTCTCGTCGACGGCCCGCGCGCTGCTCGACAACGCCGCAGGCACGGGCGCCCGATACCTCTCGCAGGAGGAGCTCGAGACGTGGGTCGCGGAGATCGCGACGCGCCACGGCGAGTCCCGCCTGAACTCGCTCCGCGACGAGGCGCGATCACTGGCGGCGGCAACCGGCCGCCAGGCAGCCGAGGTCCGCTTGACCTCGCTCATCTCCGCGGCGCTGTCGACCGGATCGGGTGGGGCGGTCGTCACCCATGCCTTGAAGGCGAGTGCCGCCGGCCACCCCTACGATCTCGCCCGCCACGACCTCCTGCGCCGCTGCGCCGAGTTCCTGGGGCAGCGGGCCCCGGCAAGCCTTCCCGACCTGCCGGCGATGCGGGCTCGGCGCCGCTTCCTGCCCTTCTACGAGGCGTACTTCAGCAACTTCATCGAGGGAACCGAGTTCACCGTCGACGAAGCCGCGGAGATCGTGTTCGCCGATCACGTTCCGGCGGGGCGGCCGGCCGACGCCCACGACATCCGCGGGACCTATCAGCTCGTGGCTGACGCAGACGAGATGCGGACGGTGCCGCATGAACCGGATTCGTTCCTTGCGATCATCAAGCGGCGTCATGCGACCGTCATGGCCGGCCGGCCGGACAAGGACCCCGGCCGTTTCAAGGGACGAGCCAACCGGGCCGGCGCGACGATCTTCGTCGCCCCGCACCTGGTCGAGGGCACCCTCCGCGCCGGGTTTGACCTCGCCCATTCGTTGATCGATCCGTTGGCGAGGGCGGTCTATATGATGTTCCTGACATCGGAGGTTCACCCCTTCACCGATGGAAACGGCCGGGTCGCGAGGATCATGATGAACGCGGAGCTCGTGGCAGCAGGCCAGGTCCGGATCATCATTCCGACGGTGTTTCGCACCGAGTACCTGTCGTCGCTGAAGGCGGCGACGAACAACGGGACGTTTGACGCCCTCGCAGCCGTCCTGTCCTTCGCGCAGCGGTACACCGCCCAGGTCGACTTCACGTCGCGCGCCGCGGCTGAGCACGACCTGGGTCGCACCAATGCCCTCGTCGACCCGCAGGCCGCCGAGGACAACAACATCCGACTCAAGCTTCCCGGATTGCTCGATCGACTCGCCGCCGACCCGGAGTAGGGGAGGTGGAGGGGTTGGCGGGGTGGAAGATGCAGTTCGGCGGACGATCTGCGACCGGCTGGCGACCAACCGGTTGCTCGATCAGGCCGGCGACGCCGTCGGCAGCCCCAGCAGCCGTGCGGCTTGGATCATGCGGAGGTCGTAGGTCACGATCGCGTCCAGGTCGTCGCCCACCGCCAGCGCCGTCGCCAGGTGGATCGCGTCGAGGGTTCGGAGGACCCCGGGTTCTATCGTTCCGGCCCCGTCCAGGATCCGATCGTCGATGCTGACCAGGTCGATGCGGCGGAGGCTCTCCCGAACCGTCGCGAGCACCTCCGGCCCCAGGTGTCGCGTCGCCCGCAGGACCTCCGTGCGGAGGAGCGTGGACGAGACGCGGCGAGCGGGACGCCCGGCCAGGAAGGTCCGCAGGGCCGCCGTCTCCGCCTCATTGACAACCAGCTTCACGAACGCCGAGCTGTCGAGGTAGACGGCCGTCACTCGTCGCGCCCCTCGGAGACGAGGCCGGATGGGGGATCGGTGCCCGCGGGCAGCGTGATCGGCACGATGTCCAGCAGGTCTCCCTCCGCGCGCCGAAGGAGGCCCTCGCGCTCCAGCCGAGCCAGGCCGCTGGGCATGGTCCGAAGGAGGACGGCCACCGGGCGGCCCCGATCGGTCACCTCGACGGTCTCGCCGGCAGCCACCCGTCGCAGCACGGCGCTGGCATCGCGCCGTAGCTCACGTACCCCAATTCGTTCCATGTGCGACATGGTAGCACCTGGCCTCGCACGCCTCGCCGTGACCAAGGTCTACCGGTCGCCACCAAAGAGCGTCTGCTGCTCGGCCGCCCGCTTGGGCGGTGCCGGGGAGACGGACGACGCCGGCGAGGTCAGGGACGCGGGGTCATCGCCCGCGAACGGCAGCAAGCCTGTTGCAGACGGATCCGACGCGAACGGGATGGCGCCGCGATCTGCGAGGGCCCGGTTTCCCGGCGGCGCCGACGCGGAGACCCGGACGTAGATGGGCACCCATCGCGCCGCGAGCGCCTCCGTGGCGCCGGCCCAGGTTCCCCCTTCGCCTTCGGTCGCTGCGACCACGATCGCAGCATCCGCCAGGCAGTAGATCAGCCGGTTGCGGCCCATGGCGTTCCCCACGGAGAACGGCGCGTCGGCACCGTATGGTGACACCAGGGTCAGTCGTTCCTCCGCGATGAGCGCCCGCGCCTCCACCGCCCGGATCCGCCGTTCCAGGCTCTCGGCGAGCACGCCCACCACCAAACCGCCCGCCGCCGCGGCCGCCGACATCGCGGCGACATCGATGCCTCGGGCCCCGCCGGACACGACTGAGCGGCCTGCCCCGGCGGCTGCTGCGGCGGCAGCCGACGCGAACGCCAGCGCGTCGGCGTCCGCATCCCTCGCGCCGACGATCGCGATGCCCCCGCGGCCCAGGACCTCGAGTGCGCCCGACCCATACAGGATTGGCGGTGCCAGGTCGCCCAGGCGTGTGAGCAGCCGCCCCGGGTACGCGGCGTCGCCGACGCTGAGGAGCCAGATCCCGCGGCTACCCAGTCGCTCCACGTCCAGCGCCAGGGTTGACGCGCGGCTGGCCAGGCGTGCCAGGTCGTCGCTGGCGGTGGGGGTTGTGCCAAGGGACGCGGCGATCTCCGCCGAGCCCCAGCCAAGCAGGTCGGCCGGCTGGGCGCCGGCCTGGGCGAGGCTTCGCGCGAGCTGGGCCCACTCCCGCGATCGAAGCGGCGCCGCGAGATCCGCCTGGCCGGCGCGGGGTCCGGCCCGGGGCCCGGCCCGCCGCCCGACGCCGCCTCGAGCCGTGAGGGCGAGGATGGCCAGTCCGTTGGCGCCCAGCTGATGGTGGATGGTCATCAGCCGTCATCCTGCGGCGTGGCCATCGCGAGCGCAAACGGGTGGACCGGACCCGCACCGTGCTGGCGCAGCAGCCAACCGCCGTACGTCAGCGTCCAGCGCGAGTCCACGACGTCGTCGACCAGCAGGACGGGGCCCGCCGGGCAGTCGTTGACCACGGTCATGCCGGCCACGTTCCCGAGCTGCGCCCCGCTGTTCTCCATCTCCCTCTGGGGCCGGGCATTGGCGGCCGCCAGCACGTCGTGAAACGGAAGCCCAAGCGCTTCGGCCAGCCGTCGGGCGAAATCGGGGACCAGGCCTGGCCGCCGCAAGGACGCGATCGCCGTGACCCAGGTTGGCGCCGGCACCAGGCCGCGCGCCCGGATCATCTGGGCCGACGCCTCCACCAGCGCCTGGTCGAACCGCTCGTCGCGATACTTGCCATCGGCGACCAGCCTGCCCCAGCCCGCGTCGCCGTACAACGCGAGCGCGAGGCCCGGCTCATTCGGCGGCGTGATCCGGCCGCTGTGCCCGGCCAGCGCCCCGGGCGGCCACTGGAGCCGCGGCTCGATGCCGCGCCATGCGCCGCGCAGGAAGCCGATGGCCTGCTGGACCAGGACCGGATTGGGCGTGACCGGGAGCAGCTGTCCGGTCTCCGGGGCGCAGCGCCCACACGGCGCCTGGCTGGGATCGTCGAGCGCGGACGTCAGGTAGGCCATCAGGCAGCCGTCGTGGGTCATGTACGCACGAAGGTGCGCCAGCTCCTCCCGTCGACGGGCGGTGACGCGTTCCATGCGCTCGGTGTCGGGAAGCCAGGGGTTGGGCGTTCGGAAGACGCTGGATCCCTCGCGGCCCACCGCGCCATCCAGCTCCAGGAGCTTGAGGATGTGCTGGATCCGGCTGCGCCGGATGTTGAGCCGCGACTCCAGGGCCGGTACGGTGACTGTCTCGACGCGCTCCAGGGCCGACACGACCGCGCGCATGTCGGCCTCCGGCGGGAATGCGCTCTGGATGAAGTAGTCGTTGATCTCGTCGTCCTCGCGGCCGCTCAGCAGCACCCCGTACGCGGTGTCGATGGCGCGCCCGGCGCGGCCCACCTGCTGGTAGTACGCGATGACGGAACCGGGTCGCTGGTAGTGGATGACGAAGCCCAGGTCCGGCTTGTCAAAGCCCATGCCCAGGGCGGTGCTGGCGACGAGGACCTTGAGGTCGTTCCGGAGGAGGCGGCCTTCCAGCTCCACCCGCCGATCCGGCTCCACCCTGGCGTGGTAGGCCGCCGCGTCCACCCCGTTCAGTCGGAGCCACTCGGCGACCCGCTCCGTGTCCGCGATGGTCAGGCAGTACACGATGCCGCTGCCCGGCAGGCCGGGGAGGTGTTCCGCCAGCCACGCCAGCCGTTCGGCGCCGTCGCGCAGGTAGATCGCCTGGAGACGCAACGAGGCGCGGGCGAGCGGACCCCGCAGGGTCACCACATCACCACCCAGCTGCTCGATGACGTCCGCGACCACACGGTCGTTGGCCGTCGCCGTGGTGGCGAGGAGCGGCACGTTGGGCGGCAGGTTGTTGATGATGCGCTGGATGCGGCGATAGTCGGGCCGGAAGTCGTGGCCCCAGTCGGAGATGCAGTGCGCCTCGTCGATCACGACAAGGCCGATGCCGCCCGGAATCGACGGCAGGATCTCCGTGGTGAATCGCTCATTCCCCAGCCGTTCCGGCGAGATCAGGAGGGCGTCGACACCGTCCGCCTCCAGCGCCGCCCGGGCGTCATCCCATTCGGCCCGATTGGCGGAGTTGATGGTCACCGCGCGGAGGCCAAGGGCCGTGGCCCCGTCGATCTGGTTGCGCATCAGCGACAGCAACGGGCTGATCACGAGCGTAGGCCCCCGGCCCTGGTCGCGCAGCATCCGCGTGGCCAGCCAGTAGACCAGGCTCTTGCCCCACCCGGTGCGCTGGACGACGAGGGTGCGCGACCCATCAAGGACGGCCTGGATGGCCTCCAGCTGGCCCGGCCGGAACTCCGCCTGGGGGCCGAACATCTGCTCAAGCAGGGCCTGGAGGCGCTGGTCTGTCTCGGGGGCCACGGCTTCCATGCGCGGCAGTCTGCGGCCAGCAGGTGCCAGCTTGCCTGTCACGGGCGGCGCGATCGGTGCGGGGTGGCCGTTGTCGCGGCTGTGCTTCGGAGCAGAGGCAACTTCAGGTTCAACAGGGGCGTATCCTCCCACGGCTGCACTAGCACCGGAGGGAGGAGCAGTGCCCCAATCGTCGACGACTGGTCTGCCTCGGGCATGACCGACGACCTCACGCCCGGCCTCTACGATCGTCTGGTTACTCGCAAAGTCCGCGAACAGATCGAACGCGCCCAGAGCCAAGGGAAATCGGTCGAATTCGACGCCGTCGACGAAGGTGATCTGCCCGACGTTCTCGCGCGACACGTCCATGATCAAGTCCTGAGTTCGCTCTCGGGCGTGCCATCCAGCCAAGCGGATCGCCGGATCTACCAGATCAACCTCGCGAACCGCCTCGTGCGAGAGCTGCCCGGCCCGTACGGCGAACAGGAAGTCGGTGCCGATGCCAGCGCCCTCCTGCACGTCCTTGAGAGCGGCAAGCCGCGACAGCCGCGCCCCGGGATCCCACTTCGCGAGAGCGTCCTCCTGACCAATGGGCGAGGCGACCAGCAGATCGGCTCGCAATTGGCCCTGGAGATCGGCAGCGCCGATCAAATCGACCTTCTGTGTGCATTCGTCCGCTTCGCCGGGATCCGTCTGATCCGAAGGGAACTCCTGGAGTTCCTGCTCCGCGGGGGACAGATGCGCGTCATTGCGAGTGTGTACACCGGTTCGACCGAAAAGCGAGCCCTGGACGAACTCGTTGGGCTCGGTGCGAAGGTGAAGGTCTCGTATGAGACCTCCCAGACGCGTCTCCATGCGAAGGCCTGGCTGTTTGAACGGAACAGCGGCTTCCACACGACATACGTCGGGTCGTCAAACCTGACGCACTCCGCTTTGCTCGAGGGCCTCGAGTGGAACGTTCGCGCGACCGCGGTCGACAACCCAAGGATTGTTGAACGAGTGGCCGCAACCTTCGAGCAGTATTGGAATGAGCCCGAGTTCGAGAGCTACGACCCGCAAGTTGACGGGGCACGCCTCGAAGCTGCTCTGGCCGCGGAATCCGGGCCGCAGGCAGCTACGAAGACCGGGGTTGCCCTTCACCTTGATCTGCAGCCCAAGCCGTTCCAACTGGACATGCTTGAGGCCCTGAGCGCCGAGCGGAGCCGCGGCCACTTCAGGAATCTCGTTGTTGCCCCGACGGGGACCGGCAAGACCGTTGTTGCTGCCTTCGACTTCAAACGGCTCCGCGAGGCGGGCTACGAACGCCTCCTCTTCGTTGCGCACCGGAACGAGATCCTGGAACAGAGTCAGGCGATGTTCCAAATCGTGCTCGACGACCCTTCCTTTGGAGAGCGCCTAATCGGGGGCGAACGTCCCACGCAGTGGAACCATGTCTTCGCTTCGATCCAGTCACTCCATCGCGACTTGGACACGATCGACCCCACTCACTTCGATGTGATCGTCGTTGACGAGTTCCACCATGCCGAAGCCGACACATACCGCCGGTTGCTCGCGCGCCTTCATCCAAGAATCCTGCTTGGCCTCACGGCTACCCCTGAACGTGCTGACGGTCGGGAGATCCTCCACTGGTTCGACGACCGAATTGCCACGGAAATGCGCTTGTGGGAAGCGCTCGACCAGGGCCTGCTCTGCCCGTTCCACTACCTGGGTGTCGGCGATGGCACCGACCTCCGCGGGGTAGGTTTCCAGCGCGGACGCTATGTGACCGCTGACCTTGAGAGTTTCCTGACCGGGGATCATGTCCGGGCTCAACGGATCCTGGCCTCGGTCCGCGAGTGGGTCCTCGACCCAGGCAAGATGCGCGCCCTCGGGTTCTGCGTCGGCGTCGCCCACGCCCGGTTCATGGCCGAGCAGTTCACGGCTGCAGGCCTACCGTCAGTGGCGCTGGACGGCGAGACCGACGCCGCCGTGCGGACGGCCGCAGTCCAGCGACTCCGCCGGGGCGAGATCCGGGCGATCTTCACGGTTGATCTGTTCAACGAGGGCGTCGATATCCCCGAGGTCGATACGCTCGTCCTTCTCCGGCCCACCGAGAGTGCGACCGTCTTCCTTCAGCAGTTAGGCCGAGGCCTTCGGTGGTCTCCGGGCAAGTCGGTGCTGACGGTGCTTGACTTCATCGGCCAGGCCCATGCGGAATACCGATTCGACATCAAGTACCGAGCGCTACTCGGGGGAACGCGCCGACAAGTAGAGCGCTCGGTCGAGCACGGGTTCCCACTCATGCCCCCGGGCTGCGTCGTCCGACTCGACGAGATCGCCCAGCGCATCGTCCTGGAGAACCTCCGAACTCAGATCCGGACCACGAGGAAACTCGTCGTCGAGGACCTCCGCGCTCTTCCGGCCGGCACGAACCTGGCTGGCTTCCTAGCGCGCAGCGCGTTCGATCTCCATGACATCTACAGCAATCCCGGTGCTGGATCGACGTTCACAAACTTGCGCCGCCAAGCGGGTCACCTTCGGACTCCGGTCCCCACAGGCGAGGGCGAGTACGCGAAGGCCTTCGGCAAACTCCTTCATGTGGATGACGATGAACGCAACGAGGCGTGGCGGCGCTGGCTCGCCTCCAATGCACCCCCGGAGATTGCGGCAGATGGCACGCGGGAGAATCGACTTCAGAACATGTTCATGGCCGCGCTCGGGCAGCGCGAGCGGCCACTGACGCAAGCCGGTCGGGTCTTTGAGGAGTTCTGGGCCCTGCCCGAGCTTCGGGGCGAGCTGATCCAGCTGCTAGACGTGCTAAGGGAGCGGTCCAGATTGCAGTCCTTGGCGCTTGATCCCCGCGGCAACATCCCCCTTTACAGCCACGCCACATACGGCCTCTACGAGATTCTGGCGGCATTCGACGTCCGGACGGGGGACAAGCTCCGCGAGCACCGCGAGGGAGTGCTGTGGGTCGAGAGCCAAAAGACCGACCTCTTGTTCGTCACGCTCAACAAGGGTGAGGACGAGTTCAGCGCGACCACCCGTTACGACGACTACCCGATCTCTCCGACGAGGTTCCATTGGGAGTCGCAGTCCTCGACCACCGCAAAGTCACCGACCGGCCAGCGCTACGTGCACCACCAGGAGCGAGGCTCGCAAGTGCTGTTGTTTGTGCGGGAGAACAAGCGAGATGACCGCAAGGTCAGCAATCCCTACCTTTGCCTGGGCCCGGTGCACCACGTGAGCCACAAGTCCGAGCGACCCATGCAGATCGTGTGGGAGCTCGAGCGGGCCATGCCCGCGTTCCTCTTCGACCGTTCGAAGCTCGCCGCCGGCTGATCCCGCGCCCCGCCGCCCTACAGCCCTTCCAGCCCCGGCCCCGGCACCACCGTCTCCACGATGATCACCCCGGGCGCCGAGCCCGTGGCCGCCAGCGATTGGCCAAGGTCGTCGACCAGGTCGAAGACCAGCCGCCAGGAGCCCGCGTCCACCGGCATTCGGACGGCGGCATCGATCGTCTTCGAGTCGCCGGCTTCCAAGTGGAGGAAGCCCCTCTCGAAGGATTCGGGCGGTCTGGGCTGGACCGTGCCCGCGGTGGCCGCGGACGGCTCACGCACCCAGGTCCCGGTCAGTCGCAGGTTCTGCCAGCCTTGGCGGGCGGACGACAGCCACGGAAGGAAGGGGGCCTCCGCCCATGATTCGCTGCCCACGTTGGTGACCCTGACGGGGATATGCGCCAGCGACCCGGCGGCGGCCACAACGCGGTCGGGGACCTCGTAGGCGGCCGCTCGCGGGCCGGGGACATACAGATTGAACGGCCCGGCGCCCGCCACCAGCTGCCCCAGGACCTGATCCGCCAGTGAGACGGAGACGCTGTAGATCCCCGGCGCCGCCGGCAGCGGGATCGAAGCCCTGAGCATCCCGTCGGCACTGGACGTGACGGGCTCCATCGGCGGACGCGCCGTGGCGTTCGCCGGGAGCGCCCCCACGATCCAGGCGAGCGGGTCCACCCACTCGACCGGCACGATCTGGGTGGTGAGCCTGGTGCCCTGGTCGGTCCACCCGGCGGGCGCGGCCCCGATCGGCCACGCCAGGTGCACCGCGGCGGCATCGGCCGTGGCCGTTGGGGTCCCCAGGCTGACGCCCTCGAACGCGGATGTCAGCGCGGGCGGCGTGATGGCCACCGAGAGTGCGCCGCTGCCGCTCCGCCAGGCAAACCGCTTGAGCGCGGAGACCGGAATCCATTCGCCGCCCCAGCCAGCGGGAGCCAGCGGGTCCATGACCAGGATCCTGCCCGTCTCCTGGTCGTAGCGGTCCAGGTAGAGCGCATGGTCGTCCAGCTCGCCGGTCCGGCTCCAGAAGGCCGGATCCCACCGGCCGAACTGGGCCGGCAGCAGGCCGTAGTCGCCCAGCAGGATCGCCCCGCCGCCCGCGGCCAGGCGATCCAGGAGATCGGACCAGTCGATGGCCACGCTGTCGTACGGCGAGATCGTGAGGCGGAATCCCAGCCGCGCAAACGCGGCCTGCACGTCCCTGAGGCCCGAGCCGCCCTGACCGTCGCCGGACAGGGCCCGGAGCCGCTGGCGGCTGACGATCGTCTCCCCGCTGGTCCACTTGTCCAGGAGCATCGCAGCCGACGCCCAGACGCAGTCCCGCCACGGCCCGTCCTCGCGCTCGGTCACGAAGGCGGGCTGGTACCCGGGTAGTGGCTGCGGGGGGTCAGCGGAGGCGGTCGCGGGTGTGAGCAGGGCGAGCATCGATGCCGCCATCAGGACGAAGGCGCGTGCGAGCGTGAGGCCACGCGCGCGCCTGGGCGCGAATTGGGGCAAGCGGGGACTTCGGCGTACGTTGTCTGGAGAGGCCGCCAACCGGCTGGGGCTGGTGTGGCGGCCGGGAAATTTCGCACCCGGACCGTCGCAGTCCGCCGCAATCCGCACCACGACCCGGAAGTACCAGCGCCCGCCCGATGCTCCGCCGCCGGCCCGATGCCACGTCGACCCGGACCATGCGGCGCCGGGCCATGCGGAGCCGGGCCATGCGGACCCGTCCGGCCCCATGGATGTTCCCGTGGAGGACAACCTGTCGTTGATTCCCCCACCGGCAGGCCTCGGAGCCCAGAAATCCCCGATTTGGTTCCTTGCCGGTACAGAATCACCGGAGTTGGGGGGTCGACTCGGCAAGTGTCGACCCCGAAGCCCGATAGGTGGCGCGATTCTGGTCGGGTTGTATCCGGGGGGAACATCCCGATGCGCCAACCTGCCTGGCACCTCGGGTCGCCGCGCAGATCTGCCGCCGCAAGGCGACTCTGGCATCCCCCTGACTCTGCCGACCGTCCATCCGGCCCCCGCCGCACGGGTACTAGGGCACTGGCCCGCCATGGCGGGTGAAGGCGTACCGTGGGCGGACAGGAGCCCGCGGGTTGCGGGAGTTATGGTGCAGCCCGGGTCAGCGAGGTAGGTCCCCATG
>CAIJPD010000004.1 GCA_903822495.1 uncultured Chloroflexota bacterium | reverse complement strand
GCCGGTGTGGCTGTAGCTCATGAACGGGAGCTTCTGGTTGACCACCCAGAGATCGAACGCGGGCGGCGCATCCGCGGGCGTGAGGCACGGCTTGTAGTCGATCAGCGCCGTGTAGTCGCTGGTGTCCCAGGGCAGGCCCTTGGCGTCGGTGTACGCCTTGACGGCCTCGCCGGCGTCGATGAAGTGCTCGAGGTAGATGGGGATGCGCGCCTCGTGGAACGCGCGCGGGTAGGCGGCCCGGGCCGACCTCGTCGTGGGGCTGGTGTAGTAGCCGTGCTCGCGGAAGTAGTCCAGGCCGTGCTCGTCGCCGCACACTGAGCGCGTCCAGCGGTCCGAGATCTCCTCCCACGAGTAGACCTGGTCGCGCTCCAGGCGGTACTTGCCATCGAGCTGGGCGGCCCCGCTGAAGGCGGCATTGAAGTCCGGCGCCAGACCCAGGCGGACCACCAGGTCCAGCAGCACCTCGCCCCAGTTGCGGGCGAGCGGCACGGCCTTGATCACCGGCTGCTGGAAGTTCCAGGCGTAGTGCTCGTTGGGCAGCGCGGCGCTGGTGTAGTGGTAGTACGGGTTGTAGACGAGCGGGACCAGGCGCTCCAGCGAGTGCGTGTCGGGCAGGAGCAGGTCCGCGAACTCGCTGGTCTCGTCGTGGAAGGTGTTGATCGAGCAGATGAACGGGATGGTGGCGAATGCCGCCCCGGTGACCTGCGGGTCGCCGCTGGTCGCCATGATGTTGCAGCGGCTCTGGATCAGGACCTCGGCCCTGTACGGCACGCCGTACTCCTCCGCGTGGAGGATGCCCAGCGGGAGCATGGTCCGGGCATAGACCGAGACCGGGAAGAGCTCGATCAGCTCCAGCGTCTCGGGCGCCTTCACCTTGCGGCGGGGCAGCCCGGAGTTCATGTGGCCGCCGTACGGGCTGCTGGGCACCAGCAGGCCGTCATCCTCGGCCTTGGGCATCCAGTTGGGGCCGGAGCCCGTGGCGTTCAGGATGCCGCCCGGCACGTCAACCGCCCCCATCAGGGTGTTGAGCATGCCCATGGCCATGCCGCCGTGCATGGAGTGGCGGTGGGCGCTGATGCCGCGGTACCAGGCGACGGCGCACGGACGGAGCGGCAGGGTCTCGCCGTCCATCGCCGTGGTCTGCCCGATGCTGGCGGCCGCCATCATCTCGCGCGCCAGGCGACGGATGGTGGCGGCGGGGACGGTGGTGACCTCCGACGCGTGCTCCGGCGTGTAGGGCGCGAGCGCCTGGCGGATCAGGACGAAGCTGGGCTGGACCGCCTGGCCGTCCACGCTGAACGTGCCGTCCAGGACCGTCTCGGTCCACGGGATGGCGTCAAACGCGCCCGTCGTCCCGTCTGCCCGGCCCACGAGGGGCTTCCCGGATGCGCCATCCCGGACATACCGTCCGTCCGGGCCGATGAGATAGGTGGCGTTGGTGTACCGCCGGGCGAAGTCCTTGTCGAACTGGTCAAGCTCCACCACCCACTCGCGCATGATCGACAGGGCGAGGGCGGTGTCCGTCCCGGGGCGGATGGGAATCCACTCGTCGGCGTGCGAGGCGGCGTAGCTGAGCACCGGGTCCACCACGGTCAGCTTCATGCCCCGGGCGCGCGCGTCGGCCATCTCCCTGCTCAGGCCCATCGCGTTCATCTGGCCGACGAAGCCGTAGGCGGTCCCGAACATGACCAGGTGGTCGCAGTGGTGCAGGTCCGGGTGGACGTCGTTGGAGCCCGTCAGGTTGAACGCGACCGGATGCATGCCGTTGCCGCAGAAGAAGCCGGCCGAGCCCACGGTCATGTTGGGGCTGCCGATCGCGGACATGAAGGCCCGCAGGACGTGGAAGGTGTTGCGGTCGAAGGTCAGCGCGATGACGCTGCGCGGGTCCTTGGCGCGGGCGGCGCGGGTCTTCTCCGTGAGGAGATCCATCGCCTGATCCCAGGAGACCTCTCTCCAGCCAGGGTCCACCCCCATCCCCTTGACGGGGTTGGTCCGGACCATGGGCGCCTTCACCCGGTGGGGCGAGTAGACGTTCATCAGCGCGGCCTGGCCCTTGGCGCAGGTGGCCCCATAGTTGGGCGCCGCCTCCGGGATCCCCTCCACGCGCACCACGGTGCCGTCCACCCGGTGGGCCCGGATCGTGCAGCCGTTGTAGCACATGTCACAGGCGGTGGGGACCCAGACGTCCTCCTTCACCCCTGCGATCGGAAGCTCGACGGCCATCGCTCACTCCTCTCGGCCGGCGGCGATTGCCACCGGCACACCACGGGTTCGGCTACTCGAGGCCCCACTTGCGGCGAATCTCGGTCGCCTTGGCGCGGCTGAACTGGTTGATGGGCGGGAACTGGTCCCGCCAGCGGATGGGTCGCGTGGCATCGATGAGGGCACGCGAGCTGGTCCACTGCGCCGATGCCCGCTGTTCGGGACTGAGCATGGGGTCAACCGGGCTGGTCCACACGTCGCGGACGATGTCGATCTCGTGCGCCAGGCTCCGCGTGCCCATGGCCCAGATGACGTCCTCGGCGTTGGTGATGTCGATGTCATCGTCGACGACCACCACGTAGCGGCCGCCGTAGGCGCCGGCCCGGCTGGCCATCGCGACGGACGCGACCTGCTTGGCGTGCCCGGGAAACAGGTTCTTGATCGAGACGACCGTGAAGAAGCCCCCAGCGCCGCCGCCCCAGGCGCCCAGCCGCCAGACACCGGTCACGCCGGGCAGCCCCACGCGCTCAAGGTCGTCCCAGATCGACGCGGCGGAGAGCGGCACGGCGAAGATGGTGGGCGATGGGGCCTTGACGTGCGGCGCCCCGAAGATGATGGGGTTGTTCCGGTGGTAGATGGCCTCGACCACCATGACCGGCGTCTCGCCAAGGGCGCTGTAGGCGTAGTAACCGGGCCACTCGCCGAACGGGCCCTCCACCATCTTGGGCATCTCGTCGGGCGTGGGGACGTAACCCTCAAGGACGATCTCGGCGGTGGCCGAGATGGGCAGGCCGTAGATGGGGCTCTTGACGATCTCCATTGGGCGGCCGCGGAGCCAGCCGCCGAACGCGTAGGCCTCGGTGTTGAGACCGACGTTGTAGGAGGCCTCCACGAAGACCGTCGGGTCGTGCCCCACCGAGACCACGACCGGGGCCCGCTCGCCCTTGCGGTGGTACTTGTCGATGTGGATCCGGCCGTGCTTGCCGGGGTTGGCCAGGATGCCCAGCAGGTTGGGGGCCATGATCTGGTTGCGGTAGGTGCCCAGGTTGACCCAGGCGTCCTCCGGGTCGCGGGTGACCGTTGCCGTGCCCGTGCCCAGGAAGCGGCCGCCGTCCAGCTCGTTCCACTGCGGGGCCGGGAACTTGAACAGGTCCACGTCCGCGCCCGTGATCACGTTCTCGAAGACCGGGCCGGTGGGCACGGTGACCGGCGAGATGGGCCGGATGTCGCGGATCTTCTGGCGGTACGCGTTGAGGAGCTCCACGCCCTCCAGGTCCACGGGGAGCCGCAGGACCCGGGCGGTCCGCCGGTACGAGGTGAACGGGTTGCTGGAGACGCGATAGCCGGCCAGGTAGCCCGTGATCTCGTCGAACAGGCACATGGCGCCGCGCTTCTGGGCGAGCGCCTCGTTGATGCCGCCGATCTCCAGGTGCCAATCGACCCCGTTGAAGCGGCGCAGCTCGCCGTCCGCCTCCACCAGGTCGAGGAAGCCCTGCAGGTCGTCGAACTCCGCCGCGGCCGCCTCGGGGGCCTGCTCCACCACCATCCGGGACTCCTCCTCGCCTGGCCGCCCGCCCCTGACGCCGTCAGGCCGAGTCGCGGCCAGCAGATGCTACTCGCGCGAGCGCACCCGGCGCGCTACCCCCGGGCCACCAGGGCCTTGAGGACGCGTTCGGGCGTGAGTGGCAGGTCCGTGATCCGCACGCCAATCGCATCGGCCACGGCGTTCGCGATGGCCGGCGCGATCT
This sequence comes from uncultured Chloroflexota bacterium, assembly GCA_903822495.1. Lineage (GTDB taxonomy): Bacteria > Chloroflexota > Limnocylindria > Limnocylindrales > CSP1-4 > CAIJPD01. The sequence continues at coordinate 2,322 of CAIJPD010000004.1, read as the reverse complement.
GCGAGTTGGACAGCTCGCCGGAGCTCTTGGCGCCGAACGCGCCGGGTCCCGCCTGCGAGTCCATCAGCACGATGCGCAACGGCGGCACGTCGCGGATGGTGGGCAGCTTGGTCTCGCCAAGGGTCCGACCCACCACCACGCCCTGCTCGACGACCAACTCCTCCATCAGCGCGGTCCCGATGCCGAAGGCGAAGCCGCCCTCCAGCTGGCCGGCGTGGCCGACGGGGTTCACGATGATCCCCACATCGCAGACCAGGACCGCGTCGTGGATGGTGATCACGCCCGTCTCGGGATCCACGGAGACCTCGACGCCGAACGCGGCGAAGTCGGCGTCACCGGGCTCACCCACCGCGTGGAGCCCCGGGCTGTATGACCCGGAGAGCGCCACGGGCTCCTCCGGCGCGACGAGACGGCGGGCCAGCTCGGTGAAGCCCAGGAGCGGCTGTCCGGTTGCGCTGTCCACCAGGTGGTCGTCGCGCAGCTCCGTGGACGACGGCGCGTCGGGAAGGGCGCGCGGCACCCGCTCGTCGATCCACTCGCGGAGATGCTCGCCCAATTGCGCGGCCGCTCGGCCGGCCATGTGCGTGACCCAGCTCCCGCCGACGCCCGGGTCCACCGGCGCCTCGAGGGTGGTCTGCTTGACGAAGGTGATCCGGTCCTCGTCGATCGAGGCCGTGGCGGCCAGGATCCGGCGGATCAGGGTGCTCTGCCCGGCGCCCTGGTCGGGCATCCCGGTCAGGACCTGGACCTGCCCGTCGGCGCCCAGCCGGAGGCCCAGGTTCCAGGCCCCCATGGCCGTCCCCACGTGCATCGTGCACAGGGCGATGCCCCGGCCGCGCCCGGCGGCGGCAGGCTGATCCCAGCCCATCTCCGACCGGAGCCGCTCGAAGGCATCCGCGGCCCGCGGGCCGGTGAAGCGGTCGCCCAGGGCGCCCTCGTCCTCGTCCCGGATGACGTTCCGGAGCCGGAAATCCAGGGGGTCCATCCCCAGCTCGCGCGCGATCATGTCCAGGTGGGACTCGCCGGCGAAGCTGGCCTGCACCTCGCCCGGGGCGCGCATGTGGCCACCCGGGACGGTGTTGGTGTAGACGGCGATGGACTCCAGGTCCACGTTGGGGACGCGGTAGCCGGTGAGCGTGGCCAGGCCCAGGGCCGGGGTCACGTGCGGCATCGGCTTGGCCGCGGCGTAGGCCCCGCCATCGAAGACCATCCGCGCCTGGTGGGCCAGCAGCCGGCCGTGCTCGTCAACGGCGCTGCGCAGCCGCATCCGGGCGGCGTGCCGGACGTTGAACGCGGCCAGCTCGTCCGAGTAGGCGGTGACGGACTTGATCGGGCGGCCGGTGGCCCTGGCCAGGAAGTAGCAGACGAACTCGTCGACCGAGTAGCCCTTGCCGCCGAAGTCGCCGCCGATGGGCCCCGTGTCCACGTCCAGCCGGGCCGGCGGGATGCCCAGCGCCTTCGCCATCTGGTCGCGCAGCTTGCCGGGCGACTTGTTGGTGCTGACCACCCGGACGATGCCGGCCTCGTCGATCCAGACCAGGGTGGCATGCGGCTCCATGTAGCCGTGCGGGATCCGCGGCGTGGTGAACTCGTGGTCGAAGACGTATGCGGCGGTCGCGAAGACGGCCTCGATGTCCTCGGCGCCGCGCTTCTTGACCAGCCGGCCCTGGACGTTGGGGTGCGGGAGCGACGCGCGGACGCCGGCCATGAATCCGTAGCCCGCCCCATCGGGGTGGAGGATCGGGGCACCCTCCGTGAGGGCATCGCGCGGATCCAGGATCGCCGGCAGCTCCTCGAGGTCCAGCTCGATCGCGGCCACGGCCGCCTCGGCCTGCTCGAGCGTGTCCGCGGCCACGGCCGCGATCCGGTCGCCCACGAACAGGACGCGGTCGGCGACGAGCACGGGGCGATCGAGCAGGACGCGGCCGTAGCGGGCGCCGTTGGTGTCCGCCGCGGTCAGGACGGCATGGACGCCGGGCATGGCCCGGGCCTTGCCGGTGTCGATGGACCGGATCCGGCCGTGCGGGACGGTGCTGACCAGGTAGGCCGCCCAGAGGGTGCCGGGCAGGGTCCGATCGCCGGCGTAGCGGGTACGGCCGGTGACCTTGTCGGGGCCGTCGATCCGGCGCTCCGGCTTGCGGAACGCGGCGACCACGGACGGGCCGGGGGAGGCCGGCGCCGCGTGCTCGCTCACTTGGACACCGCGCCTGTCGTTGCGGCCGGGGCGTCGGCGGCGGCCTGGATGGCGCGGATGATGCCGGCATAGCCGGTGCACCGGCAGATGTTGCCGCTCATCCAGTCGCGGATGTGGTCCTCGGTCGG
>CAIJPD010000003.1 GCA_903822495.1 uncultured Chloroflexota bacterium | reverse complement strand
GTCGGCGTGGGATCAGGTGTCGGCGACGGCGTCGGCGTGGGATCAGGTGTCGGCGACGGCGTCGGCGTGGGATCAGGCGTCGGGCTCGGCGTCGGTGTCGGATCAGGTGTCGGCGTAGGTGTCGGCGTGGGATCGACACCCGTGACGGTGATCACGGCTGCGTCGGCGGCGCTGTCGCCGGCATCGTCCGTCGCCGTCACGCTCACCAGCAGACCGCCCGTCGCGGCGTACACGTGGCTCCCCGTGCATTCGCCCGCGCCGGAGTTGTACGTGCCGGCCTCGGACGTCCCGTCGCCCCAGTCGATGTCGCACGTGATCGCGTCATCGACGCCCGGATCGGCGACTGCTGCAATCAGGTCGACGGTGTCGCCTGGTGCGGGCGTGTCACCCGATGTGGGCGTGCCGATATCGACCGATGGCGGTGCGTTGTGGACGAAGAAGTCGACGTCCTTGTCAAACTCGCTGCCGCCCCCCACCAGGGCATCCCACCCATCGACCCGGGCGACATACTCGCCCTCGTTGGGACAGGTGGCCCAGGCCTGGGCGATCAGCCCGGCGACGATCGGCTGTACGCCCACGGGCGAGATCGTGCAACTGCCCGGCGTTCCGTTGATGCCGGTCACCTGCCACGAGGTGCCCACGGCGGCGCCCTCAGTCGTCCAGCCGAGGACGGCGGCATCGAGCAGGATCGGCGTTCCCTCGTTGCCGGTGAAGGCCGGCGCGGAGCCGCCGCTGCCCACGCCCCCACCGCCCGTCGGGGGCGGCGTCGTGGTCGATGTGCAGAAGTCGTCGTTCATGTCGACCAGCGTGTCGGCGTCGTTATCCACGCCGTCGTTGCACGACTCCGGCGGAATCGTGGACAGGCTGTTTGCCTTGATCACCACGATCGAGTCCAGGATCTGGTCGCTGGTGTCGGCGATCGCCAGCTTCATGTGGTTCGTGACGCCGGGGTTCACGTCCGCCTGGCAGATCAGCTCGACGCTCAGGCCGTCGGACTCGATGTTGATGGGGTTGGGCGGCGGGTTCGAGAACGAGTTGTCGCGGAACAGGGTGGGATTGATCGTGTCATTGATGGAGTCAATGCTGACCGGGCCACCCGGGACGGTGGCGCAGTTGACCCCATTCACGTAGAACGCGAAGACGTCGTTGAAGAGGTTCACCCACTCCAGGTACTCGTCCGAGCCGAACGTGTACGTGAAGTAGACCTTGCTCGCGCTTGGCACGAAGTCGAACTCGAGCACCGTGGCGTCGTAGGTCATCGGGTTGACGGTCTGGGAGCCGGCAATCAGCGCCGTGAGGTCCGTGTCGGCCGCGCCCGCGTTCACGCCCAGCTGGCCCGCCATGTCCCCCGTGATGCCATCGGACTTGTTGGGACCCGCGATGTCGGCGATGTTGCCCGACGACAGGATCACGCCGTCGTTGAAGGAGACGACCGCGGGGTCCGCGAGGTGGATCCGGCCGGCCTGGGCGTAGGCACCCTTGAAGGTGACGTTGGAGACCGATACGCCGGTCCCGGCCAGGTCGGTCGCCAGCATGTCTGCCGTCATGCCGATCGCGTTGAGGTCCGTCGTGGTCAGCCCGTTCGCCACCGTCGCCAGCGCCGCACCCGCCCGTAGCGGAGAGGGCGCAACAATCGGGAAGACGAGCACGGCAGCCACCAGGGCCACGAAGAGGGTCTGCGCGAATCCTCGGGGCCTGTGCGTCATCACGGCTCGGGTTGCCTCCTGCGTCCTGGACAGTGGGTGGCGGGCGGCACCGAGTGCCAGCTCGGCGACCGGGGACGCGGCAACCGTCATGCGTGCGAGCGAATAGCCGCTCGCATGGAAGTATCCGGGCGGACGGCGGACGATGGGAACAGGCCAGATGGCCCGAAACCCGCTCAAGACGCGAAACGCGCCCGGTGGGGCCGGGCGCGTTCGGTGCGATGGCGGTGATGGGGCGGGCCGCCCCCCGGGCCCTGGACTACGGAGCAGTGGCCGCCGACGCAAGGTCGTCGTCGTGACCGCCCACCTCATCCCAGATCCGGACGTTGCGGCTCTCCTTGATGAACATCGACCCGATGACGATCGAGATCACCGCCACCACGATCGGGTAGATCAGGCCCGCGTAGGCGTTGCCCAGCGTGGCCAGCAGCGAGGCGGAGATCAGCGGCAGGAAGCCGCCGAACCAGCCGTTGCCCAGGTGGTACGGGATGGACAGCGACGTGTACCGGATCCGGGCGGGGAAGAACTCTACGAGGAACGCCGCGATGGGCCCGTAGACCATCGTGACATACACCACCTGGACCCAGACCAGGAGGATCAGCGGCAGGATCTCCGGCGCGGCCACCGTGGCCTTGCCGGCCTCCGCCCATTTGCCGAGGGCGCCGTCGAACGCCCCGCCCGGATGAGCGAAGGTGGTCATCAGCTGGTAGATGGGGTAGTAGGTGACCGCGGCCAGCGCGAAGCCGCCGATGATCACCGGCTTGCGCCCGATCCGGTCCGAGAGCCGGCCAAACACCACGAAGAACGGCGTGCCCAGCAGGAGCGCCGTGCCCACGATCAGGTACGCGTCCTGGAACTTCACCCCCAGCACGGTCCCCAGGAAGAAGAGCGCCTGGAACTGGCCCTGGTACCAGACCACCGCCTGGCCGGCCGTCGCGCCGAAGAGCGCGATGAGGATCAGGCGCCGGTTCTCGTGGTTGCCGAAGCTGTCACGCCACGGCGAAGTGGATGCCTTGCCCGACGCCTTGAGCTTGGTGAAGAGCGGCGTCTCCTGGAGTCGGACCCGGATGATCAGGGCCACGATGACCAGGATCACGGACAGCAGGAACGGGATCCGCCAGCCGAAGCTGGCGAAGTCGGCGGCCGGCATGTTGAGCCGGGTGATGCCGATGATCACGAGCGCCAGGAGCAGGCCCATGGTCGCCGTGGTCTGGATCCAGCTGGTGTTCTGGCCGCGCTTGGCGTCCGTGCTGTGCTCGGCCACGTAGATGGCGGCACCACCGTACTCGCCGCCAAGCGCCAGCCCCTGGGCCAGACGCAGCAAGACGAGGGCGATCGGCGCAAGGATGCCGATCTGGCTGTAGGTCGGGAGGATGCCGACCAGCGCCGTAGACGTGCCCATGATCAGGATCGTCAGCATGAACGTGAACTTGCGGCCGGTCAGGTCGCCGAGGCGGCCGAAGAACGCGGCGCCGAACGGTCGGACGGCGAACCCGGCCCCAAAGGTTGCGAGCGACGCCAGGAGCGCCGCGACGTCGTTGCCGGACGGGAAGAACTGCGTGCTGAAGAAGGCGGCGAGGACGCCGTACAGGTAGAAGTCGTACCACTCGATGACGGTCCCGGCCGCACTCGCCAGGATGACAAAGGGCAGTCGATACGGTCGACTGGCTGCTGCAGCGGACATCAGGTCTGGGAACTCCTTCGCGCAAGAGATTCCCGGGTGGCACCGCCCATCAGGCGGCGCCCCTCCACCGGGGTGACGCAAACCTGGTGCGGGAACGCTGGGCTTGCCGGCTGGCACCTCCCTGCTCCGGGGCCATACGTCGATCCCGGTGGCCCCCTGCCACCCTTCCCCCGATCCGACGCGGTGGCCGGACGCTACCGCGAGCGCTGCCGCTCGTCAACGGGATTCCGCGGCCGCACCAGCCGCCTGCTCCTGCTCCGGCTCCGCCCGGTGATCGGCCTACGGCTGGGCGGACCCACCCACGACGACCCCAGCGCGGATTGTCCAGCGTGCCTCGATGCGGCGGTCCGCCTGCAACGTGCCCCCCACGCTGTCGCGCAGGGTCGTCGGCTCCTCGACGACCGCAAGGACCGCTACATCCGCTTCCCGACCCACCGCCAGGGCCCCGATTCGGTCGCCCCAGCCGATGACCCTGGCGGGGATGGATGTGCAGCGTGCCACGACCTGCTCCAGCGTCAGGCCGAGGGCCAGCAACTTGCTCATGGTGGTGGGCAGGTCCACGACGGGGTTGCCCGGCGCCAGGCGGCCGTGGAGATCGGTGCTGATGACGTCGGGGACCAGACCCTGGTCCAGCGCCCGGCGGACCAGGTCGAAGTCGAAGTGGTTGTTGGCGTGCCCCACGTCAAAGATGACGCCGCGCTCGTGGGCCCGCAGCGCGGCGGGCAGCACGCGACCTTCCGGGTCAACGACCGACGGCCGCTGGGGCGTGTAGCAGTGCGTGACGATGTCCCCCGGCCGGAGCGTGTCGACGATCTCTTCCATCGAGATCCCCGTGTTCCCCACGTGGACCATGACCGGGCTGCCCGACGCCTCGCCGGCTTTGATCGCCAGGCGCAGCGCGGCACGCCCATGCTCCCCCACCGACGGCAGGTGCAGCCGGACCTTGATCCCCACCGCGATATCGCGGTTGCCGGAAACCGTCCTGGCCGCCGCCGTCGCGTCCGCGAAGCGCAGGTCCTCCAGCTCACCCGGGTCCTTCCAGACCCCGTGCTGGGCGAGCGCCACGAAGGCGAGCATGCGGGTGACCGTCCGCTCGTACACCAGGGCCCGAAATCCCCCGAAGTTGACCGGGCCGGCCGAGCCGGCGTCCACCCCCGTCGTGACCCCCGTCGCGCGACAGATTGGATCGGCGTCCATGCCGAACGGGTTGACGCCCCAGTAGCTGTGCAGGTGCAGGTCGACGAGCCCCGGGGTCACGAAGCAGCCCGTGGCGTCGAGGACGCGGGCGGCCGCGCCGCTGCCGGTGCCCGCGTCCCCGCCCTCGGGACGAGCCACGAGACCCGGCCCGATCGCCACGATCCTCACGCCGGAGATCGCGACATCGGCCGGGCCCATGAACCCGGAAGCGGGATCCACGACGGTCCCGCCAGTGATCAACAGGTCCACCGTCGCCTCCTGCCGGGGTTCCATCGCCAATCGGTCCACGCTCACGGCGCGACGACCGGCAACACCAGGCGCGACGCGTACCGTCCGCCGTACCAGAGCGCCTGGCGGGCCACCGCGAAGACGGCCGAGCGCGGGTCGTCGCCGCCGGTGTTGTGGTTGCGGTCGAAGTTGGGGAAGTCGCTGCTGGTCACGTCCAGCCGGATCCGGTGCCCGACTGCAAAGCGGTTGGCCGTCGCGCGCAGCCGGATCTCGTAGACGACCACCTCGCCCGGGGTCAGCGGCCGGGGGGCGCCGAACCCGTCGCGCCATCGAGCCCGGACCATGCCGGTGGCGACGTTCACGGCGCGTCCGTCCGGCTCCACGTCGAGGAGCTTCACGTGCCAGTCCGTGTCGGGCGCGTCGCTGGACGCGTGCAGGATCAGCCGCGCGTTCCCGATGGTCTCCACCGGCGCGTCCAGCGGGGGTGTCTCGACGCGGACGATGTCGCGCCGCCCGTCGAGGATGCGCTGGTCCATCGGCGCGTCCTGGTAGTCGGCCGAGTAGGTCGAGGGCACCGGGTCGCGCGGGTCGTAGCTGAACTCCAGTACGCCCTGCCCGGCGGGCGGCGCGGCCGACAGCGTGCCCGGCCCCAGGTGGAGCGCCAGGTCAGTCGTGGTGGTCGGCGGCCAGCGGTCCAGCTCGCGCCACGTGTTGGCGCCCATGACGAAGACGCGGACGCGTGGAGCCGGCGCCGGGCCAGACGGGGCCCCGGGCGTCACGATGGGGCGCAGGGTGCGGTCGAACCAGTCCACGGCCTCGTCGGCGTAGGCGTGCTCGGCAGCGGGCCCGAAATCGACGTCGCCCACGACCCTGGGCCGCGCGTAGCCGTGGCTCCACGGGCCCACCGTCAGGTCCGTGGCGGCGGTACGAGGCGTGGCCTGGGCCGCCGTGAAGAAGTCGACCGTGTCCAGGCAGCGGTCGTGCCAGCCCGTGACCAGCCCGATCGCCACGTCCGGAATCAGCGCCGGGATGCCGCCGTAGTGGTAGAAGTCGTCGCGGTGACGGTCGAACCAGGCCTGCCAGTACGGTGCCATGCCGCCGAGTCGCTCCTCGGGGATGGCCGCCAGCGGGACGTTCCACATCCAGCGCCCGGCTTCCGAGTGCCAGAGCTGCTCGGACTCCGCGCGGGTGTGGGGCGGCGGCATGCCCAGCCGCCGGCGGGTATCGGCGGCCAGCATCAACGCCCACTTGAGCTGCCGGCCGACGCGGAACACGCCCGGCCAGGTGCTCAGCGAGTTGGGCATCATGCCGCCGGGGAGGATGGACCGCAGGCCCGCGGGCCGCAGCGCCGCCGTCTCCCACTGGACCGACGCGTCGTACGAGACGCCGTACATCCCGACCGCCGGGAGGGCGCCGGCCAGCCCCTGCGCCCATTCGACCGCCCTGGCGCCATCCGACCCGTCGAGCCTCCCCTCGACCCACATGGGGACGAACTCGCCCTCGGAGTCAAACCGGCCGCGCAGGTCCTGGACCACGACCAGGTAGCCGCGGCTGGCGATGGCCTCGGCCATCTCGCGGTAGTTGGCCTGGTGCCGGCCGTAGGGCGTGCGGTGCAGGAGCACCGGCGCGGCCGAAGCCAGGCGCGGGCGGTAGACATCTGCCCGGAGCAGGACGCCGTCGGGCGCCCGCATGGCGACGTTGGTCTCGACCGCGACGGCGGCCCGCCGGAGATCGGTCATCGACCCAAGCCCCCCAGTCAGGGGGTGATCACGCCTTGGTCGTGGCCCCCGTCTCCTTGCCCTTCGGCGTCTTGGGCTTCTTGGGAGTCTTCGCCTTCTTGTCCATCTCATCCCCAGGTGATTGGTGCGGTGGCCGGAAGCGATCCGGAAGCATGGGATCGGGTTCGGCTGGGTGCTGGTGCCCTGGCAAGCGCCTGGCAAGCCTTGCGCACCACCCGACGTCGTTCCTCGTCCACCCGGAGGCTACCGGAGTGCCGCCCGGATGTCGATGCCCCCTCCGATGTCCCCCCCAAGAGGAGGCTCGGGTGCCTCCAGACGTCGCCTCGTTCATCGGTGGCCGGTGCTGGCGGCCCCCGGGCACACGGCGGCGCGACGGCTGGAGCGCCGCGTGGGTCGCGGACTGCGGGTGCGGCAAGCGGTCCGGGCGGCGGCTATGCTCGACGCCAACCAGCCGGAACCTGCCCGGCGGTCACCCCGAGGCACCACCCGTGGCCGTACCCATCTCCGCTCCGGGAAGCACGGAAGCTCGCGGTCCCAACCTGCCGACGACACTGCCCGATCTCCTCGCGCGCGCCATCGCCCTCCATGGGCCAGAGCCCCTCCTCGGCGTGCGCACCTCGACGACGCGCGAGGACTCGCTGACGTACGCCGGGTTCGGCGCAGCCGTGGAGCACGCGGCCGCACGGCTCACGGCGGCGCTTGCGCCCGGCGACCGCGTCCTCATCCAGGGCGCCCCGGGCCCCGGCTTCGCGGCCGCCCTGTTCGCCGCGCCCCGCGCCCACGTGGTCCTGGTCCCGCTGGACGCGCGCATGACGCCCGACACCGTGGAGCGCATCGCCATGCTCACGGAGCCATCGGCGATCCTGCTGGGCTCCGGGGCCACGCTGGAGCCGGCGACCAGCGCCCGGCTCGCGCCACTCCCGGTCCTCGACCTCGACGACATCACGGACCCGGCCGACTCCGACGCCGTGGCGGCCCTCGCCGCGCGCGAGCCCGCCGGCACCGAAGATCCGGTCGAGATCCTGTGTACCTCCGGCTCGACCGGCCAGCCCAAGGGCGTCACCGTGACCCAGGCGATGCTGCTGGCGTCCACGTGGCGCTGCCTCGAGACCATCCCCGCCGGCCCCAACCGGATGGTCTCCATCCTGCCCCTCAGCCACATCATGGAGCAGGTCGCGGGCCTCATCTACACGGTGGCGGCCGGCGCCGAGACCGAGTACATCGCCACGCTCCGCCCGGACCTCATCGCGGCCGCCATCAAGGGGCACCGGGCGACCGCCCTGGTGGTGGTGCCGCAGGTGCTGGAGCTGCTCTTCGCGGCGATCCGGCGCGAAGCCGACAAGAGCGGCAGTGGGCCCACGTTCCGCCGCGCCCTGCGGATCGCCCCGTACCTCCCCATCGCCCTCCGCCGGCGGCTCTTCCGTAAGGTCCACGCCGCGCTGGGTGGTGAGCTCCGGTTGGTGCTCTCGTCGGCCGCGCACCTCTCGCCCGCGCTGCAACGGACCTGGGAGGCGCTAGGCGTCGAAGTGGTCCAGGGCTATGGCTCCACCGAGGCCGGCCTGGTCGCCACCAACTACCGGGGCCGGACGCCATCCAACCGCGTCGGCTGGACGAGCGCGCCGCTGGCGCTCCGGATCGAGCCCGATGGCGAGATCGTCGTGCGCGGCCCCTCCGTGTTCGAGGGGTACTGGCACGACCCGGTAGCGACCGCGGCGGCGTTCACGCCTGACGGCTGGTACCGCACCGGGGATATCGGCGAGCTGGACGCGAAGGGCGCGCTGCGCCTGGCCGGCCGGACACGGTCCCTCATCGCCCTGCCCAACGGCATGAACGTGCATCCCGAGGACGTGGAGGCGGCGCTGATCGCGGAGGGGCTGATGGAGCCCGTCGTGTATGAGGCGCCGACCGGCAAGATCGCCTTCACCTACCGCCCCGGCGCGGCATTCGCCGTCCAGCCGGACGATGAGGCAGCCGCCCTGGCGGTCGCCGTCCGCGCGGCCAACCGGCGCCTCGGGGACCACCAGCGGGTCTCCGGCCGGGCGCCCTATCCCGATGCTGACTTCCCACGCACGCACACGCGCAAGGTGCGGCGCTCCGCGGTCGCCGAGCGGATGGCCGGCGCGACCCTCGGCCGGTAGCGAGTCGGGAGGCGAGGACCAGATGCCCATCATCATCACGGACGAGGACGTCCGCCAGCACCTCTCGATGCGCGAGTGCATCGACGCGATGCGCGTCGCCTTCCGGGACCTGGCCGAGGACAAGGCCGTCAGCCTGCCGCGCCTGCGCTACAAGATCCAGGCGGGCGTCCCCGACCGGAGCTACTTCGCCAACGTGCACGTCGGAGCGGTGCCCAGCCTGGGCGTGGCCTGCGTCCGGGCCGGCAGCCACATGCTGGTCAACTCGTCATCCGAACGGGGCCGCCGCTCAAAGGTGAACCCCGAGCCATTCAACTGGACGGTCATCATCCTGTACGACATCAACACGGCCGAACCGCTGGCGTTCCTGCACGAATCCCAGCTGTCGGGGATGCGCGTCGGGGCCACCTCGGGGGTGGCCGTGGCGGCGGTCGCGCGCGATGACGCCGCCGTGCTGGGGCTGCTGGGCACCGGGCGCCAGGCGCGGGCCCACCTGGAGGCCATCTCCCTGGTCCGACCCATCCGACGGGTGCAGGTCTTCAGCCCCAATCCGGAGCATCTCGCCGACTTCGTCGAGCGGACCCGGGAGCTCGCCCGACCCGACCTGGAGATCGTGCCGGTGGTGGACGCCCGCACCGCGATCGACGGGGCGGACATCGTCTGCTCCAACACGAACTCGCTGCGGCCCGTGGTCCTCGGCGAGTGGCTGGTGCCCGGCCAGATGGTCATCACCATCGGCAACACAGACGCCGCCGGTCTCAAGACCGAGGTGGACGAGGCCGTCTTCGCCCGGGCCTCCGACGTCGTGGTCAACCACTGGGCCAGCGTCATCGCCGACAACCAGGTGGAGCTGCTCGACGCGATCGAGGACGGACGGGTGGCCCGCGAGCACGTCCACGAGCTGGGCGACATCGTGGCGGGCCGGGCGACGGTCAGGTCGCGGCCGGACAACATCGTCTACTACAAGAGCAACACGGGCCTCGCGATGCAGTTCGCCGCCGCCGGCGCCATCCTCTATCGCAAGGTGAAGGCCGCCGGGAGCGCGCACGAGATCCCCCGCGAGTGGCTGGGCAGCGAGCGCTACCAGATCGGCTGAGGCGCGGGCGGACCGCGGGCTTCCAGATCAGATGGCCGGGGCGGCCGTCAGCCACTCACCACGACATTGCCGCCTGTTACTGTACTGAGCGATCGCCTCGTCCCGGCGGGCCGCCTGGTCCCGACCCCCGGCAGTCGGCAGGCCGCCAACCGTCTGCCGGCGCCCCAACGAAGGGCTGTCCGATGCGCGTCGCCACCCCCGCGAGGTTCACCGCGGTCCTGTGCTTCGCCCTCGTCGCCGGATCGACGCTGGCGGCCTGCCACGGCTGCGACAAGACGGGCGTTTCCGTCCTGCGACCCGAGTGCGAAGTCGTCCCTCCGCCGGGCGCCCTGACCGCGCCACTGTCCTCGGCCGGCCCCGAGTCGGCGGCACCGTTGTCCGGTGCTGCCACTCCCGATCCCAGTCTCCTGATGCGGGTCGATGGGACGGCCGCCCCCGCGGGCAGCGGTGCGCACAAGGAAGTGCCCCTGTTCAACAACGAGAGTGGCGACGCCGTCCTGTCCGGCGTCACGGCGCCCTCGACCTTCGCCGTGAAGTCGGGCTCCATCCACCTCTCGTCGATCACCACCTACCACTATGTCCTCCCGGGCGGCCTCAAGGCCGTGGGATCCGTCGGCCTGCGGGGGCCCGACGGCACCACCTTTGGCCCCTACCCGGCAACGGGCTCAATCGGCCAGGGTGGCATCCCTAACGCCATGTGGCGCGTCACGGTGAGCCTCGACCTTCCGGCCGGGACCTACACCATCATCGACTCAGCCCCGGCGACGTGGTCATCCAACTCGGGAACGGGCGGAGCGGGCATGTTCTGGACCACCGGCTACACGCTGCCGTAGCCGGCGTATCGGCGCCCCAGGGGAGGCGCCCGGGCGTCGCGGCCAGGCTCAGGCGGTGGCGAACACGGTGATGGTCCAGGGCCTGCCCGCACGCGCCGGCGGGTCCAGGCGCACCGGCCAGCGATCCGCGAGCACCTCGGCTAGCTGGGCCGGGTCTGCAGGATCCGCGCCCGATTCGAGCAGGTGTCGGGCCGCCTGCCCGCGGACCCGCTTGACGATGACGTTGCCAACGCGTCGACCGTCGGGGCCGTCCGGCGCCAGGCGGATTGTGGCCATCCGATCCCCGAGGCCGCTCGGCATCCCCAGCGCCTGGTAGCTGGACGCCCGCAGGTCGAGGATGGCGCCGCCGGGTCCGGCGGCCTCGGCCAGCACGTCCGGCAGGACGGTCCGCCAGCCCGGCTCCAGCCGGTCCACGCCGACGAGGCGCGCGCAGACGTTGAGGCGGTAGGGCGGGATGCGGTCGCTGGTGCGGAGCGCGCCCCACAGGGCGGAGACCACGATGACGTCGCGGGCGGCGCGCTCCCGGGCCGCCGGCGACAGGGTCGCGGCGTCGAGGCCGTCGTGGAGCGTCCCGGCGTACACCTCCAGGACCGGGCTGGCCGGCAGGTCGCGGAGCCGGGTGTTGCGCCGCACGTCGCCCGCGATCGACGGGCCGACAAGGAGCCGTTCGAGTGCGTCGGGGCCCGCGCTGGTGGCGATCAGCGCGTCCAGGACGGCGGAGCGCATTGCCATGAGGACCGGGAACGACAGGGCTTCGAGCACGACCGGCAGGCCGTGAGCCGGCGGCGGGCCCTTGGTCTCCGAAGACGGCACGATGATCAGCATGCGCGGACTGTAGGGCGCTCCGGCGATCCCCGTGGGCGCGGGCTCGAACATCCGACGCGTTCCCGGCAGGCATGGAATGCTTGGGGGGTGCGCAACCCCAACGGCCGGTCCGGGCCAACCGCTCCTGGCCCCGGTGGTCGTCCGTGGTGGCCGTCGGATCATCGCCAGGTGCGGGGCCAGGTCAAGCGTCGCGGACAGGCCCTCGATGCGGTCGTCTTGCCGGAGCGCCGGATGCCCGGCCGGGTCGTCGCCCACCTCGGGCCCGCCAACTCCGGAAAGACCCACGCGGGGCTTGAAGCGCTGATCCAGGCGGGCGCCGGCGCCTACGCAGCCCCGCTCCGGATGCTGGCGCGCGAAGCCTACGAGCGGCTCGCGGAGCGCCTCCCCGAGGGCCAGGTGGGCCTCATCACCGGCGAGGAGCGGATCAACGAGCACGCGTCCGTCGTGGCCTGCACCGTGGAGATGCTCTCGCCGACGCGGCGCGGGATCGTGGTCCTGGACGAGGTCCACTGGGCATCGGATCCGGAGCGCGGCTCGGCGTGGACCCGCATCCTCTGGCACTGCGGCGCCGACGAGTTGTACGTCGCCGGCGCGCCGGATGCCGAGCCGCTCCTCTCGGCCGCGTTCGGCGACGCCCTCGAGGTCGTCTGGACGGAGCGCCTCACCGGCCCCCTCACCCTCGTCGGTCCCGTGGACCTTCGCGCATTGGCGCCCGCGTCAGTCGTCGTCGCGTTCTCCAGGGCCGCCGTGATCGCCCTCGCCGCGCGGATCCACCGCGAGCGCGGCGGCCGGGTCGGGGTCCTGTACGGCGCGATGCCCGTGGCCGCCCGCCGTCACCAGATCGAGCGGTTCGTCGCCGGCGAGATCGAGGTCCTGGTCTCCACCGATGTCCTGGGCCACGGCGTCAACCTCCCGTGCCGCGCGGTGATCTTCGCAGAGACGTCCAAGTTCGACGGCGTGGAACGGCGCGACCTGCTCCCATGGGAGGTCGCCCAGATCGCGGGGCGCGCGGGGCGCTTCGGCCTCCACGAAGACGGCGCCGTCGGTTGGCTGCGCGGGCTCTCCTGGCTGCGGCCAGATGGCCGGGTCGTTGAACGCGGGCTGGTGCCCGGCTCGTCGGTCGGTCCCAACCGCGACATCCCCGCCTACCGGCGGCTGACCCAGGCCCAGCTGGGGCCGGCGCGGGCCGATTTCGCGGAGGTCCCACCACACCGCTGGGCCGACGCGCTGGAATCCTGGGCCCGGGCCGCCCAGGCGGCCGTGAAGGACGCCGGCTGGCTGCGGACGGCGACCATCGCTCCCATGCGGGATCGGCTGCTCGTCGTTGGGCCACAACGGCTCCGGCGCCTGTCGGCCGACGATGCGTGGTCGCTGGCGGTGGCACCGGTCGACGCGGACGGCCGGGGCGACCTGCTCTCCCGCCTGGCCGATGCGCTGCTCACCACCCATTCCCTGGCCGACCTGGTGGACCAACGAGACCTCGCGGGGGCGACGATCGGCGAGGCGGAGGCGCGGAGCGGGCAGGCCGCGGCCCTCCGCTGGTTCACGAGGCGCCACCCGGGTGCCGGTGCGATCACCAGCGCCCAGGCCGACGCGCTCGAGGCGGCCGCGGCGGCGCGGGTCATCGAGCTGGTCCCCGGCGAGATCGAGGGGGCGGCGGCGGGACGCTGCATCTCGTGCGGCGCCGAGACCGCGCCGTGGTTCTCGCGCTGCGACGCGTGCCAATCGGCAACGACCAGGGGCGTCCGACGGCCCGAGTCGGGTGGGGCGTCCCGGGACCCGGGTTCGCCGGGGTTGCCGGCCGCTGCCGGCCCCAACCCTGGCCCACCTGTCGCAGCGGCGGGCGCGTTCCGACCCGCTCGCCGGCCGGCCGCGCCGCCCAACCGTGCAGCGCGCCGGCGACAGGCGAAGCGCGCGCGCTGAGGCAGCGACGCCCCTGGCCGTTGCCAGCGCGAACCGCCACGCATGGCACCCGCCCGGCGATCCCGGGCCCCGGCTGGAGGCGTCGGACGACCCGATGTTCGGGACCTGCGGCCCTCGCCGCCAGCCGTGGGACGACCACCCTTGTGGCGATGACACGGAGTTGAGGTAGTCCATGCGTGCCGGGCGACCGATGGGCCGACGCGGGATGGCCCTGGCCGCGTTGCTCCTGGCGGCAGGCCTGGCCGCCTGCGGCGGATCCGTCCACCCGGCCACGCCCCAGGCCTCGCCGTTGCCGGTCTGGTCGGCCGCGGCGGACGCCGGCACCCAGCGGATCGTCGTCCTGAGCGACATCCACTTGGGGGTCGATGATGCCTTCTCCCAGACGGTGCAGAACCGGGCCATGCTGGTCGACTTCCTCGACCGCCTCGCCGTCGGCCCGGTCGACGAGATCGTGCTGGCCGGCGACCTGCTCGACGAGTGGTACCTGCCCGCGACCTACCCGGCGTACACCGACTCGATGGCGTTCTACCGGAAGGTCAGGGCCAACAACGCGGCCGTCTTCGCGGCCCTGGGGCGGATCATCGATCGCGGCATCACGCTGACCTACGTCCCCGGGAATCACGACCTCCTGCTGGACGCCGCGACGCTGGCCGACCTGCTGCCCGGGATCGGACAAGCCCGGGATGCCCCCGGCCTCGGAACGCGCCGAACCGGCACCCGGTCCGAGATCGTGATCGAACACGGCCACCGGTACGACGCCGGCGCCTGTCCCGACCCGCTGTCCAACAAGTCCATCACGGGCACGTACCCGTCGACACTGCCGTTCGGCTACTTCTTCACGCGGCTGCTCGCCACGGCGATCGCGGAGGGCAAGACGGCCCCGAAGGTGACCGTGCCGGTGGTTGCCGGTCCGACGGACGGGACAGACGACGCGCTCGGTGCGTACGCCTACTACAAGCTGTGGGCCGAGACGATCACGATGTACCCGATCAACGCGGGCCCCGATGCCCGCGTCTTCGCGACGCCCGACGGCTACGACCGTGCCATATCGGTCCGCGACCTCCTTCCCGTCGTCCATGCCGATGGCCGGCTCGCCGGCCCGCTCTACGCCGATGTCCAGCGGCGCTGGACCGCGGTTCAGGCCGCCAACCGCGTGGCGGTGAAGATCCCGTACGCCACGGCCGTGGAGACGGCCTTTGACCACACCATCCTGGATCGCGCGGCGCTGACCCAGTACCTGGACGTGGACCCCACCGTCGACCTCGTCGTCTTCGGCCACAGCCACGTGCCGCTCGTGACGCGCCTGGCGCGGGCGGGCCGACCCACGGCCTACGCGAACAGTGGGACGTGGATCGACCAGAACACGATGGGCCCCACGGGCACGTTCGCGGCGATCGAGTCCGGGTCGCGCTCGACGAGCGTCCGGGTCCTGCAGTACCACGCCGACGGAAGCCTGGTCACCATCGCCGAGTGACCCTGAGGGGCGACGCCGCCCGGCGCCTCAGTCGAAGGTGATCTGCACCTTCAACACGCCATCGGCGCGCCGCGAGGCGAGATCGTAGGCGGCCGGGGCATCCTCGATCCGGAACCGGTGGGTCGCGAACCGCTCGGCCGGGACGTGGCCATCCAGGATCAGCTGGAGAGCCGCCGGGAAGTCACGCTGGACCTCCGGCTCGTTGCGGGGCACCAGCGAGATGTTCTTGCGCCAGAAGAGGCCGTAGTCCAGTGTCAGGCGCGGCTCGTCCGGGACGCCGAACGAGACGATGGTCCCCAGGCGCCGGACCAGCCGGAACGCCAGGTCCAGCGTGGTCCCCAGCTGGCCGTGGCCAACGGCCTCCACCACGATGTCCGCCAGTCGTCCGTCCGTCGCTGACCGGACCACGTCCAGCGCATCGTCCTCGCCGGTCTGCCATGTCTCCGTCGCACCGAGCTCCCGAGCGACCGCCAGGCGATGCGCGATTGGATCGCCGACCACGATGCGCCTCGCCCCGTGGAGCCGCGCGACGCACGTCCAGAGGAGGCCGATCGCACCGGCGCCGATGATCACGACGTCACGGTCCCGCATCGACTCCGCGTGCCGCGTCCCCCAGAGCACCGTGCCCAGCGGCTGCGCCAGGACCAGCGTGCCCGCCGGCACCCCCTCCGGGACCGGGATGGCCAGGTCCGCCTGCGTGGTGTACAGGTCGGCAAGGCCGGTTCGATTGCGCGGGAGCGCCAGCACCCGGTCCCCCGGGGCAAACCGCGTGCTCCGCGAGGCGACCACGCGGCCGATGGACTCGTGCAGGTTGCAGCCTGGCTCAAAGGGGTAGCTGGCAGCGACGTCCGTCCCCTCGTAGAACGACAGGTCGGATCCGCAGACGCTCCCGATCTCGGAGCGAACCAGGATCCCGTCCGGACCCAGGTCGGCTGCCGTCAGGTCGGGCCGCTCCTCCATGACGATCTGGTACGGCCGCAGCAGATGTCCTGTTCGCACGGGCAGGATGCTAGCGCAGCGCGCCACGCGTCGTTGCACGGCCGCGATCGGGCGCTCGACCGGTGATGCGCATCCCGCGCTGCGCTCTGGTACCCCACGCACGTCGGCGAGGGGCGGCGGCGGCACGGCGGCGGGCTCCCCCCGGCGCCGTGTGGGACTCGACCGGCACCACCCCGAGCGCCTGGATCAGGGCCTCAACGGAGGCATAGGATCCCCCCTGCCGGAGTCTGCGCCGCGGGCGCGGAGGGTCGCGATCGGATGCGCAGCGGGGTACCGGTGTCGCCTACAGGAGGCGCGGGTCGAGGGCCCGACGACCAGCCCGCTCCAGGCCACAGCCGTTCCCGGGCCGGCGTAGTAGGTCAGCGGTCGGGGCATGCTCCTCGGCGCGCCCCACCATCCTGGCCGCGAGCCGTGCCTGCTCGCGGCCCCGGCCGCACCGGGTGAGCAGCAGGACCAGGATCGGCAGCACAAGCGCCAGCGTGAACCCGAGGGCCAGGGCCACCAGGCTCGCGTCGTCCGGCATTCGGGTGAAGTCAGCGGCCGCGCCAACGTAGCCGACAACCCGCTCCACTGCGGCGGAGGCGAAGGTTAGACCACGGGCGTTGATCGTGGCGCCCAGCCTGCCGGCGAGATCTGCGGCATCAACCTGACCCACCAGGGAGGTCGCCAGCGCGGCGCCGAAGATGAGGGCCGTGTCGATTCGAGTGCGGGCCATGTGGCGTGCACTCCGGTCCGTCGTCCTGCGCCGGTCCCCTACCGAGGGGGCGGGCCGAGGACATGAACGAAGGTTCAAGGCCCGGCATCACCGTCGCGTGACAACTCGGGTGCTGCGCGTTACCGCGCCGTAACGGGCGTCGCGGCGCCTCGACCGCACGCGGCTGGGTTGTCGCCGGGCAACCGCGCCCGTGGCCGAGGCCCGCGCAGCTGGTCCCTTCCTCCGGACCGCCGGCAGGAGGTTGGTTCCCGCTGGCGCCATCGATCAAGGCTAGGGCAACAGGTGGAACACGTGCGCCCAGGTGCCGTCCGCGTTGCCTGAGGACTCTGCCCAGCCCCGGGCGCCTGCGTACGCACCCGAGCCCCCGATCACCGGCCTGACGACGGTGGAGGCCGCCTTGAACGTCGAGGACCCGGTCGGGTAGACGGTGGTCCCCTCGAGGATCAACTCGTCCGCGCCGCCACTGAACATGAACACGAATGTCCCCAATCGCGTCTCGGTGCCGGCGCCCTGGTCGACGGACAATGTGGTCATCATGGCATCCACCGTTCCGGTGGCGCCGCCCTGCACCGTGGCCACCAGGTGGAACAGGCGCACCGTGCCGACCCCGTCCGCGGCGCCCGCTACCGTACCCGATGGGGTGACCGCACCGTGCGTGATGGTGACGGTCCTCGCGCCGCTTGCCGTGCCGCCAGAGCATGCGGCCATCGTCGCGATGAGAGCGGCGATGGCGACCGACCGCGCGAGCGCGAGTTTCACGAGCGCCTCCCGTCCGTTACGTGGCGATTGCCTGAGGTCGGGCTGACGATGAGGGTCGGCAGCGCGAACACTGATGATGCGCGCGGCCGCGGGAAAGGCAAGTCGCCGATCGGATGGCTGGCCCTTCGGATACTCCGACGGGCGGGCGTCGGCGAATCGTCACTCGGCCCGCGCCCGATGGAACACCACCCAGGGCGGTGCCAGGGCAGCATCTAGGTGCCGTCGGCGCCGGGAAGGGCGCCAACGCAGGGCTGAACCGCCCTGACTTCGGTGGAGACTCCATCGTTTGGAGGAACATGGAGTCATGGCAGAGCACAGCACGCAACGTCGGTACCCGCCCGAGCTTCGGGAGCGGGCGGTCCGGATGGTCCTCGAGACCGCCAGCGAGCGGGGTGAACGGTTCGGCG
>CAIJPD010000002.1 GCA_903822495.1 uncultured Chloroflexota bacterium | reverse complement strand
GGCGGGAGACAGGCGGGCCCGGCGCGCAGCGGCGCGGCGGGGTGGGCGGCGGGCTGGCGCGGGACCTGTCGCCCGGCGCGGGTTGGCGCGGCGGGGAGAGCCCCGGGAACCACCAAATGACCGCCACGATGTCATTCGGCGCGATCGAGATGCTTCAGCCAGCCGCTCGGGGGCCGTCCCCTGCGATAGATAGCCTCTGAAGGCTAATTCACGCCTCACGGCAGGGCTGGGATGGCCC
This sequence comes from uncultured Chloroflexota bacterium, assembly GCA_903822495.1. Taxonomy (GTDB): domain Bacteria; phylum Chloroflexota; class Limnocylindria; order Limnocylindrales; family CSP1-4; genus CAIJPD01. Next base: position 11,359 of record CAIJPD010000002.1, on the reverse strand, counting down.
GGCCCAGGTCCGAACCTCGCCCAATGCCATCCGGGTGGTCATATGGGGGAAACGGCCGCGGGCGAGGGCCGGCAAGTCAGTCGCGCCACCGTGACCAGGCTGCGGCCACGGCCAGACGATGCCGACCGGTATCCATCCATCGAGACAGACGGTCGTGGCTGCGAGGAGGAGATACCCGCCAGTGGATCCTGCCATGTTGGCGCCCATGGTCAGCAGGAGCGTGGCCCACCCCCAGGTCGTGATCGCTACGGGGATCGGTCGCAGCGGGCCGACTCCCCCGCGAACCAGCCGCCGGACCACTCCCGGAACGGCCTCCCATGACCCGCCGACCTTCACCGCGTCGTGGCGCACCCACCCGATCAGGACGAAGATCGACGCGGCAAGGAGCGACGCTGGTGTTGCGGCCCGAATCTCGGCCTCCACAGCGAGAGCGCGACCGGCTGCCCGAGCGCGACCGGCTGCCCGCGCGGGACCGGGCTACCCGCGCGGGACCGGGCTGCCCGTCTCCGGAGCCGACGCATCCAGCACGCCGCCCAGGTCGTGGTGAGCCGGGCCCACCTTGAGCGCACCCGTGAGCTCCGCGACGCTCGCAACCCCTTCGGCGGCCAGCCGGGCGGACAACCCGTCGATGATCCGCAGCATGGTATCCGGGTGGGTGAAGGTGGCGGTGCCCACCTGGACGGCGGTGGCACCGGCCAGGAGGAACTCGATGACGTCGTCGACCGTGGCAATTCCGCCCACGCCGATCACCGGGATCTGCACCGCCCGGGCCGCCTGCCAGACGCAGCGCAGCGCGATCGGCTTGATCGCCGGCCCGGTCAGGCCACCGGTGGTGGTCCCGATCTTGGCCTGGCGCGTGCGGGCGTCCACCGCCAGCCCCAGGACGGCATTGATGGCGGTGACCGCGGATGCGCCACCCGCCTCGGCGGCGCGCGCAATGTCGGCGATGGAGGTGACGTTGGGTGTCAGCTTGGCGATGACGGGGACGCCCACCCGGGAGACCACGCCCCGAATGACCCGCTCCACGGCCGCGGGCACCGCCCCCAGCTCGTGGCCGCCCGCCTCCAGGTTGGGACAGGAGACATTGACCTCGAAGGCCGCGATCCCCTCGACCCCGGCCAGCTGCTCGGCCGCGACGAAGTACTCCTCTTCCGAGAGGCCGCCGAGGCTCACGATCGTGGGAGGCCGCCACTCGCGGTACTCCGGAAGGAGCCGCCGCACGAACCCCGCGGCGCCGTCGCTGGGAATGCCGACGGAGTTGAGCATCCCGCCGTAGCTCTCGCCCAGCCGATGCGCGGGGTTGCCGGAGCGTGGGGCGGCAAAGACGGTCTTGGTGACCATGGCGCCGAGGCGGTTGAGGTCGACGATTGCGCCCAGCTCGGGTCCAAAGCAACCCGACGCGGGCATCACCGGGTTGGCCAGCTCCAGGCTGCCGATCCTGACCCGCAGGTCGGGGGCCTTGCGCCGGGTCACGGGGCGGTCTCCACGGCGCTGGCAGTTCCTGCGGCGACAGCAGCTCCGGTGGTGGCGGCGGTCCCGGCGTCCGCGTCGGAGCCGGTGGCCAGCGCATCGGCCAGCGCCGCGTCCTGGCGCTCCGTGCGTGCCCAACGGAAGACCGGACCGTCCCGGCAGACCAGCGGGGTCTCGGCAGGAAGGCCGGGCCGGCCGGCCGCACAGCCATGGCAGTAGCCCAGCCCGCAGGCCATGTGCGCTTCCAGCGAGACCTGGACCTCGGCGTGAGAGGCGGTGCTGCCGCGGACCGGATGGTGGGCGAGGCGCGCCGCCAGCTCCAGCATTCGGTGCGAGCCGCACACGTAATAGGCGTCGTGCATGTGGCCGGCGTGGCCCAGGCGCCGCGCCAGACGGGCCGGGTCGCTGGAGCCGTCGCTGTCGACGACCTCGATCACAGAGGCGCCCGCCTCGCAGCAGGTGTCGGCGCCGATCAGCGCGTCGCGATCGCGGGCGCTGAGCACGACGGTGACCTCCACGCCCAGCCCGGCGGCCTCCTGGACCAGCGTCGTGATGGAGCATGACCCGATGCCCCGGCCAAAGACGAGGATGCTGCGGGCGTTGCGCGGGATGGTGAAGCCGCGGCCCAATGGCCCGACCGTGGTCATCCGCTCGCCCGGCAGCCAGCCGGCCATCCGGCGGGTGCCGGAGCCGACGGTGCGGTAGACGACGTCGATGGTGCCCGCCGACCGGTCGACGCCGTAGATGGCCATGGGCCTGGGGAGGACGGGTGCGAGCTCGCCCTCGCGGGCGATGGTGAGCATGACGAACTGACCCGGCGCTGCCGACGCGGCGATCCCCGGGGCCTCCAGCGTCAGGCGGAGGTAGTCCAGGGCAACCGGCACGTTGCGGATGACGGGCGCCTCCACGAGGAGCGGCCGGGCCACGTGTGGCGCCAGCGGCCCAGCCGGTGGCAGCTTGACCAGCCGGACATTGGGCAACGGACGGGCGCCCATCCGGGCAGGAGTTGTGGCCGCCACGTCAGGCAGCACTCGACGAACCCGCCTCCATCCCCTCGAGCGAGGCAAGGAGCCCGTCGAGGCGGTTAGCGAGCGCGTAGAGCACCTCCACGCCGCGGGCGACGTCAGATGCGCTGGTCCACTCCCCGGGGACGTGGCTGAGGCCATCCTTGCTGGGCACGAAGACCATGCCCGCGGGGACGATCGCGTTGACGACCTGCGAGTCGTGGCCGGCACCGCTGGTCATGACGCGGTACTTGATCCCCAGCTCCTCGCAGACCTTGCTGCTCTGCTCACGGATCCAGATCGGCAGGACCACGGGCGACGTGTCGGCGATGAGCTCGGTCTCCACCCCGATGCCGCGGCGATCCGCAAGCACACGGGTCCGGCGGACGATCTCGACCGCGAGCTGTCGCTGCCGGTCCGAATCGACGTCGCGGACGTCGATCGTGAAGCGGACGCGGCCGGGGATGGTGGTGATGGAGTTGGGATGGACGTCGAGGCGACCCACCGTCAGGCGGGCGCCGCGGTTGCGCGAGTCCTTGGCGAGCGACTCGGCAGCCAGCACGACCTCGGCGGCCGCGGCCAGTGCGTCGGCGCGGACATCCATGGGCGTGCCGCCGGAATGGTCGGCCCGGCCCGTCAGCTCCACGCGGAGGCGGGTGCTTCCGGAGACCGTGTCAACGAGGCCGATGGGCGTCTCGGTCATCTCGAGGACGCGGGCCTGCTCGATGTGGAGCTCCAGGAACGCCGCCCACTCGGATGGCTTCCAGCGCGCCGTGGGGACCGTCCGGGGATCGAACCCGATGGCCCGCAGCGCATCGGCCAGGCTGATCCCCGATGCGTCCTTCATGAGTGCCAGGTCGCGGTTGCCGAGGTTTCCGGCGACCGCCTTGGACCCCACGCACGGCTCGCCGAAGCGCGCGCCCTCCTCACCGGCGAAGATCACGATCCGGAGCGGATGCCTGGTCGCGACGCCGTTCTCGACGAACAGGCGCGCCATCTCCACGGCGCCCACCACGCCGACGATGCCGTCGAAGCGGCCGCCATGCGGGACGCTGTCGAGGTGCGAGCCCACGCCGATCGCCGGGGCGCCAGGGACCGTGCCGGGCCGCTCCGCGATGGTGTTGCCGATGGCGTCAACCTTGATGGTGAAGCCGAGGGCCTTGAGCCAGCCGCTCACGAGGTCGTGAGCCGTCCGCTCGTCCTTGGTGAAGGAGATGCGCGAGATCCCCCCGCCGGTGGCATCGGGGCCGATCCTGGCAATCTCCGCCAGCATCGCGCCGATCCGGGTGGCGTCGGCGTGGACCTGACCGGCCGCCACGGGGGCTGCCTCGCCGGCAGTGGAGGCCTTGTCCGCGGCCGCCGCGTCGGCGGACGGGTTGCTGCGACCGGCCATCAGGCGGCCCCATCGGCGTCATCGGCCGACTGGACCAGGGCGATCACCGTCCCGGCGGCGGCGCCGGACTCGCGCAGGCTTGGCGTCTCGATGAGGACGGCGGTGCCGATCAGGGCGCCGCCTTGCTGCTCGGCGAGCGCCTGGGCGGCACGCACCACGCGACCATCCCGGATCGCGTCGGCGACCAGGACGACACGGGGAGCGGCCGGGAGGCCGGCGCTGTGGCCAACAAGGCCATCGGCGTCGTAGGCGCGGATGACCGGCAGCGACAGCTCGCGGCCAACGATGAGGCCCAGGGCGACGTCCTCCGGGTCCTCCCAGATGACGATCGCGGCGGGCGCCAGGGCTCGGATCCCCTCCGCGAGGCCCCTGCCCAGCTCCTCGGCACCGTGGGGATCGGCCAGGCCGTTGTACTTGGTGGGCCGGATGGCCGCGTGCTCATTGGCTGCCGAGCCGCCCCGGCCCAGGAGCTCCCAGGTGCGGGAGGACGCGTTCGTGACAGTCATGGTCAGATCCCCAGGTCCTTGCGCGAGAAGAGGGTGGTCAGCGTGTAGCCTGCGGCTGAGATGGCCTCGGGGCCGCCCTGCTCGCGATCGATGACGGCGAGGATGCCCAGCACCGTGGCGCCGGCCTCCTTGAGGCGGTCGGCGGCGCGAATCCCCTGGGCGCCCGTGCTGATCACGTCCTCGACGACGACCACGCGGTCCCCGGGATAGATCTCGCCCTCGACCATCCGGGAGGTGCTGTACGCCTTGGTGCCCTTGCGGGCGATCACGAACGGGAGGCCCGTCTCCAGCGAGAGGGCGGTGGCCAGCGCGACGGCACCCAGCTCGGTGCCGGCGATGCGATCCGTCTGGGGCGGCACCAACTCCGCGAGGAAGTGGGCGACGCCACGCAGGATTCCGGGCTTGGTCTCGAACAGGTACTTGTCGAAGTAGTAGTTGCTGCGCTGGCCCGAGCTGAGCACGAAGTCTCCGCGCAGGTAGGCGGCGCCGACCACATCGCGGCCAAGCTCCGCGAGGCGGCGCTCACGGTCGCGGCGCGCATCCGGCACGGCGATGGCTGACATCCCGAGCTCGGCCCAGTCGATCATGGTTCCTCCGTCGGCCCACGCCGGACGTGTCGTGGTGGGCGGTGCTTCTCATCGCGCAAGATGGGCCGGGTGACCCGGCCCGCAACGCTGGGATGGGCTACAGGATAGCGCCGCGGAGCGCGCGGAGAGCGCACAGGGCGCGCGGGTGATGGCCTTCGGGCCGAACGGCCCTCGTCTCGGGTGCGACCCGGATCGACACTGATGGCAACAGTCCGAGGCGCCCGCCAGACCCACCGGGCCGCGGCCCGGTGGGGTTCGGCCCCGGGGTCCGTCGTCGTGGCAAGCCCAGCGGACAGGTTCCGGCGACACCCCTGGCCGCCGGATTGAGCGGCCTGACAAGGAGCCCAAGAGATGAAGATCCTCCTCGCTTCCGATGGCTCGACCTCTGCCACCAACGCCGTCGACACCGTGTCCTCCCTCGCCTTGCCGGCGGGGACGGAGATCCTCCTGGTCGCGGTCCTCGGGGCAGCGCCCGACCTGTTCGGGTCGGCCTGGGAGTCCTACGTGCCCGCTGATGCGGAGGCGATCGAGCGGCAGATGGTGGACGAGCTCAAGGCGGCGCTGGACGGGCTGAAGGCTCGACTGGAGCGCCCCGGGGTCGTCGTCCGGTCCGAGGTCCTGCGCGGTCGAGCGGCCACCCGGGTCGTCGAAGAATCGAACGTGCTGGGCGCGGACCTGATCGTCGTGGGGAGCCGCGGCCTGGGCGGCTGGAAGCGCCTGCTGCTGGGGTCGGTGTCCGCCGAGATCGTCGACCATGCCACCTGCCCGGTCCTGGTCGCCCGGCGGCCCGCCGTCAGGTCCGTGATCCTGGCCGACGATGGCTCGGTCGGCGCCCGGTCGGCCGCGGCGCTCCTCACCCGCCTGCCGGCGCTGGCGGGCTCGGGCGTCAAGGTCGTGGCGGTCGCCGAGGTCCTGAATGCCGCGGCCCTCGGGTTCAGCCCCGCCGTGTCGGGCGCGTTCATGACCGAGATGATCGAGTCCACCGCGGAGTCGGAGGCACGCCTGGCCGCGGCAACGGTCGAGACGGCCGCCATCCTGAAGGCCGCCGGGATCGACGCCGAGACCCTGGTGCTCTCGGGCGACCCCGCGCACGAGATTGTCCGACTGGCGCGGGCGTCCGATACGGACCTGATCCTCGTGGGGACCGCGGGCCTCACGGGCGTCGCGCGCGCGGTGCTCGGCAGCGTGGCCCGCAACGTCCTGATCAACGCCCGCAGCTCGGTCCTGGTGGTCCACCAGCCGGTCGAGCCCGGCGTGGCCGCGGACGATGTCGACGATGTCTACGACGCGGAGGGCCACGAGGTGAGGGACACCGCGTCCGAGGCGTTCCTGATCGCCGAGGACCAGCGGCTCGAGTAGCCCGCCGGCACTGGTCCCTTGCCGGGACCGGTCGCCTGTCCGCGGCCGCCGGCTCCGGCCGACGCCAGCTAGCCCGCCGGGTGCGCCGCGAGCGCCTCCGCCAAGGGGTCAAACGGGTCGGCCCGGTCCGTGACGGAATCCGGGCCACGACCCAGCCAGCCAGCCCCGCCCGACACGCCGTCCGGGCGTTCGCCGACGACGGTGCCCCAGCCGCCTGACGAGAGGCCCTCCAGGGTTGAGATGGCGGCGCCGAGGCTGGCGCGCGCGTGGTCGAGGCTCACGCCGCGGAGCTGGCCCTGATCCCGCGAGTCGGCCAGCTCCCCGGCCACGGCAGCCGCACGGCGCGTGTCCGCGGCGATCCGCCGGATGCCGTCCTCGCCGGTCCGACGCAGGACGATCGCTCCGGCCGGCGGGGCCGGCAACAGGGCCCCCAGGAGGAATGGCCAGGATCCACGGGGCGACTGGACGCCCCGCACCAGCCCCGAGGCCGGGGTGTCCAGCGGCTCCACGAAGACCAGCGGGTGATCGGGGAGGAGCGTCCGCCGGAGGCAGATCTCCGCCGCGGCCCGGGCAAACGGCTCTCCCTCGCCCAGCAGCCAGGCCGGGATGGCCCCAATCACGACCTGGTCCGGCGGGAGTCCCTCGGCGGCGGCCAGCGCGGCGCTCAGCAGCTGGAGGGCGAGGGCGCGGCCGGCGCGGACGGCCGGGTCCGAGGGCACGCCGCGGGCCAGGTCGGGTGCCACCACGAGCGGGCCCGCGCCGATGACGATGCCTGCACCTGCGCGCCAGAGGATGCGCCGTGCGAAGGCGTGGTCGGCGAGGGCTCGGTCCGGGTCCACCCCCACGGCCACGATCTCGTCGATCGGGTCCGATTCCACGAGATCGACCCGCTCCATGCCCGCCACCACGGCCGCCTCGGGGGCCGACAGCGCCTGCGCGGCGATGGCCAGCCGCACGTAGCCGGGCCGCTCGGCTGCGGCGCGATCGATGGCCGAACGGAGGGCGGCCAGTCCACGCTGGCTGCCGGTCGGCGCGACGTCCGCCCCGTCGCCCGCGCCGGCGATCTGCCCCGCGCTGGGCCCCCACGGGCGAACGGTGACGCCGGCCGCCTTCAGCCGCGCCGTCAGCTCCCGCCCGGATGGCACCTCCACCCTGAGCAGGTCCACCCCATCGCGGACCGCGGCCCTCGCCTCCGCGAGGGCGTCCGTGGCGACCTCCTCGCGCACGCTGAGCCCCACCAGCGGGCGGCCCGGCTCGCCCAGGACGGCCTGCAGCTCGCGTCGGGCGACCCGGTTGGCATCGATCCGATCGACGCCGGCGGCGACCAGGCGGCGGGCCTCCGACTCGGCGAGGCGCCGCCGCGCGGGATCGCCGAGCACCTCTGACTCAAGGCCCAGGTCGACGGCCCCGGAGGCCACGTCGAGGGCCAGCGCCTGGGGGGTGGTCTCGTACTCCAGGAGGCCGGCCACGAACGGCAGGAGGATCCCGGTGGCCAGCCGGTGGTGGCCGGTTGACAGGTAGCGATCGACGACCTCCACTGCGAGTGGGCGGCCGGCGGCGTCCACGCCTCCCACGCCCAGCAGCCGCAGGATCGCCCGCTCCTGGCCGGACGTCACGCGTCGGCGCGTGATGGGGGCCCAGGCGGCGGCCAGGCCAGCGGCCAGCTCGCGCAGGCGGGCCACGTCCGCGTCGAGACCGGTCGGCTGCGGGGCGGACATCAGCGCTCCCCCGGTGACGCGGCCGCACCCGTTCCGGCCGGGTCGCCACCGGTCGGCTCCGGCGGGCGTGCGCGTTCCCGGGCCGGCGCGCCGATCCACACCTTGCCATCGGCGAAGTGCTCCGCCTTCCAGATGGGCGCCCGTGCCTTGACCTCCTCGATCGCGTAGCGCGCGGCGTCGAAGGCGGGGCCCCGATGGGGGGAACAGGTGACGATCGCGATGCTTGGCTGGCCCAGTGGGACGTCGCCGGTGCGATGGATGATGGCGACCCGTCGGACGCCGAAGCGGGCCTCGATCTCGTCGGCGATCTGGCCCAGGATCCGGAGGGCCATGGTGTCGTGCGCCTCGTAGTCGAGGGCCACAACCTGGCGGCCGGCGTAGAGCGCCGCCTCTGCCTCCTGGCCAGGCGCCGGCGTCCCGGGCGACTCGCGGGTGAGACCCAGGAAGCCCACCACGGCGCCGTCCGCGTGGAGCGCCAGCCGGTCAGCCAGCTCGGTGAGCAGCTCGTTGCCGAATGGCGCCTCGCGCAGCTCAAGGACCCGCGCCGCCGGCCCGGCATCATGGTCCGAGCCGCCGCTGACCGGGGGGATGCAGGCCAGCTCGTCGCCATCGGACAGCGGCGCGGACGGATCCGCGTAGTCGCCATTGATGGCGAACCGCAGGTAGGGCCGACCCGAGGCGATGGTCGGGTGGAGCCCCGCGACGGCCGCCCAGCCGTCCTCCACGGTGGCGCCGGGAGCGAGGCCCACGCGGACCTCGCGGGCGCCTGCCAGCTCGCGCTGGCGCGCGAAGAGGCGGACCCGGACGACCATCCCGGGAAGCCCGGCCACAGGACCCTCGGCAGGCTGCGTCATGGCCGCAACGTCGCAACGAGGAGGCCGTCATCCACGGGCAGGAGCGTCGCCGCGAAGCGCCCGTCGTTGAGCATGGCCTGGCTGAAGTCCCGGAGCCCCAGGACGTCGTCACGACCCGCGACCATGGGCCGCGCCCCGGAGACCCGGCCGCTCCACAGGACGTTGTCGGCGAGCACGACGCCGCCGGGCACCAAGGCCGGGAGCAGTCCCTCGAGGTAGCCCAGATACTCGTCCTTCAGGGCGTCGAGGAAGACCAGGTCGAACGGCCCGACCAGCGCGGGGTGGCCACGCGCTATGGCTGACAGCGCGGGCTCGTTGATCACGGTGATGCGCTCGTCCGGGATGCCGGCCCGCCGCCACCAGGCCCGGGCGAGGTCCGTCCGTTCGCGATCCGGGTCGATCGTCACGATCCGCCCGTCGGTGTGCTGCGCAAGCGCCATCCAGAGCGTGGAGTAGCCGTAGGCCGTCCCCACCTCGACGATCCTCGGCCGGCCGGCCGCCATGGCGGCCAGGGCCCGACCGACGGCCCGGGAGACGATGGGGATCCGCCGGGGTTCGGCCATCGCCTCGATCTCGGCCAGGATGGGGTGAACGGGGGCAGACGTGGCCTCGATCCAGTCGAGGTCGACCTGCCCCACGGACCAGGACTCGTCGAACTTCATGCGGCCCTCCTGCGCGACAGGCCCTGCCCGCTCAAACCAGCAGCCCGCTGCCGAAGTAGAGCCCCGCGGCAACGATGGTGCCCGCCGCGATGGTGCCCACGTTGATGTACAGGAGCCCGGTCGCCGATTCCATCGACCGAGTTCGGGCGGTCTGCACCGCGGCCCAGCTGACCACCAGTGGGAAGACCAGGCCCACGATCAAGCGCAGCCAGACGAACAGGGCCGTCGGTCCGAAGAGCCCGGCGAACCCCGGCTTGGCCCCCGGTCCCGCGCCCAGGCCCAGCCAGGCGGCGAAGAGGACCACCTGGGCGACCAGCACCCAGAGCAGGAGTCGGGAGAGCAGCACCAGCGGCGCCTCGGGCAGCTTGGGCGTCACCAGGTACCAGTGGCCCAGCACCATCGCGGCGAAGACGCCGCCCGTGGCGACCGAGAGCACCGAGAGTTGGACCAGGAGTGCCAGCGATCCCAGCGGACTCCCACCCCACGAGAGGGCGGCAATGACCAGGACGGCCATCCCCGTCGCCAGGGTCGCGATCCCCAGCGGCGCCGCCCGTCGGCGCCGTGCCATCGCCACGACCAGGACGGCACACAGGACGCAGAAGAGCGCCAGCGCGAGCCGCCGTGGCACGTCCCACGTGGGGTCCGCCACCACGGGCGAGGCGCCCAGGGAGGCCGGCAGGGCCCCGTCCGACAGCCAGGCGAGCCACCCGAAGCCCAGCGCGCAGAACGCCGTGAAGGCCAGGTAGCCGCGCGTGGCCTGAGTCCGGAGCCGGCCCAGCACGACCACCGCCGCCGAGCCCAGCGCGAGGCCCACCAGGAGGGTCCAATTGATGAATGCGAGGTTCTGGGCAATCCGCTCGGCAGGCACGTCGCGAGTGTAGCGGGGGACGGACGGCCCGGCGAACGGGGGCCGGTCGGTCCCAGCCGCGGCGCTGTCCCGGGGCTACCCTAACGCCAACGCAGCGAAGAGGTGTGCCATGGGACTGGGTGGAGGGCTGGCCGTCACGTGGTACGGCCATGCTTGCGTGGAGATCCGGACACCGGGCGGCAAGACCGTCCTGGTTGATCCCTGGTTCGGCAACCCCAAGAGCCCCAGGCTCGCCCGGGATGTCAAGACCTGTGACCTGATGCTGGTCACCCACGGCCACAATGACCACGTGGGCGACTGCCTGGAGATCGGTGCCCGAACTCGGCCCGCCTGGCCGGCCATGCACGAACTGGCGCTCTGGCTGGGCCACACCCTGACCGCCGGCGCGGACGGCGTCATCGGGATGAACAAGGGTGGCACGGTGACGGCGGCGGGCCTGAAGGTCAGCATGACTCGCGCGGACCACTCGGGCGGCACGTGGGACGAGGCGGCCGGCACCACGCTCTACCTGGGCGAGCCCGCCGGGTTCATCATCGAGGTGGAGGACGGTCGGCGCGTCTATCACGCGGGCGACACCAATGTCTTCGGCGACATGCGCCTGATCCGGGAGCTGTATCGGCCGTTCGTCGCCCTCCTGCCGATCGGCGGCCACTACACCATGGGCCCACGCGAGGCGGCACTGGCGGTCGAGTTGCTCGGCATCCGCAAGGTGATCCCGATCCACTACGGGACGTTCCCCATGCTCGCCGGCACCCCGGACGAGCTCCGGCGCGAGCTCGAGGCGCGCGGGCTGTATGACGTCGAGGTCCTCGACCCCGCGCCGGGCGGCACGATCCACTGACCGCAGGGCCGGCGGGCGCCGGGCGGCACGATCGACTGACCGCAGGGCCGGCGGGCGCCGGGCGGCACGATCGACTGACCGCAGGGCCGGCGGGCGC
>CAIJPD010000001.1 GCA_903822495.1 uncultured Chloroflexota bacterium | reverse complement strand
TGAACCGCCCTGACTTCGGTGGAGACTCCATCGTTTGGAGGAACATGGAGTCATGGCAGAGCACAGCACGCAACGTCGGTACCCACCCGAGCTCCGGGAGCGGGCCGTCCGGATGGTCCTCGAGACCGCCAGCGAGCGGGGTGAACGGTTCGGCGCGGTCACGCGGGTTGCCGGCCAGCTGGGCATCGGGCCCGAGTCCCTGCGCAACTGGGTCCGCCAGGCGGAGGTCGACGGTGGCAAGCGGACCGGGCTGACGACCGAGGAGCGCGCCCGCATGAAGGAGCTCGAGCGGGAGAACCGCGAGCTGCGCCGGGCCAACGAGATCCTCAAGAGCGCGGCGATTTTCTTCGGGGCGGAGCTCGACCGCCGATCCACGAAATGATCACGTACATCGACGAGCACCGGGGCTCGTTCGGGGTCGAGCCGATCTGCCAGACCCTGGCGATCGCCCCGTCGTCCTACTACGCCGCCCGGGTCCGGCCACCGTCCGCCCGCCAGATCCGCGACGCGGCGGTCTCGCTCGACATCGCCCGGATCCACAAGGCCAACTACGCCGTGTACGGCGCGCGCAAGCTGTGGCATGCCCTGCGGCGCGGGGGCGCCGACATCGGGCGGGACCAGGTGGCCCGGCTGATGCGCGGCCTTGGCCTGGCCGGCGTCGTGCGCGGCAAGGTCAAGCGCACGACGATCAGCTCCGAGCTCTCCCCGCGGCCGGCCGACCTCGTCGAGCGGGTCTTCAGCGCCGCCGCCCCGAACCGCCTGTGGCTGGCCGACATCACGTACGTGTCCACCTGGTCGGGCTTCGTGTACACGGCCTTCGTGATCGACGCGTTCAGCCGCGCGATCGTCGGCTGGCGGGTGTCGTCCTCGCTGCGTGCCGAGCTCGCCCTCGACGCCCTGGAGATGGCGATCTGGAGTCGACGATCAGCCGATCTCGGCGGACTCGTCCATCACTCCGACAGGGGGTCGCAATACCTCGCGATTCGGTACACCGAGCGCCTGGCCGACGAAGGAGCCGTCACCTCGGTCGGGAGCAAAGGGGACTCGTACGACAACGCCCTCGCCGAGACGGTCAACGGCCTGTACAAGACCGAACTCATCCGGGCGCAAGGACCCTGGCGGACGGTCGACCAGGTCGAGCTCGCCACCGCCGCCTGGGTCGCCTGGTGGAACGCCGAGCGCCTGCACTCGGCCTGCGGTGACATCCCGCCCGCCGAGTTCGAGGCGGCCTACCATCACCAGCTACAGGCGACCACCGAGGCCGCTTGAAACCCAATCACCCGAGTCTCCACGAAACCCAGGGCGGTTCAGTAGCGTGCGTGTCGGCGCTATCCGGATCGAGTTCGGTTGCGCGACGGGCAGCTTCACGGGCTTCATCGACACGCTTGAGAGTCAATAGCGCGTGAGCAAGAAATCGCAACCCCACGGCGCGGACCTTTGCGCCGCCGCCTCGGGTCTCAAGGTCGCCCACGACGCGCTGGAGCCCCACGGCCGCGAGTTCCGGATAGTGCTCCTCGAGCTGGCGCGTGCGAATCGAGTCCAGCTCAGCCCGTGCTGCCTCATCGGGCGTCTCTTCTCGCAGGTGGATGCCCCTATATGCGAGGCGATCGACGAGCTCGGACTCGGTGCGGCGGGACCCAGTGGCGCATAGGTCCACGGCGTCCTCGAACAGGACGGCCCACGCCTCCTCCGCTCTCGACTCGTCCACCAGGCGTCGGCGGAGCTTCTCGAGTGCGTTCTCTCGTTCTGGGCTCGGCGACCGGTCGAAATCGACATCGACAACGAACAGGTGCTCGAGGACTCGCCGCTTCTCGGGATCGGCGAGCATGCCCGTGACCGGCGGCGCTAGGCGGGCCTCGTCCACACCTGCCCGCAGGCCGTCCAGGTCCTTCGCGATTCCGGTGAAGACGAGCGCACTCGACGTATGCCGACCTGCGACGAGGGCGATCGGGCTCGGCGACTTCCCTCGAGTCCTTGCGGCGATCGCATCGAGGAGAGCGGTGAACTTCTCGCCACCGTTCATCTGGTGGCGAGCCTGAACCTCGGCGACCGAAGCGGGGTCGAACTCGATCTCGAGATCGTCCCCGCCGCCCCCGGTTTCCGCCCGAACGGCGATCGGGAGCCGTGCCGTGGGCCCGAACCACGTCAGCGGTGTCTTGGCGAGGATCGACACATAGACGACCGTCGCGACGGACGCGTGGAACTTCGTCCCTTCGCTCGAGGCGCGCCCACCCGCAGTCACCTGGCGAACTGTTCTTGCGGGCCTGCCAGTCGGGGGCGCACCGAGGGGCGCGGAGACAGAGCTTCGCTTTCGCGCTCGCGACGTGCGTTGGCCTGAGCTCATCAACCCTCCCGCCGATCTAACGTAGCTGATCTGAGTAGCGTCTGCCTCAGGCCGACCCAGCGAGCGCGCCGGTCCCCGTCGTAGAGCGCGATCGGCCGCGGTAGAATGGCCTCGCCCAGATAGGGCAACTGACTCTTCCCGTTTTCGGGATGGGCATCTGACTCATTTCGGGATGGGCATCTGACTCACCCCGATTCGGCGGCCGACTGAGGCCCGCCGCACGCTCAAACCGCGGCTCGCGAGGCCCGATTCGGGGAATTGACTCTGGATCAGGGGATTGAAGGTTCGAATCCTTCCTCGCCAGCCATCACCTGCACCATCCCACGGGCGGCCACGGCCGCCCGTTTCGATTCCCGGGGCGGGCGACGGGTATGCTCCATTCCAGATCGCACGGGCAGCAGCGGGGGGAACGGATGCCGCTCATCGACACGCATGTCCACATCCTGGGGTTCCCGTCGTTCGACGACCTCAGTGAGCAGATCCGCACGCCCCGCGACGTGCTCCAGTTCCGGAAGCGCTTCCCGGACCTGTACAACGCCGGCCGACGAGAGCCCGCGTACGACAACTCCCAGCACCTCCTGGAGCAGATGGACCGCTACGGCGTGACCCACGCTGTGGTGCAACCCACGTCCGGAAACACCACCAACGACATGGTGGCCGCCGCCGTGCGCGCGCACCCGGACCGGTTCGTGGGGCTGGGCGGGGTCGGCAAGCAGCAGCGCGCGCTCGGCTACGCCGCTGACCCTACCGCCTCCCGCGAGCAGGCCGTGCGCGAGGCGGAGCGCTGCCTCGGGGAGCTGGGCCTGCGCGGCATCGGGGAGGTGTCCGTCCGCGCCATCACCCGCGAGATCAACCCGGAGGTCATCGCGGACGACTTCGAGCCGCTGATGGCCGTGCTGGAGCGCCACGGCAACGCGCCGATCCAGCTGCCCACCGCCTGGACGCAGTACGCGGGCGGGTTGCGCTACGGTGATCCGGCCTGGGTGGACGACCTGGCCAACCGCCATCCCGCGGTCCCGATCGTCCTGACGAAGATGGGCCGGAGCATCCAGCATCTCTTCGACAACGCGCTGGTCGTGGCGCTGCGCAACGACAACGTCTACTTCGATACGGTCGGCACGACGGCGGAACACCTGCGGACCGCGGTCCGGGAGCTAGGCTCCGACCGGATCATGTTCGGGACCGACTGGTCGGCGACCTGGCGCTGGGTCCGCGATCCGGGCGACGTCCACCAGATGCGGCTGGCCACGATCGACGAGGCCGGTCTCACGACAGCGGAACGCGACGACATCCTGTGGCGAACCGCGTCACGCGTCTTCGGGATCCCGGTCGAGAGCTAGCCCGGCGCACGGGTCGCACCGGCTCCGCATACACGAAGGCCCGCCCCGGAGGTCCGGAGCGGGCCGTTTCATGTGTGTTGGCCGGGTGCTACCAGCCGTGGTTGGAGGCCCCCAGGCGGGTAGCGGCGGGTGCCACGTCGCCGAGCTTGGCGGAAGCCCGCGTCCGGCTGGGCTGGCGGGCCGTGACGATGGCCTCGGCCTCGGCCTCGATGCGCATGACCGTCAGCTCTTCCGCGAAGGTGTCGCGGCGGCCACGGGGAGCGAACTGCTCATACCAGGTCTCGCCGTCGAGCCCCCACGGGTGGGCGGGGGTGAGGATGAGGATGGCGGCGACGGCCGCCAGGAGGGCGACGCCGCCCAGGATCGTGAAGAACATGATGGAACCTCTGGAACTCGTGACTCTCAGGTCATCTTTGTTGACAAGGAAAGTATCTTTCAGGAAGATACCCCTGTCAAACGCCCAATACGGTTACTTTTATGCCCGCCCACGACCACCGTACGCACAGCCACCGCGCCGAGGTCGCCGACGTCCTGGCCTTTGTCAACACCGCCGGCCCGGTAGGTCCTGACGAACTGCCGGACGACGTGCATGTGCTCGCCTGGCTGATCGGCCGGGGCCTCGTGCACCCCGATCACCGCCGGCTCCCGTCCAGCCGGGACATCGCCAGCCGGGCCCATCACCTGCGCACCGCCCTGCGTGGACTCTTCTCTGCGACGACCGGGCACCGCCCGCCCGAGGCGGCCGTTCTCGCGGACATCAACCGTGCCCTGCGTGCGGTCGCCCCGATCGAGCTGATCGCCAGCCCCGACGGCTTCGCAGTCGGTCATCGACACCTGGGTGACCCGGTCGACGACGCGCTGGGCCGGCTGGCCCAGGTGATCCTGCGCGCCGTCACGGAAGGCGAGGTCGGGCGCCTGCGCTTGTGCGCCGGCCCGCGCTGTCAGCGCGCGTTCCGCGACGCCAGCCGTGCCGGGACGCGGCTCTGGTGCGACATGACGAGGTGCGGCAACCGGGCCAAGGCGGACCGCCACCGGGCCAAGGCGCGGGGAGTCGTCGCTCAGCCGAGCGCGGCACCCTACCCACGGACCACCTAGACCCGACCATGTGCTCGGCGATCCGGTGCATGGTCGTCGGATGGCGCAACTGGTTGACAGCCTGCAAGACCGGCATGATACTGCTGTTTGTAGGTCATTCCGCAATCTACCAGCACTATTGAGCATGCTATGGACGTTTTGACGATCGAGGAGCTCGAAGCCACGCTGGGCGAACAGGTCCGGCGGTCGCGCATCGCCCAGGACCTCGGTCAGGCCGAGCTCGCGCAACTCGCCGATGTCTCCATCCGGGCGCTCGGCAATCTCGAGCGCGGGCGGGGCTCGTCGGTGGCGACGCTCATCGCGCTGGTCCGCGCCCTCGGCCGGACGACCTGGCTGGAAGATCTGGCACCCGCTGCCCAGGTGTCGCCGATGCAGATGCTGCGGACCAGCCGACGCACCCCGGAGCGGACGCGCGTCCGACACCCGCGCACCCAGGGCCGGCCTCGGTGACCTACCGGCCGGTCAACCTCATCGAGGTGCTGTGCTGGGGGGCGACCGTGGGCGCCGTGGCCCTTGACCCGGGTACCGGCTTCTACGCCTTCGAGTACGACCCCGGCTGGGTCCGCTCGCGTATCGAGCTGTCGCCCATCAACCTCCCGGCCGGCGGCCGGGTCTTCGTGTTCCCGGACCTCTCCCCCGACACATGGCTGCGCCTGCCGGCGATGCTGGCGGACTCCCTGCCCGACGCGTTCGGCAACGCGCTGACCAACGCCTACCTTGCCGCCGAGGGCGTGCCCGCCGACCGGATCACGCCGCTGGATCGGCTGGCGTACCTGGGCCGCCGGGGCATCGGGGCCCTGGAGTTCAGGCCGGCCCGCGGCCCGCAGACCAGGAAGTCCACGGCCATCGAGCTGGGGGAGCTGGTGCTGGCCGCGCGCGCCACCCTGTCGGGCCACATCGACACGGAGGCCGGGATCACCGACGCCCTGGCTCACCTCATCGCCGTCGGGACGTCCGCCGGCGGCGCCAGGGCCAAGGCCGTGATCGCGCTGAACCCGGAGACCGGGGAGATCCGCTCCGGCCAGGTGCCGGCGGATCCCGGATTCGAGCACTGGCTGCTGAAGCTGGACGGCGTCGGCGGCGACCAGGACCTGGGCACCCCGCGGTACTACGGTCGGATCGAATACGCCTACTACCGGATGGCGGTCGCGGCCGGCATCCAGATGAGCGACTCCCGGCTCCTGGAGGAGGGTGGCCGGGCCCACTTCCTGACGAAGCGGTTCGACCGCGGTGCCGACGGCGCCAAGGTCCACGTCCAGTCGCTGTGCGCGCTGGCCCACCTCGACTACCGACTCATCGGAGCGCACGACTATGCCCAGCTGTTCGGGACCATGGACCGCCTGGGCCTGGGACCGGTCAGCCGGGCCGAAGCCTATCGGCGCATGGTCTTCAACGTGGCGGCCGCCAACTGCGACGACCACACCAAGAACTTCGCGTTCGTCCTGCCGCAGGGCGGCGAGTGGGCGCTTTCGCCGGCGTACGACGTGACGCACGCGCACGCCCCGTCGAGCAAGTGGACGCGCCAGCACCTGATGGCGGTCAACGGCAAGACCACCCAGATCCAGCGCGACGACGTGCGCGAGGTGGCCGATCGGTTCGCGGTCCCCGGGGCGTCACGCATCGTGGACGAGGTGCTCGACGCCGTGGCCGGCTGGCCGACGTTCGCCGGCGAGGCACGGGTTCCAACAGGCACGGCCGACGTGATCGCCGGGCACATCGCCGCGTGGTCGGCCCCGCTGGAGGCCCCGGCCCGATCCCCTCGCCGGGCCTGAGACGGGTCCGGTCGCCCGGGCCATGCCCGGCCCGGAGGTCGGGCGTCAGTCGGCGCGGGCCGGGCCCTGACCCGAGATGAGCCGCATTCGTTGCAGCGCTCGGCGCGGCGCCCCTCACGCGATCGCCCCCCCCCCGGGGGGGCGCTGGCACCAGTGCTGCCGGACCTACGGCGCGACGGCCCCCCGGACCCATCCCACGATCTCCTCCAGGACCCGATCGGCCTGCGGCTCGTTGTGCAGCTCATGGGCGACCCCCTCGAAGACGCGGCGGGTCACGTGCGGGTGGCCGGCGAGCACCGCCGATGACTCCACCGGCACCAGCCGGTCAAGGCCGCCGTGCACCACCAGCGTCGGGACGGGGATGTCGTCCAGCCGCGCGTTGACGCGGGCCTGCTCGCGGAACGCCCGGAGTCCAAAGCCCACGCAGGACCGGTGGTGGTTGAGCGGGTCGGCGAGATAGTCCTCGCGAACAGCAGGGATCGATGACAGCGTGTCGGTGGGGATCCCGTTCGCAACCTGGAAGCGCGGGATGAGGCGGCCCAGGACGTTGATCGCCACCCGCTGCGCAGCGGGCAGCGTGGCGGCCATCGCCGGCGCCGAGAGCACGAGCGCGTCCGGCCGCTCCGCGCCCGTCCGGTCGAGCGCGTAGCCCAGCACCAGCAGGCCACCCAGCGAATGCCCGTACATCACCAGGGGCTGCCCGGGGCGCGAGGCGCGGATGGCCGCCACGCGCTCGGCGATGTCGTCGTGGAAGCGTGACCAGCGATCGACCCAGGCACGGTCACCGCCCGACTGGCCGAACCCGCGCAGGTCGAGGGCGAAGGAATCGATGCCGTCCTCGGCGAAATGGCTGCCGACGTGCTCGTACCGCCCGGAGTGTTCGGCCAGGCCGTGGACGATGAGCGCGGATGCCCAGCCGGTCCCGACGGCGGGCCAATGGCGCGTGAAGATCTCGGTGCCGTCGGCGGCCCGGACCCGCTCCGTGACGGGTTGCACGCTCCCGGTCAGCACGCTCACGGCCGCCTCCTCTTCCATGCGCCGGTGTCGGGCCTCGGCCAAACCGGCTCGGCCCACCCGGGTCTTGGTGGCTGCGGGCATGATGACACCGCCGGACGGGGCGTCGCGGCGATGATGCGCGTGTCGCAACGGTGACCAGGCCGTCGCCCGCGGGTACCGGTCCACGAGCTACCTTGCGCGCCATGGATCCCCGCGACCACGTCCACCCGCACACTCCCGGTCCGCTCGGCTCGGCCGCGATCACCCGGCGGTCGGTGCTCCGTGCGGGCGGCCTGGGCCTGGGTGCGCTCGCCGTCAACGGCGTCCCGATCTTCAACGCGCTGAACAACCGCGGCGACGGTGCGCTCCTGGCCGGCGAGCTGGACCAGTGGGGCGGCCACGCGGGCCGGGCGGATGACTACCGCTACAACGTCGCGCCGCTCCATCCGCAGGACGCGGTAGGGCCCACATCCCCCATCGCGTGGGCCCTGGACGGATACCCGATCTACGGGTCGCTGGAGCCGGACGGATCGGCGATGCGGACCCTCGACGATCTCAACGGCCACGATGACGGCGCCGGCGGCTGCCACTACCAAGGGACCCGGACGTACCCGTACATCAACGGCGGGCTGCGCCGCGCAGCGATCACGTCATTCTCGTCGCCGCGAACGGGCGCCCGGATGCTTGGCTACACGATCGGTGGCCGCGCCGCCCAGATCGAGTACACGCCCGGGATCGGCACGACCAAGTTCGTCTTCACTGACCCGACCGGGGCGGTGCGGACCGAGACCTACACGAGGCCCGGCTGATGGCAGCGGCGAGCCCGGCGCGGGTCGTACGCTCGATGGTCCTGGTTGCGCTCGCGACCCTGGTCGCCTGCGGCTGCGCGTCGGCGCCAGGCGCCACTCCCGCC